>CAZOES010000065.1:0-23676 GCA_964578865.1 uncultured Gemmatimonadaceae bacterium | reverse complement strand
GCCGGCCGGTGCGGGTGGGTGATGTGGCGGACGTGACGCTGGGCTCGGATCTCCGTGTCGGTATCGCCGAACGCAACGGAAAGGGGGAGGCTGTCGGCGGCGTCGTGGTGATGAGGATCGGCGCGAATGCCCTGGATGTGGTCTCACGAGTCAAGGCGAAGATCGATGAATTGGAACCCTCCTTGCCGTCCGGAGTGCACGTCGTCAGCACCTACGATCGCACCGAGCTCATCCATCGTTCCATCGCGACGCTGCTCCGGACATTGCTTGAGGAGTCGGCGATTGTCGCCCTGGTCTGCGCCGTGTTCCTGTTGCACGCCCGGAGCGCCCTGGTCGCAATCGTTACCCTGCCGCTGGGCATCCTGGCAGCCCTCACGCTAATTCGGTGGATGGGGATCAACGCAAACATTATGTCCCTGGGTGGCATCGCCATCGCTATCGGCGCGATGATCGATGCGGCCATCGTGATGATCGAGAACCTGCACAAGCACATCGAGCATGAGCCCGACCGGCCACACTGGGAGCGGGTGCTGGCCGCCTCCAGGGAAGTGGGGCCGGCCCTTTTCATGTCCCTGCTCATCATCACCCTCTCCTTCCTACCGGTCTTCACCTTGGAAGATCAGGAGGGGCGGCTATTCCGGCCGCTGGCGCTCACGAAGACGTTCGCCATGGGTGCCGCGGCCCTGCTCTCGGTGACCCTTGTGCCGGTGCTTATGGGCTTCTTTGTGAAGGGGCGCATCCGGCCGGAGAATGCGAACCCGCTCAACCGATGGGCCGCGGCAGTGTACCGACCGCTCCTTCGGTGGGCGCTTCGGTGGCGCTTGCTCGTGCTGGGTGCGGCCACTGCGCTGCTCGCGGTCACCGTGCTGCCCCTCAGTCAACTCGGGAGCGAGTTCATGCCGCCCCTCCGGGAGGGTAGCCTGATGTACATGCCGAACACCCTGCCCAGCGTGTCGCTCACTCAGCAGCGAAGACTGCTGCAGGTGCAAGACAGTATCCTGATGAGCTTCCCGGAGGTGGAGTCGGTGTGGGGCAAGGCGGGGCGGGCGAATACGGCGACCGACTGGGCCCCGATCTCGATGGTGGAAACCACGGTCAACCTCAAGCCTGAGGAGGAGTGGCGGGCTGGCATGAGCCAGGACCGCCTGATTGCCGCGATGGACCAACGGCTTAGGATAACGGGCGCGGTGAATAGCTGGACCATGCCGATTAAGAACCGGACGGATATGCTCTCCACCGGCATTCGGACGACGCTCGGGGTCAAGATCTTCGGGCCGGACCTGGAGGTCATTCAGCGGATCGGACACGACATTGAGGGTGCCCTCTCCTCACTTCGCGGCACCGCCAGTATCTACGCCGAGCGCTCATTTGGCGGCCGGTATCTGGATATCCGGCCGGACGCGGAGGCACTAGCCCGGTACGGGCTCACGACGGCGGACGTGCAGGAGGAACTGGGGATGGCGCTCGGCGGTGACCTGGTGACCACGACCGTACAGGGGAGGGAGCGCTACCCGGTTCAGGTCCGCTATGCCCGAGATTTCCGGGACAGCCCGGAGGCCATCGGCCGCCTGCTGGTCAGCGGGAAAGAAGGGATGCAGGTGCCACTCGCCCAGGTTGCGAGCATCCGGTTCGCGCCCGGGGCACCAATGATCCGGAGTGAGAACGGCCAGCTCAACGACCTGGTCTCGATCGATGTCCGGGGCCGCGACGTCGGCGGGTACGTCGCCGAGGCGAAACAGGTCGTGGGCCGGGAGGTGAGAATTCCACCGGGTTACCGCCTCGAATGGAGCGGCCAGTACGAGGCGCTGGAGCGGGTGAAGGCGCGATTGCAAGTGGTGGTTCCGCTCACCGTGGCCGTCATCATGCTGCTCCTGTACCTCACCTTCGGCACCGTAGCAGAGACGGCGATCGTAATGCTGAGCCTCCCGTTCGCGCTGATCGGCGGCGTGTGGGCGATGTGGCTGTTCGACTTCAACCTGTCGGTCGCGGTCGCCGTGGGATTCATCGCGCTCGCCGGGGTGGCTGCCGAGACAGGCGTGGTAATGGTGCTCTACCTGGATCATGCGTGGGAGGAGATTGCTGGCGCGGGTCGAACGCCCACGCTGGGAGAGTTGACGCAGGCAATCGAAGCCGGTGCCGTGAACCGACTGCGTCCGAAACTCATGACCGTCGCCGCGATCATGCTCGGTCTGCTGCCCGCGCTCTGGTCGCATGGGACGGGGGCCGAGGTCATGCAGCGGATCGCTGCTCCCATGGTAGGAGGGATGGTCACCTCGACAGTTCTGACGCTCCTGGTGATTCCGGTACTGTACTTCATCTGGCGGCGTCGAGGATTGACCGAGTGGCAGGCGCGTTAGCTCGTGGCAATGTCAAGGATAGCGAAGGGATGGAAACCACTTGCGGAGGGGAGAGCTGAACGATGCGTGTGACTCACGTGGCTCTGGCGATTGTGATTGTCACCCTGGGAGCGTGCGGCAAGAAGCAGGAGGCGGTACAGCCGCCCGCGGCCGACACTGCCGGCAAGGGGGGCGGAATGCAGATGGCAATGCAGGGGATGCAGATGATGGCTCTGATGCGGGCCCACCTGGACTCGCTGGGGGCCATGCAGCCGGCTCAGATCGCAGCGGCGATGGCCGCCCACCAGGACCTCGCCTCCCGCATGATGGACGCGATGGGGGCGGACATGCGGGGGATGAACATGAAGCCCGATTCGGCTTGGGCAACATTGAGCGACTCGCTGCGGCAGGACCTGGCGGAGCTGCCAGGGCTCTCGGGCGCCGCCCTCAAGAACAGAATGCAGGCGCACATCGGTCGGATGCAGCGGATGCTTACCATGCATGAGGGGATGATGAGGATGTAGGTGCGCGTAAATTGCCAGGCGCAGGCGGTAGCAGGTACTAGATCTATCCACCGGATGCGTGCCGATGCGCGGCTTGGAGGCCAGTGATTATCGATGATGGCTGGAGCTTTGTGCTAAGGGCGCTGACCTCCAGGCGCCCGCGACTCGCGCCCGACGCTCAACAAGTGTGAGGAAGCAACCAAGGCCGCTTTGAGGAAGAGTTCTTCGGGAATGGTTTCGAAGGTAGTTCCCTCTACCTCGACCGTCCGGCACTCCGATGTCCCGCAGACGGAGCAGCAGCGACTGCTTCCCACACTTGCGCCAAGCCAGTCCTCCATTGGTCGCCCCGCGATCCAAATACGATTCGACTCTGAGGGGCTGGCCTTGAACGTCCTCTCATCTATCTCTTTGATCTTGAGCGTCGGCTTAATGCCCAAGGGTCGGAGCGAGAGTGTGAGGGTGGCGATGGCGCGCTGGATCTCCTGATATGTAGCGCTGCAACGATCACAAGTCTTGCCCTCGGGACTCACGAGTCGCTGCCAAAGGATCGGTAGCGGTTTCATAGGCATGATCTCCCTTGCTGGCGGTTAGCGGCACGGCAGGAGCTGAGGGGTCGTGGCGCGGCAGCGCCAGGCGTGCCGACCGCCCATCCGCGGGATGGCCGGTCTGCGCAGGTCAGGGGGCATACACAGAAGCATCTAGGCGCCGGTACAGGAACGAAATGAAGCTGAGTACGTCTAAGCAGTCCTCGGCGCTGATCGGCCAATCTACGGCCGGCTCATGGGATGTGGGATTCCTGATTGCCGCCATCAGCCCAGCCGATAGGAATTTCACTCCATCCTGAACATTCCGATCCGTTTCGGACCGGCAGGGCGTGATCTTGAGGGATCCTTTGTCGCAACCCCACACCTCCAGCATGAGGGCTTGTCCATCCTTAGATGTGTTGGCTTTGGTCTTTACGTCTTTGTTGTAAGCCTTGGCGGCCTCAAACACGGCGTGGAAGTAATTGCGCTGGAGATACAAGTGCCTAGCGTGAAGTTGTACCTGGGGGTGGAAGTGACGGCCGGCAAACAGCATCCGGCTCTCTCTGGTTGCCTCGGAGTCGGAGAGCCCACCTTCCACAAGGATCGCCTCTATGGCGGGCTTATGGGCCTCCGGTGACACGGCGAGACAGAACTTTGCGACGAGGGACTCCCGCTCGGTAGGCTCCATGCGTTGCTTGGCTAGGCTCATTAGCCAGTCGTAGATGAGCTGAGCGCGAACAGAAGTAATCGAGTCGTTGGGGAATCTCTCCTTCTCGAACCGGAACATTGCCGAAGCAATGCGCCCGATCTCGTTGACTGTGGCGTCATACTTGAGCTCGTCGCCCACCTTCAGGGCCACAAGACGAATGTTCACTTAGCCTCTCAAGGTCGATACGCACCCTAACGATCAGGGCTTCACCGCGGCAGCAGCCGATGCAGACTCGGCGCAATGTACCAGACGGCAGGCCGCGCCGGCAGCTACGACCCGCAATTAGACTGTACTGGTTTCCAGCGACACTACTATTGGTGATAGGTCGTCCCGATGCCGGCCTGCGCAATGAAATGGCTTCCTATGCCACGTCCTGGCATCACGAAGTTGAGGCTATCATTGCCTCCTCGATTTTGTGGGAACGTAAGCAAAAGGCGCTCAGTGGAACGTGAAAGGGCAACAAAGAATAGGCGCATCTTCTCCGCCAGCTCATTGCCAGCGACTTCACCCGGCAAGCACGCTTCCTCGAGTCCTGGAATCACAACGGTGCGCTTGGTGAGCCCCTTGGAGCCGTGCATCGTGAGGAACAGCACGGCGCGAGGGTCGTCTGGTGGCGGTGCGGTGTCTGGGAGGAGTGTGTCGCAAATGACGTCGATCAAGTCGCCTGAGTCGGCTTCGTCCGCGTCAATGAGCACATCTAGTTGGGCTAGTGCGTTCTGGCTTGAGACTCCTAGCGCTGACCACAGGAATTGCGCGACCTGAGGTAGGTCACGTGCTGTGAGCGACGCGCAGAGGCCAGTGAAAGAGCGAGCGGAGGTGAGGGCAGTCTTGGTGAGAGACTGATCCTGTATGAGGGATTCACAGGCCTTGGACGGTGAGATGTCTCGTTCCATGATGCGCTCGACAATCATCTTGCGATGCCGGGGCTTCACGTCACCATACTGACACAGGAGGAGACGCTCCAGGAAGCGCTGGCCAGGCTTGCGCAGCAATTGGAGCATAACGGCAAGAAGCGCGCGATGTGGAGTCGCCTCGGGCTTGCGTCGTTTGCAGGGCACGGCTGGGGATAGCATGTCGAAATACGCATTCAACACTCGCTTGCTTGGGAACAGGCAAACGATCCCGTCCTTCGGCGTTGGTGCGCTAGGCAGTTCCGCGATTCGAGCTAGCAGGTAGCCCGTGAGAAACGCTACTTCGGCCTTGCTGCTCTTAAACCGATACGAGAGGACCTCACCCCCAGCTTTCGATGCAACCATTGGCCTCGGCGTACCGCTCATAGCGGCTTGGAACGTGTTTGTCGGAGCCACAATGGCCTCGGGGCACCGATAGCACCTCGAGAGTGAGATGCGATCGAATTGCGGATTGGCGTAAAGGGCTCGAAGTCCGTCTGGGGATGCTCCTCGCCCTCCGTAGAGACTCTGGTCGTCGTCCCCGACCACTACCATCGACTCCGCGTGCCCTGCAAGGAACTCGATCACTGCCTGTTCGGCGCGATTGAAGTCCTGGTACTCGTCGACAAAGTAGTGGCGGATCTTGGTTATCCACTCGGGGAGCTTTCCAATTGTAGTCAATAGCGAGTGAGCGGTCGGTATGGTTTGATCCCAATCAACAAGCCGATAGCAACGCAACAGCGTGAGGCCGGTTGCGAAAATCGAAGATGCCGGTTCTGGCAAGGTCGCGGGGTCAACACCGTCCCGCCACGCCGCCTTGATGGTGTTGAAGTTGTGGCGCAGCTGCGGAACCGTCCTGCAGTCATCACGGTTGACGAGCCGAAGGAGGTCCTCTAGAAACGCCTCGCCCGCGTCATCAGCCTCAGTGACGTTACCGAAAGACAGGTCGCCATCATAGCCAATGCGAAAGCCCTGGTTGCGGAGTACGCGACAAGCGAAGCTATGCAGCGTCGTGATGCGTGGCGTACTCGCGAATGCTCCATCACCAAACCGCTGAAGGTAGTCATCTACGAATGCGTTGCTGATTTCCTTGATGAACGTAAGGTAGCAAATGGTGTCGGGCGTGGCGGAGCGCGCAGTGAGGGCAGCAGTTCGCGCAAGGAGCGAGTAGGTCTTACCTGTGCCGGGGCCCGCTAGGCACACGAGCAGCCCACGCTCGTGAAGCTCGAAAGCTTTCGTCCGACTATCTATGTCATAGCGGTGATCGAGATCGGCCATGACGCTCCTCGGGGTAGCCTAACGACCGCGCATCACCTGGAGGGCGCGGCAAAGTGCGGTGAACCTACGCGACCCCGACGGGTTGTGCGAGCCTGAGCTAATCCCTCGGCCGCGCCCTGGCTGATGCAGTCGCGGGTTAGGCAGCGTGTTCACGGTACGGTACCGGCGGCTAGGTGGCGAAGCGCCTCAGGGATGGTGACAAGTTCCGAGAGCTCATCCATCCATCCAAATGGGGTGACCCCGGTCCCTTCGAAGTTGCGAACCCACACAGTCCGGGAGAGCGCCCAGTCCGGTGTAGTGATCGTGCACGTTACTCCGTGGCGGCGCACGGAGGTCCACCATCTCTCAAAGGTATCCACGTCGCAATCGTCTTCCATCGGATCGCAGTGCTCTGGACGAGGGGGGTCCTGATCGTAAGAATGCCCGATGGTGGCCATGGGTGAGGCTTCGCGCAACGCTTCGGAGAGCTCGATGGAGCGCCTGAATACAGGGTTCCAGTCGTAGTCGGAATCCAGCTCGGCGGCGATGACCATGTCCTGGATATGCTCGTGCCGCTCATCGGGTGAGCGGTGAGCCAAAGTGTCGGCTTCCTCCTCCACAAGCTCTGCAATTCGCTTCTGGGAGGCGACGCGGGCGAGAAAGCTGCCAACGATGCCGTGAGTGATAGTCAAATGGGTTGCTTCTTCGAGGATGGCCTTCTCGTCGTAGGACATGACGACGAAGGGGAACCCAGCTGCTTCGGCGACCTTGAGCTTTAGGCCCAGTTTCCACGCCCTGCCACGATCGGAGGGTAGAGGAACTCCCGGTCGGTACTGGCCTCGAGTACTAATCCCGTGTGCGATGCCGTCGAACTCAATGCCGAGGAGTGGGGTGCCGTCCTGTTGCGCAAGAGCAAAGTCCACGCTCGACTTGTGGAGGAAGCTGAGTTCGGCTGCGGACAGCGCCCTGTCATCCAATTCGACGAGATTGGTGAAAGGAACTTGTGGGTACAGGCGGTACTTCGGTTCCCATGACCCGGAGATCGCCGCGAAGAGCTGTCTCTCGGATTCACTGTCCAGGATTGACGACCGTACTCTCATGGCGCCCTCAAGAGGCGAGTTACGTGCCTAACCCGTTGTTGACTTACGTTGCGGGCACGTCTTTCTGCCAACAACGTGCCGTCCCCGGCGTGAAATGCAGGAGAGCCCCCGAACCGGGACGGCGTTTGTCGCTAGCGCCAGGCGGCAAGACGGTTCCACCTTCAAGGTACGATAAAGTGCGGGCAGGGCAACGCGAGACGCGGGCACTGGGTTTGGGAGCGCCGGGAGGCGTGGCATCGTGACCCGGCAACCCTGGGTAGTGTCCGGGTGCGGTGCTTCGGTGAACTAAGGCATGGAGACCGCAAGCATCGGCATGGAGTCAGCGCACGCGCGGAACCTGTACCAGGTTGGCGACCCCACGAACGGAGAGCAGGGGATCTCGCGTGTTGTGAGTAGCGTTGTGAGTTTCTCGCAACAAAGGGCCCCGAAGGGCCCCTGAACCGCAACGCCGATGCCCAGAACAGCGCGTGGGTTCAACAACTTGTAGAAATCGCGTAACGTCAAGTGCAGCATGGGGTTCAGGGGGTCGCGGGTTCGAATCCCGCCGTCCCGACTCAGCCCCCGCCAAACGGCGGGGGCTTTGTCGTAACTGCGGCTTAGTCGCCGCGGCTCGCTCGACTCGCCGCTTTCCGTTCGAATCCCGCCGTCCCGACTCAGCAAGCCCTCACCATTTGGCGAGGGCGTTGTCTTGGCGGCCAGGCTCTCAGGGTTGGCCTGGTTTAACTTCTCCCAATGCCTGCTCCCCTGCCCGACAAGCCCGCCAAGCGAAAGCTCGACTACCGGAATGCCTGGGCCGAAGCTCGAGGCATCATCTGGGTCTATCGATGGCGCCTGTCCCTCGGCCTGGCCCTGATGCTGGTGAATCGGCTGGCCGGGCTGGTATTGCCCGCCTCATCCAAGTACCTCATCGACGGCGTCATCACAAAGCAGCAGGCCGACTTGCTGCCCCGGATCGCGCTGGCGGTAGGCGCCGCGACCCTGCTTCAGGCGATTACCGGGTTTGCCATTTCCCAGGTGCTCGGCGTGGCGGCTCAGCGGGCCATCACCGATATGCGGAAAACCGTTCAGGCTCACATTGCCCGGCTGCCCATCAACTATTTCGATTCTACCAAAACCGGAGTCCTGATTTCCCGGATCATGAGCGACGCCGAAGGAATCCGAAACCTGGTCGGCACCGGATTGGTCCAGCTGGTCGGCGGATTCCTCACTGCTGGTATTGCAGTCTCGGTGCTGTTCTGGCTCAACTGGAAGCTGACCCTGGTGACCATCGCGATCCTGCTGCTCTTTGCCGGGGCGATGGCGCTGTTTTTCGCCCGGTTGCGGCCGCTCTTCCGGGAACGGGGGAAGATCAACGCTGAAGTCACCGGTCGGCTGACCGAGACCCTGAGCGGCATCCGGATCGTCAAGGCTTACACCGCCGAACGGCGTGAGCGCTACGTCTTTGCCACCGGCGCCCACCGGCTCTTCCGCAACGTGGCCCGGTCCATGACCGCGATCTCCGGTACCGGAGCCTTTGCCTCGGCGATTGTGGGCGCCATCGGGGTGCTGCTGATCATGGTTGGCGGCCGGGATGTACTGGCCGGCGCCATGACCGTGGGCGATCTCATCATGTACATCTTCTTCACCGGCCTGATGGCCGCGCCGCTGATCCAGATTGCGTCGATTGGAACCCAGATCACCGAGGCCTTCGCCGGACTCGATCGAATTCGCGAGATCCGTCACCTGGCCACCGAAGACGAAGCCGACCCGACTCGAATACCGGTGGACGGGCTCCGCGGCGATGTGACCTTTGAGGACGTTTGGTTCGAGTACACTCCCGGTGTGCCGGTCCTCAAGGGAATCAACTTCACCGCCCAGGCCGGCACGACCACCGCACTGGTGGGGGCGTCCGGCGGCGGGAAGAGCACCCTGATCGGTCTGGTGATGGCCTTCAACCGGCCCGAGCGGGGCCGGGTTACGGTGGACGGGCAGGACCTCGCTTCGCTGCGGTTGCGGGAGTACCGTCGCGCCATTGGAGTAGTGCTGCAAGACAACTTCCTGTTCGACGGCACCGTGGCCGAGAATATCGCCTTCTCGAACCCCCACGCCGGCCGGGCTGAGATCGAGGCCGCAGCGCAGGTTGCCCATGCCGATGAATTCATCCGTGGCTTCGCGCAGGGTTATGACACGGTCGTTGGCGAGCGCGGGGTCAAACTCTCCGGCGGCCAGCGTCAGCGAATCGCCATCGCCCGCGCGATTCTGGCCGACCCCCGTATTCTCATTCTGGATGAGGCCACCAGCTCCCTGGACAGCGAGAGCGAAGCGCAGATCCAGGACGGCCTGCGCTCGCTGCGCCGCGGCCGCACTACTTTCGTTATCGCGCACCGCCTCTCCACCATTGTGACCGCCGACCAGATCCTGGTGCTCGAAGCCGGGGAAATCGTGGAGCGCGGCACCCATCGTGAGCTTCTCGCGTTGGGAGGACGCTACCGCCAGCTCTACGACCGTCAGTATCGCTTCGAGGCGGACCAGTTCATCAATCCCGGCGAGGACTTCACTCCCGAACCGGAACCGGAAAGTGCCGCAGCCCGGGTGACCCGGGAGCTCTAGCGGCCGGGGCCTCGCTTGACGCGCCACCCATAAGGGTGTAGACATTCTCCAGCTTTGCTGTAGACGGCCTACACCCTTGGCACAGGTCCCCCATGTCCGGCGGACAATCCCGCATCGAGCTGCTCCAGGGCACGCTCGACTTCATCATCCTGCAAACCCTCCGCTGGGGACCCCAGCACGGCTTCGGCCTGGCCCAGATGATCCGGGCCCACACGAGCGACACCCTCCAGGTCGATACCGGCTCCCTCTACCCTGCGCTCCATCGCCTCGAACGCGCCAAGCTGGTTGAGGCCGAGTGGGACCGCTCCGATAAAGGTCAACGGGTGCGGGTCTACCGTCTCACCGTAGCCGGCCGCAAACGGCTCGCCGCCGAGCGCACCAAGTGGGAGCGGATGACCCAGGCGATTCAAGGCATCCTGAACCCGCCCATCGCCGAAGGTGAATCATGAGGTGGCCGTGGAGAGGTAACGCCCGCGAAGCGGAGCTCAGCGAGGAGCTCCAGGCCCACATCGAGATGGCCGTGGCCCAGCGGATCGAGCGGGGCGAGTCAGAGACCTCGGCACGGGCAAACGCCCTCCGCGAGTTCGGCAACGTTACCCATGTCGCCGAAGTGACTCGAGAGATGTGGGGTGGTGTCTGGTGGGACACCTTGGTTCGGGATCTCCGCCAGGCAGCCCGGGGCCTGCGCCGGTCACCCACCTTTACGTTGGTCGCGGTGGCCACCTTTGCGCTCGGCATCGGCGCCAACACGGCGATGTTCACCGTGGTGAACGGCGCCCTCCTCAAACCGCTGCCCTTTGAGGATCCGGACCGGCTGGTCATTCTCTCCCATTGGCCGGCGGGGCGCTGGGCCAACGTG
This sequence comes from uncultured Gemmatimonadaceae bacterium, assembly GCA_964578865.1. GTDB lineage: Bacteria > Gemmatimonadota > Gemmatimonadetes > Gemmatimonadales > GWC2-71-9 > JADJOM01. The sequence goes on along the minus strand of CAZOES010000065.1, from coordinate 12,909 downwards.
CCAACCGGCTTGAGCGATCACGCGTTTGCGGAGTTGCGCACCCTCCCGTCGCGGGCCTTCGCTTCGCTGGCAAGCTTTTCGCCGGCCCAGATGACGCTGACGGGAACCGACGATGCGGAGCGACTCCGCAGCGCGATGTTCACGGCGAATCTCACCAGTACTCTCGGCGTGTCGGCCGCCTTCGGCCGGACCTTCACCGCCGCCGAGGAAGAGAAGGGTGCCGATCATGTCGTGCTCCTGAGCGACCAGCTCTGGCGCAATCGTTTCGGCGCTTCACCCTCGGTGCTCGGCACCTCGATCACCCTCGATGGTGAGGCCTACACCGTCATCGGCGTCATGCCGCCGACGTTCGACTTCCCCCAGGGCTCGGCACTGTGGACCCCCCTCTCGGCCAAGCCGGAGCCGAACAATTTCATTCTCCGCCCGGTCATCGCGCGGCTCGCTCCCGGAACCTCGATCGACGCGGCCCGACGGGAACTGGAGTCAATGCTCACCCGGTTGACACCCTCCCCGAACGAGAATCCAGGCGCCATGATCACGGCGGTCCAGCCGCTGGTCGACTTGCTGGTGGCCCGGACCAGACCGTTGCTCTGGATATTCACCGGCGCCGTTTCGTTCGTCCTGCTGATCGCCTGCGCCAACGTCGCGAACCTGCTGCTCATCCGCGCCGCAACCCGGGGACATGAGATCGGTGTCCGGATTGCGCTGGGCGCTGGACGGGGACGGATCATCCGTCAATTGGTGACTGAGAGCGCCCTGGTTGCCTGCATCGGCGGAGCGGCCGGCTTGATGCTCTCCGTGTGGGGAGTGCGGATCCTCCTCGCGACCGCGCCGGAAGGACGGATTCCCCGAGGCCAGGAGATCAGCGTCGACTGGCGGGTGCTCGCCGCCACATTCGGAGTTGCCCTCATCGCTGGTATCGTCTGCGGGATCTTCCCCGCCCTCGCCAGCACCCGGCAGGACCCCCGCGAGACCCTGGCGACCAGCGGTCGTACGGTGGCCGGTACCCACGACCGGCTCCGCCGGGTGTTCGTGATCGCCCAGCTGGCATTGGCGATCGTCCTGTCGACCGGCGCCGGATTGTTGCTCAAGAGTTTCACCCGGATGCGCGCGGTCGATCCGGGATTCCGCCCCAGCGGGCTGGTGACCTTTGGGGTGAGTCTGCCAAACGCGTCGTATCCCAGTGCGGCGGCGGTTCGCACCTTTCACACCGGGTTGCTCGATCGTCTGCGGCAGGTACCCGGAGTGGAGTCGGCGGCGATGGTAAACTGGATGCCGCTGGCAGGTGGAGGACTGGTGAGCGGGGATCTTCACATCGACGGCGTCAATGAGACGTCCAAGCATGTAGTCGACAAGCTGGTGATCTCGCCGGGGTATTTCAGCTCGATGGGCATCCCGCTCTTTGCCGGCCGCGACTTCGACAGTCGCGACATCGAGTCATCTCTTCCGGTCACAATCATCAGCCGCTCGGTCGCGCGGAAATACTGGCCACCCGATGGAAGCGGCGCGATTGGTCAGCGTACCACCAAGGATGGGGAGGATGACTGGAACACCATCATTGGCGTGGTCGACGATATCGTGCAGCAGGGCCTGACGGCTGGACGCGACGATGCCCAGTACTTCCCATTGGCCCAGTCCGGCATCATCCCGTTCATCAGCGACGTCAACTTCACGGTTCGCACCACCCGAACGGCCGAAGAGTTGGCCCCATCGATTCGCGCGATCATCCGCCAGCTGAGTCCCCTGGTGCCGGCCCGCAACATTCGCCCGATGGATGAGGTCGTCGCGACCTCGATGGGCGATTCGCGCTTCGAGACTCGGTTGTTGCTGATCTTTGCGGCGCTAGCGTTAGTGCTCGCTGCGGTGGGGACCTACGGTGTACTGGCGTACGACGTCGCCGCCCGGACCCACGAGCTTGGCGTCCGGGTCGCGCTTGGCGCAGTGCCGCACGATGTGGTCGGGGTGGTGATGCGCCGGACGCTGGCGCTGGTGGTTCCGGGCTTGGTTCTCGGGCTGGTCGGCTCGATAGCCATCACCCGGGTGCTTCAGCAATCACTCTTCGAGGTTACTCCCACCGACCCCGCAACTCTGGTGGCCGTCTCGGGTCTGCTCCTGCTGGTGGCGTTGATCGCCGGCCTCGGACCGATGCGCCGGGCGATGCGGGTCGACCCGATGACGGCGTTACGGAGCGAGTAGCGCCGGCCTACGGGTTTTTGAACCTCTCCGCCAACACCTCCCGCGCTCTGCTCCGCGACCGATTCCACTCGAACCATCTCGGCTCCTTATCCAACTTCCGCCTGGTCGACTGCTCCAGCACCGCCAGCCGCAGCTCGTCCCGCGCCGGCTCCGGCAGCGAAGCCAGCCGCTCTCCGATCGCCGGGATCGCGTCCGGCGACAGCTCCTTCGCCAGATAAGGAATGTCGAGCTGCCCGGTGCTCGCGAAGCGATCGATGTTCTGCCGCGCGATCCAGGCCTCGTGGTTCCAGTAGATCAGACCGATAAAGAGCACCAGCGCCGCCGCGGCAGCCCGCCGAAAGAGTCGCCCTGGGTCAAACTGGCGAGCCACTTCCAGCGCGAGCACCACCAGGCCCGCTGCTACAGCACCCATGTAGACCTGGGCGTAGAGCCGCGCCGTGGTGAAGCCGTAGGCCGCTTCATACAGCAGCACCCGGCGAAAGGCTGAGCCGAGCAGCAGCAGCACGGCAGCAATGACAGCGAAGGTGAAGAAGCGGAGCAGTCCCGCTCGGCCATGGTCCTTCCCGAACAGCTCTGACCCGACGATGAGCAGCGCACTGGCCGAGGCGACCACGGTGAGTTCGCCGAACCCGCGGCGGGCGTACTCGGCGAAGGTAACGCCGGACGCCGCCATCTGGGGAAGGTTGCCGAAGAGGTAGCCCAGCTGAACGGCCAGAAAGAGCCAGAACAATCCCGCAATGCCGCCCATCAGCAGCAGCCGCTCCGTCATTCCCAGCCAGCGATTCATCGGCAGCCCCTCGCTCAGAGGGACTCGCTCCGACTCGCGCGAGGCATAGCCGTAGGCGCCCAGCACTACGACCATGAGAAACCCGAAGAAGATCCCCCGGGGGACAAAGTCCCAGTTCGCCAACAGCGCGCTGACTCCATCCCGCCAGGATGCAAAGACCGGGTCCGCCTCGGCCAGCAGCAAGGTGAACACAATCAGCACCGGAAGGGTGATTGCCAGACCCCGAACCCACCCCCGAGCCCGGTCGGACCGGATCAGGTTGGTGGCTTCGACCACTCGGCGAGTGGCCTGGATCAGCGCGGTCATGAACGCAATCAAGGGAGCGATTGCGGCGAAGACCACGGTGAGCGTCCGGAGAGAGCCCCGCGAAGCCAGTAACATTTGCAGGGCCAGCAGGAAGACAATGCTGAGGCAGATCAGCGGGATGGTTTCCTGATTGCTGGTGACCGCGGCGGCCCCGGCGATCAGCACCGAAACCAGGGCAAGTACCGGCAGTGAGGCAGGCGGATTGCGCCGGAGGGTGAGCACCGAGAGACCGGCCACCGCCGCGCCGGTCCAGAGGACCCAGTTGATGCCCGGACGGGCATCGAACAGAACCCAGGTCCCCAGCGCGGCCACCGGCACGGCCAAGGCCCAGACCAGCCTTGGCTCGTCTTTGGTCCCCTGAAGTGGTTGGCTCATGGGGGAGGAATATTCGGCCTTGCGGCTATACTGTCAAGTACTTTAAGCCGTAAAGCCGCCCAGCCGTCCCGACTAGGTAATCCCGCAGGACTGACCCAGGAAGGCCCGCCACCGCTCGAACCATGGCTGGGTCCCTTGCTGGGACCGGAGTTCAGCCATCAGTGGCAGGGCCTCCTGGGTGCGCCGCAGCTGGCACAGGGCGTAGATCCGGAACAAGCGCGCCGTGGCGAAGAGCGCGGGACGCTGCTCCGCCTGACGAAACGGCTCCAAGGCCTCGCCGAATTTGCGCTCCGAGAGGTAGCCGGCCGCGAGCTGATACTGCCAGATCGGTTGAGACCGCTGCTCTGGACTCAGGGTGCCGATGGCGCGCTGAACATCGGACGTGGTCCCCATGAACCAGAGCACCGGCGCTGTAAGCGTGGTGCCAGTGATCACCCGGTGGAGATCGGCCGGATCCCGGTACACCGGCGCGGTCGTCACCAGGAGATTGTTGGCGATCCGCTCGAGCTCGAAATAGGGTCCGGTTCGCCCGATCATTGGCTCGGGCCAGAGCCGTCGGATCAGCGGGCTGGCAGTGAATCGATCCTGGGCGCTCCGGCTGTCTTGCAGCTTGGTAAAGAGCGGGTTGATCGTTACCCCGACTGGGGTATCCGAAAGGATCCGCTTGGGAAAATCGTCGGTCAGCGGAGGAGTATCACGAGTGAGTTCCCTGAGGTAGTCGGCGTCCCCGATGAACAACGCGCCCAGCTGCTCCGGTTGCTCAAATCCCAGAGCCTTCATCTCGCCGGCGATGCGCGGGTCTTTCCACTGCCGCTCGAACCAGTCAAGCGAAACCGGACCGGTTGCCTGACGGGACCCCACCAGCATCACGTCTTCCAACCGGCCATGCCACAAGGAGGCGTCGGGAAAGACCTGGAGGAAGGCTTTGATGATGGCTCGGGCGCTCCCGTCGCCTAACGAATGGAGTGGGAGCCAATAGGTGACGAAACCGCCCTCATTCAGCCGCTGGTGGGCCAGCTGGAAGTACTCCCGGGTGTACAGGTTGACTACCGTAGCGATCTGGGGCGGTGGGGGTTCTCCGGTGATCAGGTCGAAGTGCCGGTCGGTAGTCTGGAGGAAGTAGCGGCCGTCCTCGATGTGTACTCTCACCCGTGGGTCGCGCAACGGGCTGTCGGCCGAGTCGGGAAAGACGACGGAGTTCATCTCCAGAACGTCTCGCGAGATATCTACTACGTCGAGGGACTCGAGCGTGGAGGTCTCGGTCAGCGCCTTGGCTGTTGATCCGACTCCGTAGCTGATCAGGAGTGCACTCTTGAGTCTGGGATGCACCGCGGCGGGGAGATAGACGTACAGTTTCATGTAACGCCGTGCGTCGTACTCGGTGGTCGACATCGACAGCGAGTTGGTGACCAGCCGATACCCCTGGTGCGCCCCTCCGAAGGCCAGCCCTTCCACGTACATCGTGGTGGCATCGAGTCCCTCACGCACTCCCACCACCCGCCATTCCCGCCCCTTGAACCAGCGTCCGGCCGCGGCCTTCAGATAGCGATTCTGCATGGCGCCCCAGGGAAACAACGCCAGTGCGAGGAAGAGGCCTCCGCCCGCGGCGTAGAGCACCGGCCGCCTGGCGTTGGAGCGGGTGAAGAGGATCAGTCCAATTACGCCGTACACCAGCGCAATTACGAAGAAGGACGCCTCCATGCCCAGGTTGGGAAGCAGCAGGAATCCGGCGACGAACGCACCTAGGGCCGCGCCGGTGGTGTTGGCAAAGGTGAGTCCACCGGTCGCCGAGGCCGCCGAGGGGTACTCCCGGCGAAGGGCGGCGCCAACCAAGGTGAAGAACGCCCCCGAGAGCAGCGAGATCGGCAGCATCAGCGGCAGCGCCACCCGGAGCACCGGGGTAAAGCCGCTGATCTCTTTATCTCCGAACGGGGCCAGGACCAGAGGGAAGGCGGCATAGGTCACAGCGCACAACACCCCTGCTGCCATCGGGACGACGAAGGTGTACCGCTCACTCGTCTCATCCCGCCGCAACCAGAGCGAGCCTGCCAGACCGCCCAGCGCGATCCCCCCGAGGACTACCGCCAGCATCACTGCGAAGGACAGGGTGGTGCCGGTCACGAACAGCAGAAGGAAGCGGAACCAAACGACTTCGAGCGCCAGCAAGGCGAACCCGGAAAGAAACGCCGCGCTGAACCAGGCGTTGCCCCGCAGGCGGGCTGGGGCGACTGCCGCAGCCGGAGCAGTGGAGCTTTGGGTCTGAAGCGAACGGTACAGGACCGCGGCGCTCGCCGCCGCCAGCAGGTTGAGGGTGCCGGCCACCAGAGCGGTGCCCCGGATTCCCAACCCTCCGATGAGGTGGGTCTCCGCCACCAGCGAGCCGGCCACCGCGCCCAGGGTGTTCCACCCGTAGAGCCGGCCCAGCGCCCGGCCGAAGTTGGGATCCGCAGCCACCAGCGCCTCGGTGATCAGGGGCAGCGTGAGCCCCATAGCCGTTGCGGGGATCAGCAGCAGGGCAAAGGCGAGCACCAGCCTGATCGGATTAATCACCCAGGGATGCTCGACGACCGGACGGAGGAGCGGCGCGGTGAGGGCTCCCAGCGACGGCAGTACGAACACCAGGGCCACTCCCGACACGGCGATCGCCGTCTCCAACAGCGCGTAGGCCCGGACCGGCGGGCCGAGACGGGCCCCCCGCCTGACCGCGATGACGCTGCCGAGCGCCAGACCCGCCATGAAGCCCGATAGTACCAGGCTCGAGGCCCACACACTGCTTCCGAAGGCGAGGCTGGCCTGACGGAACCAGAGTGTCTCGAAGATCAGGGCCGAGGCGCCCGAGACGAAGAAGGCCGTGCAGAGAAATGCCGCGGTGTACGCCGAGCGCGATTGGGGCACGAGGCTAGCCTTTCTTCCGTCGCGTGGAGACCTTCGAAGCGCTGCCCTTCCCTGCACTGTTCAGCTTCACCGCCTCCAAGACCAGGGCTTTGAAGGCCGGCTCGTTGATCTTCTCCCCTTCCCGGATGTCGATCGCACGGCGCACATTGCCTTCCAGGCTGGAGTTGAAGAGACCGGCCGGGTCTTTGAGCGACGCACCTTTGTGGAAGGTGAGCTTCACCACGCTCTGATAGGATTCGCCGGTGCAGATGATGCCGTTATCCGACCAGATCGGGGTCCCCATCCACTTCCACTCTTCGACCACATTCGGGTCGGCCTGCTTGATGAGCCGGCGCATTCGGGCAAGGGTCTTCCCCCGCCAGTCATCCAATTCGGCGATTCGCTGGTCGATCAGTTCCGACGCCGCGGCACCCTGGATTCCCGCCGGCTTCTTCATGACTGACCCCCGCTCCGGCGACGAGCCAGGTAGGGCAAGACAAACATGTATGCCCCGGTGATAAACAGGAGGAAGAGCGGGAACAAGGGTGAGTAGGTCACCCACATGGGCGCCACCCCGCCGTTCATAGCCATGGCCACGAAGTTGGCGACCACGGTGACGGTGAAGAGTACCGACATCCAGCGGTGAAACTGCCGCATCCCACTGTTCCAGGTCATTGAGCCCTCCCCAGGCCGAACTGTTTGGCGTATTCCGAGTGCAGCCGCTTCCACCCTTCGTCCTTCATCATCTCCATTCCCACTCGGCGGCCGATGGGATTCTCTCCCAGCAGATGATCCAGCACATCGAAACAGATCTGCCACCCAGCCGCGCCCATGGCGATGAAGCCGCGATCGATATTGTGCCACAGAGTCAGTCGGGTACCGCCGGCCATTGGCTCCAGCACCCAGCGGAGATCCTGCGCCCCCCAGCTGTACTCCAGCACTCGGGGAGCCTCGGCCCGGGTGATCCTGGTCTCGGCCACCTGCGCCACCGGGGCGCCCACCGTACTGAGCTTCACCCTGGCTCCGGTCTTCCCCAGACTTACGTCCGCGTCGAACGGGGCCCACTCCCGCAGATGGTTGGGATCGGTCAGCGCCTCCCACACTTTCTCCGGCGGGTGCCGCAGGTCTCTTACCACAACCAGAGTCCACTTCTCCCCATCCTTCTCTACCCGAGCCCCACTGGCAGGACCCGGTGCGTAGGTCGATCGAGCACGCATCATGACTTTCTCCCTGGCTTCTTTCTGGACGTGGTCTTCTCATCTATCTGGTCGAGGTGGCGCTCCAGCGCGTCGAGATGCCTGGACCAGAATCGGCGGAACTGCTCCAGCCAGGCATCCACTTCCTTGAATGGCTCCGGCTTCAATCGATAGAGACGGCGCTGGGCATCCACCGTGGATTCCACGAAACCCGCCTCCCGCAGCACCCGGAGATGCTTCGAGACCGTCGGCTGGGGCATCCGGAGCTGGCGCTCGATCTCCCCCACCGACTGCTCCGACCCGACCAGCAGACCCAGAATGGCCCGGCGGTTCGGCTCCGCGATGATCTCGAAGACAGATTCCATGACTCTAATATACCGTGACAGGCATATACCTGTCAAGGCATATTAGACTCGGGAATCCCGCCCCAGCCCAAACGTCGATCCAGTGTAAGGCTACGACCCGCGCCCGGGCTGGGCGCCTTCTCTCAGACTGGGGGAACCAATGACTGGATCACGGACATACCTGGGCGTGGTGCTGGGCTTCGCTCTTTTGCTGGCCGCCTGTGAGAGGCACCCGAGCGAGCCTACCGAGGTGACCGCGGAAGCCGCGGCATACGGCTCACTCCCAGCCTATCAGCAGGTGCCCCATCCGTTTGTTGGCAAAGTGGTCAATGTGGTGCTGATCAGTCCGGATCCCGGGTTTTGGTGCCTGGACGTAGCCGGCGGTCTGGCCCAGCCAAGCGACTTCGTCCAGGTGTTTCCCTGTCACAACGGACTGAATCAGCAGTGGCGGATCGATGCCGCCCCGATAAGCACGGGAACGCTGGAAGGGCACGACCTGAGAATTCTGCGCCAGCGCAAGGATCTGGTCATGCTCCGTTCGATGAAGAATCCCAATGTCTGTCTCGACGTCGCCAACGCCACCGCCAACGGCAACGAGTACCTGGTGGTCTTCGACTGTCGTGGAGAACGGAATCAGGCGTTCTCCCTTCCCCGCCCGCAGCCCGGCTCCCAGAGCTTTACTACCGGCTATATCAGGACTGAACTGAGCGGGTTCACGATGGCCTTGGATGCGGGGAATGCCATGGACCACTGGGTTCGGCAGAAGACCGTGGCCGAACTGACCCGGCAGGATTGGGCCTTTCAGCCCGTTGGAACCGGCACCCGGCTCTAGCGATTGGCGATCCCGGGGACCGGCGATCTGACCGGCCTCGGGAGGTAAGATCTGGGATCCTCGTGCCGCTAACCGGTAACAGTTCCCCGGGGAGCGGCTGAGGTCCCCCTGAATCGAACCAGGAGGGTGCCGCCCCTCGATGGCTGACTAAGAGGTATTGCTGTGTCGAAGAGCACTGTTCTGGCCGGAGCCGACGCTTCCCGCGGCGCCCGCATGGCCATGTGGCCTGTTTCCTTCCGTTCCCTGTCGGTCGACGGCGTCGAGATAGCCTACCGCGAGGCCGGGAACCCGGCCAACCCCGCGGTAATTCTGCTGCACGGGTTCCCCTCCTCTTCTCACCAGTATCGAGACCTGGTACCAGCGCTGGCCGATCACTTTCATGTGGTTGCGCCCGACTACCCCGGCTTTGGCCACAGCGGCCGGCCTGACCCTGACAGCTGGCCCTATACGTTTGCCCACCTGGCCCAGGTAACAGAGCGTTTTCTGGCCCTCAAGGGCATCAGTCGCTACGGGCTGTTCATGCAGGACTACGGCGGTCCAGTAGGCTACCGGTTGGCCCACAGTCGACCGGAGGCGCTCCAATGGATGATCGTGCAGAACACCAACGCCTATGAGGAAGGGCTGAGCGCGGCCTGGGAAGGATTCCGGGCCTTGTGGAGGGAGCGTACTCCGGACACCGAGCGGCCGCTCGCCGCTCTCCTTACGCTCGAACCGGTCCGCGATCTCTTTTACCTCGCGGGAACTCGTCATCCTGAACGGATCAGTCCCGACGCCTGGACTTCGGACCTGGGCTTCCTGCAATTACCCCACGCGGTACGGATCAACCTGGACCTGTTCCACGACTACCGGACCAATCTGGCCGAGTATCCAGTATGGCAAGAGTTCTTTCGCCGGCGCCGGCCGCCGACCCAGATCTTCTGGGGGCAAGGCGACCCCTTCTTCACCCCGGCAGGTGGTGAGTCCTACCTGCGAGATCTGCCTGATGCCGAGATTCACCGGCTCGAGACCGGACACTTCGCGGTGGAAGACCATCTGGACTACATCGCGCAGCAGATGAAGCGGTTCTACCGCGAGCGGGTGGCAGTGCGGTAGGACGCGGACGTGACCGGACGGTCCGCCCCCCGGAGTCAGGGAACCGACCGAGGGGGCGGGGCGTTATCGCTTAATCTCAACCGGCCCGGCATGTCCGCTCCTCATCTTGATCCCGAATCCGCCGGCTGGCTCAGCCAGCTCGCTCCCGGCAGCCGGTATCGGGAAGCGGCGGCGGGTCGTTTGCATGGCATGCTTCTCCGGGTAACCCGGGCCGAGGCAGCTCGTCGCCGCCACAGCATCCCGGAACGAGGGCGGGAAGAAGTGGACGATCTGTGTGTCCAGGCGGCCAGCGACGCTTTGCTGGCCATACTCAGAAAGCTCTCCGAGTTTCGGGGCGACTCACGATTCACCACATGGGCATCCAAGTTCGCGATGTTCGAACTGTCCACCCGGCTCAGACGTCACAACTGGCGGCACCGGCGAGTGGAAACCGCCGACGAGATCTGGGAGCAATTGCCCGCCACCGGGCCGTCGGCCCTCGCCACTCTGCAACGGACCGAGCTCCTGGGTCGACTGGATACCCTGGTGGCAACATCTCTCACGGAAAGGCAGCGAAGAGTCTTTCTGGCTGCGGCAGTGAACCAGGTCCCGATCGATGTCCTTGCGGGTGAGCTGGGCAGCACCCGGGGAACCATCTACAAGATCCTTCACGACGCCCGGCGGAAACTGCGCCGCCAGCTGCAGACCGAGGGCTACGGAGTGGACCTGGCATGAGTGACCCCACACCAGAACGACTCCTCGGCGTAGCCGGTCCCGACCCGGGTTGCGATGGCGCCTTCGACCAGCTCGATCGCTATTGTGACGCCGTCCTCCGGGGGGAGGAGGTCACCCAGCGGTTCGAAGAATTCCTGCGCCACTTGCACAACTGCGACGCCTGCCGGGAGGACACTGAGGGCTTGCTGTCGGTGCTGCGCCTCGAGACTTTGCAGCATCCCACAACCCCTGAGGGGTAGATGAACCGGCTGCTCCTGAGTCTGACCCTCGCCCTGTCGATCGCGGCGATCCCTGCCGAGACTGCCGCGCCCAAGTACCCGGTCGGCCGGATCCGCACTCGGCTGGGCGAGATCCTCTTCTACCTCTATCCCCAGACACCCAATCACCGGGCCAGCTTTCTCAAGCTCGCCGGCGAGCACTATTGGGATTCACTCAGCTTCAACCGGGTGATCAAGAACTTCGTGGCCCAAGGTGGCTGTCCCGACACCCCGGCGGGGTTCAAGGACTCGCCCTACAACCTGGCCCCTGAATTCGTGGACAGCCTCAAGCACGTGTATGGCGCGGTAGGAGCCGGCCGGGACGACAACCCGCAGAAACTCTCCGCCGGCTGCCAGTTCTACATCGTGGCCAACAAGGATGGGATCAAGCGGCTGGACGGGAATTACGTGGTCTATGGCCTGGTAATCAAAGGAATGGACGTGGTCGAGAAGATCGTGTCCGAACCGAAAGACTCGACCGACGAGCCGCTCACCAGGATTCCGCTCAAGGTCGACGTGATTCAGATGAGCGGCGATGAACTGGGGAAGTACGGCATCAAGGTGAAGTAGAAAGAGATCCCTCCACTCCCCCTCGCACTGCTCGGGGTCGGTCGGGACAAGAAAAAGTGCCGGGTCAGGCCGCTCGCTCCGACGGAAGCGCGCATTTCCTGACCCGGCACCGGGTACCGCTAAGTGGTGCGCGGCTAGCCTCAAGGCGATCACGCGCCGGACCCTTCCGCCAGGGCGCAATCCTTTTTGTTGGGGGTTCTTCCTCGAGGCCAGCCCCGCCGGGCCCGCTGACGTGCAGAAGACATACCAGACTTCGATCACCGCTGTAACTCGTTGTGCCCCATCATTATACATCTATACAGTCGGACTTTTTTCGGACCCGGGGCTCCTACAGATGTGCCTAGGACGCAATCTGGTGGGCGAATCGAGTCACCCTTCTCTCCGGTGGGAAGACCGCGATCGGAAGTACCGAGTGCCGAGGAGAGATTACCCCTCAATTGCTCAATTATCCCGGAAAGGACAGCCGAAGAATCGTCCGAAATAGTGTGAATACCGCCTAAAGTACTCGGTACTCGGTACTCGGTACTTGGGAACCCGAACTGCTGCCTTCACTTCCGCCCGGGGATTGCACCATCCGTCACAAGCCTCACCTCGGCACGAGGTATGCCGATAATGAAGACAACCCTGTGGCGGAGGCCGCAATGTCGGGCTGGGAACCGGAGAGAGGTCCAGAGAACTGGAGCGACGTCGATGCCTGGCGTGGCGAGGTTCACAACGAGGGCGACGACTCCTGGCGGGGCGAGACCCTGGCGGTCTGGGAAGACGAAGAAGAGAGCGCCGAGTCAGACTCGGAAGACGACTGGTCCAGCCGCCTCGAGGAATCCGACTGGCCGGAGAATCTTGCGGGTCCGGAGTATTGGCTGTTCAAGCGGGACAGCGATCAGTAGGAGCCGTCGCGCCCTAACCAGCGGGAGTGAATTTCGGTTGGCTTGCCTGCCGCATCGACGATAATCACGCCGAGTCGGACCCGTCCATCCCCAAGAACATCGATTCGCATGAAGCCGGGCTCCTGCAATCCCAGGAGTGTTCCATCGATTGCGACCAGCGGACCCTCGTGTTCCGAGATTCCCGCCCCACTGACCAGCTGCCACTGAACCGGTCCCCCCTGGATCAGTTGCAGGCCGTGCTCGTGCCCCGCGGCGAAGGCCAGGGGTTTCTGACCCTGGAAGGCCCGGCTGAATGCCTTGATCATGGCGCCGTACTTCTTGCTCGGAATATCCTGACTGCTGATCCCCAGCCCACGCGCCACCGGGTAGATGGACCCCAGACCGGGTAAGGGGATCCAGAGCCAGGACTTCACGTTGTGCAGCGGGAAGAGATGGTCCTTCCAGTCGAAAAATCCGCCGTGTTCCCCTCCGGAAGACAA
>CAZOES010000064.1:13410-24193 GCA_964578865.1 uncultured Gemmatimonadaceae bacterium | reverse complement strand
CCACTAGCCAACTAGCCCACTAGCCCGCCCACTAGCCCACTAGCCCACTAGCCCACTAGCCCACTAACAATCCATCCCGTGACCGACCTTTTCACCCCCAATCCCGACGCGCCCTGGACCCCCACCCAACTCGCCCGCGCCGCGCGGCGGGTGGTGGAACAGGGCATCGGGCCGATGTGGGTTCGGGGTGAGCTTTCGGGGCTCAAGGCCTACACCAGCGGGCACTGGTACTTCACGCTGTCAGATAAGCTGGCCCAGATTCGCTGCGTGATGTGGCGGAAGCACACTCAGCGGATGAAGTCTCCTCCCGTCGAAGGAGCCCAGGTTTTCCTGCTGGGGACTCCCACCGTGTGGGAAGAGCGGGGTGAGTTCCGGCTCAATGTCACTCAGTTGCTGGTGACCGACAAAATCGGAGCCCAGCAGCTGGCGCTGGAGCGGATCAAGGAATCGCTGGCGCGGGACGGATTGTTCGAGCAGTCACGGAAACGGCCGCTGCCGCCCCATCCGGGAATCGTCGCGATCGTCACCAGTCTGGAAGGTGCGGCCATCCGCGATATCATCACCGTGTCGCGCAAGCGCTGGCCCTCGGTGCAGTTGATGCTGCTCGGCGCCCGGGTGCAGGGGAGTGAAGCCGAGAACGACATCGTGAAGGCGCTGGGGCGGGTGAACCGCTTGAGCGAGGTCGACTGCTGTGTGCTGGCTCGAGGCGGCGGCGCCAAGGAGGATCTGGCGGTCTTCAACAGCGAAGCGGTCTGCCGGGCGCTGGCGGCTGTCGAAGTCCCCACGGTGTCCGCTGTGGGGCACGAGAGCGATCTCACCCTCACCGACCTGATCGCCGATGTGCGAGCCGCCACGCCCTCCGCTGCCATGGAACTGGTGCTGCCCGACCGGGTCGAGTTCGCCCGGCAGATTGCCGGCTGCGGCATTCGTCTCGGCACCGCGCTGGGTCGGAGTACTCGGCTGGGGCGGGAGCGGCTGGAGCGAAGCGCCGACCGGCTGCAGGCCGCGCTGGATCAGAAACTGGAACGCCGGCGCCACGAGTTGAGCCGGGTCGCCGCTCAACTCGATGCGCTCTCGCCCCTCAAAGTGCTCGACCGGGGGTACAGTGTTGCCCGCGATTCGAGCGGCCGGGTGCTCAAGCATCGGGCGTCCTTTACAGCAGGTCTCGAGTTCACCCTGCGGGTTGCCGACGGCGAGGTGGACGCACGGGTTAGAGGAGCAGGATGACCGATCCGGTACCATCGCTGGCGGAAGAGCTCCGCCGGCTGGAAGAAATCGTCCGACGGCTGGAGCGGGAGGATGGCGATCTCGACCAGGCCCTCGCCCTCTTCGAGGAGGGTGTGACTCGGCTCCGCGCCGCCCGGGAGCGGCTCGGTGCGGCTGAGCTCCGGGTGAAGAAGGTGCTTGAGGATGCGGAGGGAACCCTGCGGGCGAAGGACTTTGAGCCCGAATCGGGAGACGGGAGACGGGAGACGTGAGACGGAACTGCCGATGATCAGCGATCACCCAGCGGGAGACGATCCTGAAACCTCGGGCGCGTTTCCGTCTCCTGACTCCCGTCTCCCGTCTCCCGTACGCGACGCCCCCGCGCTGCTCGCGGAAGCCCGGGAGCGGGTCGACAGTCTGCTGAATGCGTGGTCGGAGCGGGTCCAGACCATCGTACCGGGACGGACTGGTCAGGGTCTCGCCTATGCGATGAACACCCCGGGGAAGCGGGTTCGTGCCGCTCTGGTGATCGCGGCTTATCGGGCGGTCGGCGGACTTTCCCCCGCGATTGCCGCGGTGGCCGCGGCAGTGGAAACCGTGCACGCCTATTCACTGGTGCACGACGATCTCCCCTGCATGGATGACGACGACCTCCGCCGCGGCCGTCCGACCACCCATCGGGTCTTTGATGTTCCTACCGCGACCCGAGTGGGGTTTCTCCTGGTCCCGGTCGCCGGCCTGGTCCTGGCCCAGGCGGCCCGCGATCTGGTCCTGCCTCCCGCGGTGCTGGGCCGGATGGGCCAGGAGCTGTTTCAGGCCGGCGGCATCGAAGGCATGGTCGGCGGCCAGTGGCTTGATCTCGAGGCCGAACGAAAGACTCTCGACCTCGATGGCCTGATGACGGTGCACCGGGGGAAGACCGGCGCGCTGATCAAGGCCGCCTGTGTGCTGGGAGGAATGGCCGCCGAAGCTCCCCCGCTGGCGATCGAAGGGCTGGCGGGATACGGTCAGGAGATCGGCTTGGCTTTCCAGGTTGCCGACGACGTGCTGGACGCCACCGCAACGAGCGCGCAACTTGGGAAGACCGCAGGCCGGGATGCCGCGCTGGAGAAGTCGACCTACGTGAGCGTCCTCGGTGTCGAACGGGCTCGGGCGGAGGCCGCCGCGCTCTCGGCCCATGCTATCCGGAACCTTGAACGGGCAGGGGTCCCCACCGAATCGCTGGGGGCGCTGGCTCAGTATATTGTTAACCGAGCGTCGTGAACTCGGACCGGACTATGCCACTGCTCGACCACATTCAGTCACCTGCCGATCTCAAGCGGATCCCCCGCGACCAGCTCCCCGAGCTGGCCCAGGAAATCCGTGAGCGGCTCATCGATTGTGTGTCCCAGACCGGGGGCCATATCGGTGCCAGCCTGGGTGTGATCGAGCTGTCGATCGCGTTGCTCTATGAGTTCGATTCGCCCCGCGACAAGATCGTGTGGGACGTGGGGCATCAGGCCTACGCCTGGAAACTGCTCACCGGCCGCAACAAGGATTTCCATACCCTGCGCCAGACCGGCGGGGTCTCCGGTTTCCTCAAGCGCAGCGAGAGCGAACACGATCACTTCGGAGCCGGCCACGCCGGAACCGCGATGTCGGCCGCGCTGGGCATGGCCACCGCCCGCGACCTGAAGGGTGAGACCGGCAAGGTCCTCGCCGTGGTGGGAGACGGCGCGTTGACCTGCGGTCTGTCGTACGAGGGGATGAACAACGCGGGCCACTCGGAGCGCGATATCATCCTGATCGTCAACGACAACGGGATGTCGATCTCGCCCAACGTCGGGGCCATCCACAAGACTCTGGGCGGCATCGTGGCCAGTCCGATGACCAATCGGATGCGGGAGCACATCAAGACCTGGACCCATAAGCTGGGCAAGGTCTTCGGCCCCGAGGTGGTGGAGCTGGCCAAGAACCTGGAGGAGAGCGCCAAGAATCTCTTCTCCGACGGAATGTTTTTCGAGGAAATGGGCTTCCGCTACTTCGGCCCGATCGATGGGCACGATCTCAAGAAGCTCATCGACACGATGCACTTCGTGAAGCCGATGACCGGCCCCCGGGTGATCCACGTGATGACCCAGAAGGGGAAGGGCTTCCCGCTGGCCGAGGCCAACAAGGAGAAGTGGCACGGACTGGCGGCCTATGATCCCGAGACCGGCGAGCCCCGCAAGAAGTCGAGCGGCCCACCGACCTGGACCCAGGTGTTCGGCGACGCCATCACCGCGCTGGCCGCGGATGATCCCCAACTGGTGACCGTCACCGCGGCGATGCCCAGCGGCACCGGCACCAACATCTTCCAGAAGAAATGGCCCGGCCGGTTCTTCGATGTAGGTATCGCGGAAGGTCATGGGGTCACGTTCGCTGCCGGTCTCGCGACTCAAGGGATCAAGCCGATCGTTGCGATCTACAGCACGTTCCTGCAGCGGGCCTACGACAACATCATCCACGATGTCGCGGTCCAGCACCTGCCGGTGATCTTCGCCATGGATCGTGCCGGTCTGGTTGGGGAAGACGGCCAGACTCACATGGGCCTCTACGACATCGCCTACATGCTGGCGGTGCCGGGGATGACGGTCACCGCGCCCAAGGATGGCGATGAGCTGATCGGGCTCCTCAAGACCGCACTCGATCACAAGGACGGGCCGTTCTGCACCCGTTATCCCCGGGACAAGACGCCGGTCGATCCTCGCCCGGTTTCCGAGATCACGGCGGTGCCCTACGCCTCCTGGGAGATGCTCCGTCAGGGCAAGGATCTGGCGATCCTCGCGGTCGGCACCATGGTGCAGCCCAGTCTGGCGGCGGCAGAACAGCTGGCCGGTGAAGGAATCGACTGCGCGGTGGTGAATTGCCGGTTCCTCAAGCCGATGGACACGGCCATGCTCGAGGGTCTGGCCCAGCAGTACCGGACGCTGGTGACGGTGGAGGAAGGGACCATCGTGAACGGGTTCGGGGCCACTCTGTCCGAGAAACTGCAGACCACTCATCCCGAGACCCGGGTGATCGCGCTGGGGGTGCCCGACAAGCTGATCGAGCAGGCCCCCCGCATCGAGCAGCTGGAGAACTTCGGCCTTTCAGCCGGCGGCATCGCGCGGCGGCTCCGCGCCCTGCACAGCGAGGAGAGCGTCGAGGCCCGATGAAACTCGGGGTCGTCGGCAACCCGAGATACGCCGATCTCAAGGCGGTACTTCGGGAGCTCACCAGCCTGAGTCAGGGCCGCGGCATCACGCTCCTCACCGAGCCGAGCCTGGTGCCGTTGTGGGACCAGCCGCTGGCCCTGCTGGATCAGAGCGCTCCTGATGCCCTGGTCACTTTCGGCGGCGACGGTACACTCCTCCGCGGGGCTCGCCTGCTCCACGGCCGCGAAGTTCCCATCCTCGGTGTCAATCTGGGTCGGGTCGGGTTTCTCACCACCACCACTCGCGACCAACTGCCGGCGGCGATCGACGCGCTGCTCTCGGGGAAGTACATCCTGGAACGGCGGCTGGCGCTTCACGCCACCATCATCAGCGATACCGGCGGCACCCGCAGCGAGCAGCAGGCGCTCAACGATGTGGCGCTCCACAAATCCGGCGTGGCCCGGGTGGTGCGGATCAGGTTGAGTGTGGATGGCGAGGAGCTGGGACCCTACAGCGCCGACGGCGTGGTGGTATCGAGCCCCACCGGTTCTACCGCCTACTCGCTCTCCGCCGGCGGGCCCATCGTGGCACCGGGCGTCGAAGCGATGATCGTGACTCCGGTCTGCGCCCATACCCTCGCGGTCCGGCCGGTAGTAGTGCCGGCCGATGCGACCATCTGCGTCGAGCCGATGTCGCCCGGGGCGGAGGATCTGCTGGTCTCCTATGACGGCCAGCTGGGCACCACGCTGGCACTGGGAGATCGGGTCTACGTCCGCCGTTCCCCCAATTCGGTGGTTTTGATCCGGCTGAGCGGCGAAGGGTATTTCAGCCGGATGCGGCAGAAGCTGGCCTGGGGCGATCTGGCCGACCGGGAAGCGATCCGGTGATCAGCGAACTCCGGGTCCGCGACCTCGTCACCATCGCGGATGTCACTCTCCAACTCGGAACCGGGCTCAACGTGCTCACCGGCGAAACCGGTGCCGGCAAGTCCATGGTGGTGGACGCGGTGGCATTGCTGCTGGGGGCCCGGGCCGACAGCGGCCTGGTCCGGCCCGGCGCGCCCCGGGCCATTGTCGAGGGTGCCTTCGATCTGGAAGAATCAGGCCTTCGCCGCCGGCTTGAAGCTGCCGGGCTCGATCTGGAAGACGGCCAGCTGGTGATCCGCCGGGAGGTGACCAGTGACGGTCGTTCCCGGGCCTGGGTCAACGGCAGCCCGACCACTATCGGGGTGCTGGCCCGGTTCGGCAGCCTGCTGGTGGATCTCCACGGCCAGCACGAGAGCCAGTCGCTGCTTCACGCCGATTCTCAGCGGGAAATCCTCGACGCATTCGCCGGCGCCCAGGGCGAGCGGGCGGCCTTGCTGGAGGCCCACTCCGCGCTGGAGACCCTCCGCACCGAAGAATCCGATCTGGTCGCCAAACGCGATGAAGTCCGCCGCCGGGCCGACTACCTCCGCCATGTGCAGCAGGAGATCGAGCAGGCCAAACTGCGGGCCGGAGAGGACCAAGAACTGGATAGCGAAGCTCGCCGCCTGAGTCACGCCGGGACTCTGGGCGAACAGGCCCGGAAGCTGACAGCGCTGCTCGATGGAGACGATGGCGGTGCCCTGCCCGCGCTGGGTCAGGTCGACCGGCTGCTCGGCAGTCTCGAGCGGATCGATCCGGCGGTGTCGGTGTGGAGGGAATTGCTGGATGGAGCCTACAACCAGCTGACCGAACTTTCCCGTCTGGCCGATGATTACGCCAACCGCCTGCAGGACGATCCGGCTCGGCTGAGTGAAATCGAGCGCCGGCGGGACCTGCTGTATCGGCTGAAGCAGAAGTACGGTGCCACCATCGATGCGGTGATTGCTACTCGCACATCGGCCGCCGGCGAGCTCGATCTGCTGGATACCGCCGACCTCGATCTCCGCCAGATCGCCGCCCGGCGGGTTGCGGCTGAAGCGGCCTGCAAAGCGGCCGCCGATGGACTCTCCGCCAAACGCAAAGAGGCCGGCACCCGGCTCGCCCGGGCCGTCACCCGTCTGCTGCCCGATCTCGGTCTGCCGGGTGGTAAGCTCGATGTCGATCTCGCGCCGCTCGGCCGGATCGAATCGGCGGGGCAGGAGAGCGTGACCTTCACGGTTCAGCTCAATGCCGGCCATGAAGCCCGGGCCCTGGCCAAGGCTGCGTCCGGCGGCGAACTCTCCCGCATCATGCTGGCGCTCAAGGTGGTGCTGGCCCGGCACGACTCGGTCCCGACGCTGGTCTTTGACGAGGTAGATCAGGGAATTGGCGGCGAGATTGGTGCCCAGGTTGGCGGCGCGTTGGCCGAAGTGGCGGAACGACGCCAGGTTCTGGTGATCACCCACCTCCCCCAGATCGCGGCCCGGGCCGAACGGCACCTGGTGGTCTCAAAGGCCGCGAAACGCGGGATTGCCACCAGCGATGTCCAGCAGATTCACGGTGAAGATCGGGTGACGGAGATTGCGCGGATGCTGGGCGATGCCGAGGGGGCTACCGCACGAGAACACGCGAAGGTATTGCTGGGGTGAGCCTGACCGCCTGACCGCCTGACCGCCTGACCGCCTGACCGCCTGACCGCCTGACCGCCTACCGTCCCAGGAATTCCGCCACCCCCGACAAACTCTCCGTCCGATCCGCCACGATCTTCAGCGTCACCATGATCGGCACCGCCAGGATCGCTCCCGGCACCCCCCAGATCCACCACCAGAACATGAAGCCGAGAAAGATCACCAGCGGGTTGAGCGGCAGCCGCTTACCCAGGAGGTGGGGAGTAATGATGTTGGTCTCGGCTGCGTGGAGGCAGAGATAGAGGATCGGGGCCAGCAGTGCCTTGGTCGGAGTATCGAAGGTCACCAGCCCGATCATCCCCAGCAAAGTCGCCATGACGGCCGGGCCGAAGTAGGGCACGAAATTGAGGGCGGCCGCGACGGTTCCCAGCAGCATCGGAGTGGGCATGCCCAGCATCGCCATGAGCCCTGCGGTGATCAATCCGATGGTGATGTTGATCAGGGTGACGGCGAAGAGATAGGCCGAGATCTGGGTCTCGGTTTCTCCCACGATGACAAGGACCTGCTCAGCGTGAGCCCGGGGGAGCACCCGGGGAAGTTTGCGGAGGAACTGGTCGCCCGAAGCGAGGAAGAAGTAGCAGAGCACAAAGACGATCAGGGCGCTGGCTGCGAAGTGTCTGGCCCCCCCGAAGAGGGTTTCGCTCAGAGTTGGTTGCTTGAGCGCCACCTGCGGCGTGTCGGGATTGCCGGTGACATCGGCGATCTGATCCACCTGCTGCGCCGTCCTGGTCACCGACTCCACCGACCGCATCAGCTTGCGGATCTTGGAATCCAGCTTCCGAAGATCCTGCGGCGCCCGGGCAACCCACTCATAGGCCGGCCCCCAGAGCTGATACATCGCGGCTCCCGAGCCCACCAGCAGCACTCCCAGCACGAAAAGCGGCGCGATGGAGGCCGGGATCCGGATCTTCCGCAGCCACTGCACCACCGGCCGGAGCAGCAGCGCCAGGAACAGCGCCAGCATCAAGGGCAGGAAGAAGTCCCGGCCCAGGTGCAGGGTGTAAAACACCGCCAGTACGAACAGGCCGGTGATGGCCACCGAGCGGAGCTCGGCGATGGTCGCGCGGGAAACCCGGGGAGATGGGGGCGGTGTGGTCGGCTGACTCATGGCGTCTTCAGCGCCAGAGGCGCTGGTACCAGCGAATCTGTATCTGGGTGGACCACAACTGGGGTACTCGGCCGCCGCTGGCGCTGACGACCTGGGTGTAGGTCCAGGACGCATCGATGGGGAAACCGCAGCGGTTGCCCTGCAGGCATTCGTTCACTGCCCGACCCACGTAGCTGAAACCGCCACCGACGGTGAGGGCCCGTCGTCCGCCATCCTCCAGCAGAATGCCGGCGGGGATGCCGGGAATCGAGTCTGAGGCCCGGTAGTATGTTGCGCTGCCGGTGGCTTCGCGCCAGTAGCTGGCGCTGCCGTGGAGCGCAAAGTTGCGGGCCAGGCGGAGAAATGGCTGGGCTCCCAACTGCAGCACGTCGCCCGCTTTGTAATTGACGTTGGTGAGCCGGATGAACTCGGGGTAGGGTTGATCGGGAGAAGTCACCCGGCGAACTCGCAGTGATTCAAATTTCCGGGTATACCCGCCGATCAACCGGGCTCCGACTGACCCGCCACCGACGTCGGCAGTGCCGGTCACGGCCAGCTCGTAGCGTCCGTTGCCGGTTCCCAGGTGGAGCAGGTTGTTAGGGTTGTCTCGCAGGCCGGTAGGCAGTTTGAGCTTGCCTTCGACCGCAAAGCGGAACCCGCCGGGCCGCCGGCCAATCCGGTCGAACCGGTCCACCAGAGTGAACACAGCGCCTACATCCATGTCTCCCATCCGGGAGATGGTGGCGCCCTGGAGCGGCAGCGCGTCGATCGGGCCGGCCGGATTGGAAAGGAAGCTGGTGACATCGCCCTGGCTCAGCCGAGCCCCCGCGAGCACCGGATCCTCGTCGAAGCCGCTGCTCACCCCGAGAGTATTACTGAGCGTGTCCTGCAGCCCCCGAATAGCGTTGATCAATGCCACGCCAGTGGGACTGGTGGCAGTGGGAAGGAATGCCGAGGCGTTGTCGGCGGTGGTAATCTGGGCCAGGCCATCCCGGATCCGGGTTGCCCGTGCGGAGATCGACTGGGCCAGAGCCAGTTGAGCCCCCGAGTAACTTCCTCCGGCGATCTGAGCGTTGAGATTGTCGAGCGCGGCGGTGAAGTTGGCGAAGAAGGTGTTGGCGAGAGTCTGGTCGGCCGTATTTCCCAGGGTGGGGTGGGCCGGATTGAAGCCGGCGTCTCCGCTCAGGGAATCTTCCTTGAGCCTGGCCTTCACCCGCATGGTGACGAAGGGGATGTTGGCGAAGACGGTAAACTGCCTGGTAACCCCGATTGCCGCTCCGATGATACCGGTGCCCATGGTGAGCTGCCCATTGGCCTTGAGCCCGCCCAGATTCAGCTTGTACCCTGATTGGCCGATGGCCTGGCCGATCACGGTATCGACGGTGCGGAGGAAAGGGAATCGGTCGCTGCCCAGCGCGGAGCTGCCGAAGTCCGCCAGGTAGTCCTGCTGGTTACCGTCGAACAGGCGGCGATCGGCGCTCTCGAACCTCCCGCCGATGGTGAATCGCAGGGCTCCCTTGGGTGCTCCGACCGGCTCGAGCTGAGCCGTGAGTGGCGCCGCGAGAATCAGAACCGGCAGCGCACTCTGCCAAAGGAACCGACGCAATGGACCTCCGTGAGGATGGTACGGCATGACCCAGGCCTCGCCCGGCCGACAGGCAACTTCGCTCTTTCAAGAGCGCTTTGGAAGCGGGCCCACCGTCCTGGTCTCGGCCCCCGGCAGGGTCAATCTCATCGGGGAACATCTCGACTACAACGGCGGACCGGTGCTTCCCTTTGCCATCGAACGACGCACCGTGGTAGCCGCGGGCCGCGCCGATCGCTGGCGGGTGGTCTCGGCGCTGGATGGACAGGTAGTCGAGCTCGATCCCGGCCGGATTGAACCGGGTAGCTGGACCGCCTACCTCGTGGGTGTAATTCGAGCGCTCGGCCGCACCGGTATCGCTCTCAAGGGGGCGGACCTGGCGGTCGCCAGCTCGGTGCCGACCGGTGCCGGGCTCTCTTCTTCGGCCGCACTCACGGTTGCCACTGCCCGCGCCCTCACGGGTCTGGCGGGGCAGAGAGTCGCGCCCGAAGTCCTGGCCGAGGTAGCCTATCAGGCCGAACATGATGAAGTGGGCGTCGCCTGCGGCCGGATGGATCAGACCATTTCCTCCCTGGCCAAACCGGAGCACGCCCTGCTGTTCGAAACCGGCTCGCGCCGGGTGACCCATCTTCCCTTTACTGCGAAGGTGTGGGTCTTCGAGACCGGGGTCTCCCACCGGCTCACGGGTGGCCAGCTCAATGAGCGCCGGCGGGAGTGCGAGGTCGCGCTCAAGCTTTGCCACGAGCAGGGCGCTGCTCAGGAGCAACTCGCCGATATCCCGATCGGGGAATTGCCCAGGCTCACGCGAGTCATCCCGGTACCCTGGGGACTCCGGCTCCGTCACGTGGTTTCCGAGACTCACCGGACTCGTCAGGCCGCCGAGGCGCTCCTGGCCAGGGATTACGTGAAGTTCGGCAAGTTCCTGGTCGAGGGCCACGACTCGTTGCGGCATGATTATCAGTGCAGCTGCCCCGAGGCGGACCTCCTGGTCGATACCGCCGTGATGCACGGAGCTCTTGGCGCGAGGCTGACGGGCGCGGGGTGGGGCGGGGCAGTGCTGGGGCTGCTGCCGGAAGAGAAGGAAGCCCGGATCGTGGCCGAAGTGCAGGAGGAGTTTCGGCGGAACTATGGAAGGCTGCCGGCGGTCTGGTCGACCCGGGCGGGCGGGGGGGTGAGGA
>CAZOES010000064.1:10835-13400 GCA_964578865.1 uncultured Gemmatimonadaceae bacterium | reverse complement strand
CGCCCGGGGCCCCCGGGCCGGGGGGTGGTGCGCCGCCCCCTGGCCGGCCGGCGGGGGGCGGGCCCCCCCGGGGGGGCGGGGGGGCCGAAGAGCGACAAATAGCCGGTATCCGACGCTCGCCGATCGCTCCGGCGATCCACTCCCGCGGCGGTAGAAATCTCTCCCCCTCCAACCGGCCGCTGCTTCTGCCGCTTGCCCGAGCTCTCTCAAAGCGTGATAGTGCAGGCGAGTGGGTCTTGTGGTTTCCTGATCCAAGGCGCTGAATGACCGCCGCCCTTGATACGGTGCTGGTGACTGAAGAACTGCAGCTTCGCCCTCAACGAGCCCCTGACTATCGGGGCGAGAACGAACTGCTGACCTTCCTGGTTGAAAGCCTGGCTGAGTCCCCCACCCTCGTACTCGAGAAGGTGGCAGAGTCGATTCTCAAGACCCTGGGCTGCGACACCGCCGTCATCAGCTTCCTGGTTGAACAACCCCAACCCCGATTCACCTGGCGGGTCGTTGCCGGGGCCTGGAAGGAGTGGCAGGGCACCAGTTTCTCCCGCGAGTTCAGCCCCTGTGGCGAGGTCCTCGAGCAGGACACCCCGCTGCTCTTCAGCCGACTGGCGGATCGCTACGTCGACTTTCAGCGGTTGACCCCGGTGCCGCATGAGGCTCTGCTGGTTCCGTTTCACGTCGGTCACCGAGTCGCCGGCATCATTTGGGCGGTCTCTAACCCCGATACCCGTGAGTTCGACGCCGAGGATCTGCGGCGACTGACCGGCATGGCAGTTTTCACCTCGGCCGCCCTCCAGACCCAGCAATCGCTCGCCGCCTCGGAACGCCTCGCGGCCATTGTCGAGTCGTCCGATGATGCCATTATCAGCAAGGATCTGAATGGGGTGATCCAGTCCTGGAACCGCGCCGCCGAGCGGCTGTTTGGTTACTCGGAAGGGGAGGTAATCGGGCGCCCGATAACCTTGATCATCCCACCCGAACGGATCAGCGAAGAACCCACCGTGCTGGATCGGATCCGCCGGGGTGAGCGGATCGATCATTATGAGACGGTACGGCAGAGGAAGGATGGCACCACGGTGCCTATCTCGCTCTCGGTCTCCCCCATTACCGATCAGAATGGCAAGATCACCGGTGCCTCCAAGATTGTCCGGGATATCACCGAACGGAAGAAAATCGAAGAGACTCTGGCCCAGGCGGATCGCCGGAAGAGCGAATTCCTGGCGATGCTTTCCCACGAGTTGCGCAACCCGTTAGCCCCGATTCAGAACGCGCTGGGGATCATTCGCACCAGCGGCTGCGACCCCGAGACTCTCGGGATAGCGACCGAGATGATGCAGCGGCAGGTGGGTCAAATGGTACGGCTGGTGGATGACTTGCTCGATGTCAGCCGCATCAGCCGGGGAAAGATTTCGCTCAGGCACGAGCTGGTGGATCTGCGGGAGGTCATCGATCAGGTGGTCGAAGCGGTGCGCCCCGTCTGCACGGCAATGAACCATGAGCTGACGGTGACGGTCCCTCCCACCTCCGTGATGGTGCTGGGAGACCGCACCCGGTTGACCCAGGCGATCGGTAACCTGGTGAACAACGCCTGCAAGTTCACCGAACGGGGCGGCCAGGTGGGCTTGTCACTCCGGCGAATTCGGGAGCAGGCTCAGATCCAGGTTCGGGACAACGGCATTGGGATCCCGCCAGATCAGCTGGACCGGGTATTCGAGGTTTTCGTCCAGTTGGACACCTCGCTCGGACGCACCCGGGATGGACTTGGCCTCGGGCTGGCCCTGGCCAAGACCCTGGTGGAAATGCATAGCGGGGTTATCAAGGCCAGCAGCGCCGGGACCGGGCAGGGGAGTCAGTTCACCACCCTGCTGCCGCTGCATGCTCCCGGGCGGAACCAGGCGGCCCTTGATCCCTCGACCCTGCAGTTGACCGGTCGGCAGCGCCGGGTTCTGGTGGTGGATGACAACATGGACTCGGCCGAGAGCCTCGCGATGCTGCTTCGGCTGAGCGGCTTCGACGTGGCCGTCGCCAATGACGGTCTCGAGGCGGTCGAATCAGCCCGGACTTTCCAGCCGGAAGTGATTCTGCTCGATCTGGGCCTGCCCCGACTGGACGGTTATGGTGCGGCGTCTCGCATCCGCGAAGAGAATGAAGGGGGAGGCCCGCTGCTCGTCGCAGTAACCGGTTGGGGCCAGGAAGAGGATCATCGTCGCACCCAGGAGGCCGGGTTCGACGCTCATCTGCATAAGCCGCTCGACATGTCAGTGCTCAAACAGTTGCTGAAATAAAGTTAAGACCCCGCCTGGCTACGCCGATTCAGTCGGGCCAGCAACGCCATCAGCATGCTGTACTGGGCCGGCTTGACCAGGTGCCCGTCGAAACCCGCCGCCGTTGCGGTCTCTCGATGTTCCGCCTGGCCCCACCCCGTCAGGGCGATAAGCACCGTCTCCTTGCCCCAGGCTTGGCTGCGAATCCGTTTGGCCACTTCGTAGCCGTTGAGCTTGGGCAGACCGATATCCAGCAGAATCACCTCCGGCGCGAACCGTTCCGCCAACTCCAAGGCCGCCAGCC
>CAZOES010000064.1:3837-10825 GCA_964578865.1 uncultured Gemmatimonadaceae bacterium | reverse complement strand
CGTCCGACGCGATCTGAATTTCATGGCCGGTCAACCGCAGCAATTCAGCCAGCGAGTCGGCCGCGTCCCGGTTGTCGTCCACCACCAGGATCCGGTAGGTCTGCTCCCGTACCGGCGGAATAAAGGGCGGCTCCGGGATTGGATCGGGTGGTTCGCGAAGGACCGGTAGCCGGACCGTGAATTCGCTTCCGTGACCGATCCCGTCGCTGCGACCCTCGACGGTTCCTCCATGCAGCTCCACCAGCCGCTTCACCAGACTGAGCCCGATACCCAGGCCACTGACCGAACGCTCGAGCGAAGTATCGCCCTGCATGAACAGCTCGAAGACCCGCGGCAGCTGCTCGGGGGAAATACCGATGCCGTTGTCCTTGACCCGGATCACCGCCTGGCCATCGGTCTGCTCTACCCGCAGCCGGATTCCCCCCCCGGCCGGCGTAAACTTGCTCGAGTTGTTGAGCAGGTTTCCGATGACCTGGGTCAGCCGGACCGCGTCCGCGTTCAGATAGATCGGCTCGTCGGGCACCGTGACGGTCAATTCCTGACCTCTGGCGGTGTAGAGTGGTTTGACCATTTCGATGGCCTGATATACGAGCGAGCCGAACTCCAGCGGTTTCCGGTTCAGATCCAGGCGATCCCGAGTGATCCGGCTGACGTCCAGCAGATCGTCCACCAGCCGCGACATCTGGCCCACCTGGCGTTCCAGGGTCGAGGTAGCATCGTCCTGACTCTGAAGGTTCCCCCGAGTCCGCCGCAGGATACCCACCGCGTTCAGCATCGGAGCCAGCGGATTGCGCAGCTCGTGGGCCAGCATCGCCAGAAACTCGTCCTTGCGGCTGTCACTGGCCGAGAGCTCGGCGGCAAACTGGGTCAGCTGCTCTTCCAGCACCTTGGTGACCGTAACGTCTTCCATGGCCAGCAGAATGGCCGCATCGGCATCGAACCCCTGCTCCAGCCGGCGGCCATTGAGGATCATGATACGGTGGCCCAGTCCCTCGAACTCGTGGCGGACTTCAAAATCCTGGAAGCTGGTACTGTGGGGCAGAATATCCTCGAGCAGGGTGAGAAGCCTGGGGCTGGCCCACTGGCCGTTGCCGAGCTCCCAGAGGCTTCGGCCAATGGTTTCCTCAGGGGGCACCAGGAAGGTTTGATAGAAGCACTGGTTCGCGCTCCGGACCCGCAGGGCGCCGTCGAGCACCAGCAGGGGATGGCGCACCGTCTCCACGATGCTCCGGGTGTATTCCTGGGCCCGTTTGATCCGGTCGATATCGACCAACATGAGCACGGCCCCGTCGGTCCGGTTTTCCAGGGTGCGATAGGGGCGGATCTCGAGATCATACCAGCAACCCTTGGTGTCCTGGGTCTCCCGTTCCCGCACGATTCCATCGGCGATCACCTGGGTGACCAGCGATTCCAGGTCGTTGGCCTCGAATTGAAGTTTGACACTGAGGATCGACCGGCCCACATCGCCCGGGGCCAGTTTGAAGAGCCGTTCGGCCGCCGTGGTGTAGCGCCGGATCCGCAGGTCGGCCCCTATCATGACGATGGCCGTCCTGGTGCTGTCGAGCAGGTTGACCAGGTCATTGTTAGCCTGGCTCAGCTCGGCGTTCCGGTTGCTCAACTCGTCATTGACGGTGGCCAGCTCTTCGTTGCTGGATTGCAGCTCCTCTTTCGAGGTCTCCAGCTCTTCGTTGATGCTTTGAAGCTCTTCGTTGGCCGACTGGACTTCTTCGCTGGCCGACTGCAGATCCTGGTTGGCCGCCTCCTGCTGGTCGATCAGCGACTGCATGTACTCCCTGCTCTCAGCCAGCTCCCGGGCCAAACGGGCACTATCCTGTTCGGCTTCATTGGCCGCGGCAACGCGGGGCAGAGCGTCTCCCCCGAAGAGCACCAGCAACCCACCTTCTTCGGCACCCGAGCCATCCAGCGGGATCACCTCGACGGATACATCCCGCCAGCCCTCGTCGGTACGGACCCGCAACCCTTCGCGGCGCACCGGGGCTTTGGTTCTGGCCGCTTCCAGCACCGCCACCCGGACGCCGCCCACCAGACCTTCCCGCAACATCTTGAGAAGATTCAGGCTGGCTCGGCCGGGTGCGGGAGCCAGATAGGCTCCGGTCTCGCCCCGATACTGGAGAATCTCCAGCTCGGCAGACACCAGGACGCTCGGTGGAGCGAACTTGGAGAGGAGCAGCCGGTCTGCCTCCCGGTGCAGGCCGGCGCCTGCCGGCGGCGGCGGGAGTGTGCTATCGCTTCGGCCAAGCCTGCGGGTACTGCCGGCCCGGGTGGGGAAGAAGCCGGAGTTGGCCACCGATCCGGCTTTCCGGACATAAAAGCGATGCTTCCCATCTTCCACATCGAACAAATTCTGGAAGCTTCCAATCGTCTCGGAGGTGCCCAGCCAGAGAACTCCTCCCGGCTTGAGAGCATAGTGCAGGGTGGGCACCATCTTTTGCTGCAGCGCCCGTTCCAGATAAATCAGCAGATTCCGGCAACTGATGAGATCGATCCGTGAGAAGGGCGGATCGGCCAGGACATTGTGCCGGGAGAAGACGCAGGAGTCCCGAATCTCCCGACTGATCCGATAACGCCCGTCTGCTTCAACGAAGAACCGTCGCAGCCGGTCGGGGGAAACGTCCTGGGCGATATCCAGGGGATATACCCCCGCCCTTGCCGAAGCGATTCCTTCTTCGTTGAGATCGGTGGCGAACACCTGGATCGGAACTTTGCTTCCCAAAGCCTCGGTGAACTCGAACCATGCCATGGCGATCGAGTAGGCCTCTTCGCCGGTGGAACAGGCGATGGTCCAGACCCGCAGGGGATCCTGCCGGCCCCGCCCTTCAATCAGGCGGGGGAAGACCTGTTCCTTCAGGACCTCGAAGGCTTCCGGGTTGCGGAAGAAGCTGGTCACATTGATCAGAATGTCCTGATACAGCGACTCCAGCTCTGCGCTATTGCCTTTCAGGTCGCCCAGATACTCATCGATGCTGTTCATCCGCCGCAGCAGCATCCGCCGGCTGACTCGGCGAGAGAGAGTTTTGGTCTTGTAGTCGGTGAAATCCACCCCGGTATTCTGCTCCAGCAGATCCAGAATTTTGCCGAGGCTGGGCAGGGCCTTTTCGGAGAGTTCCCCCTTGGGCGCCACATAGGGGTGGGTGCCGATCCGGGTCAGTTCCCGGGCGATCTCCTGGGCCGGCAAGACAATGTCGACCCACCCTGCTTCGATGGCGCTGTGGGGCATTCCCGGCTGCTGGGCCGTATCGTCTTGAGCGAAGGTGATCCCGCCCTCCGCCTTGATCGCTTGGCAGCCCGCGGTGCCATCGGTCGCGGTGCCGGAGAGCACCACGCCGATTGCCCCCTCTCCCTGATCCTCTGCCAGTGAGCGGAAAAACTGGTCCACCGGCCGGTGCAGCCGGCCGAGCTCCCGGGGGAGCAGGTGAAGCGAACCGTTCTGGATGATCATGCTCCGGTCGGGAGGAATCACATAGACGTGATTCGGCTCGACCTTCGGTTCGTCGGTTACTTCGGTAACCGGCATCCGAGTGGCGCGACGAAGAATCTCGGGGAGAGCGCTGCTATGATGGGGAGAGAGGTGCTGCACCAGGACGAACGCCATACCACTATCGACCGGCAGTGCCCGCAGCAGCTGGTTGAATGCCTCCAGCCCGCCAGCCGATGCGCCGACCCCGACGATAGGGAACCCGCGCCGTTCGGCGGATCTGCCCGAATCAGGGGTAGACGTTGTCTCCATTTTTGGAGGAGGAGTGGCTGAACCGGCTCGGGGTTTCACGCCGATGGGACCTGCTGTATGTGCGAAGGATTTCGCTTGAGTGATCATACGTCCACAGACTGGCTAACGCCATCCATCTGGATCTTGGACAGACCCCAGGTTTGATAAATTGACTCAGCGATAAGCCACCCCCCCCTAAGGAGTATTCCGTCGCACGCCCCCCACACCGTCCATCGGGAGTTCAACGACGTGTGAGTCGCTTGGCGCTCTTCGCGCTCTTAGCGGTTCATTTTTCACCCCGAAGGTCAAAGGACGCCAAGGTTCAGCGAACTTCTGCGCTGACGCGTTTCCGCACTAGATTCCTCCCGGCCGCTCGGGTGGCGAAACTGGCAGACGCATGGGACTTAAAATCCCAAGGGTAGCAATACCCGTGTGGGTTCGATCCCCACCCCGAGCATTCCGCGGCCGATAGGGAACCTTCCAGCCGTCCCGATCGTTGCAAGGCCATGCTTTCCTGTCCCTCGTGTGGTACTCCCACCGCCGAATCCGAGCTCGCCACTGCGTTCAATCACCTGGCCTGGCAGGAACCGGCCGGCGCCTGCAGTGCCTGCGTTCAGGACCAGCTGCTTCAGTTGCTGCTGGCCCAAGGGGACGCTGAGCTGCATCGTGCAGTGCAGGCCAAATGGCCGCTGGATCCCGAGGCAGCGTTCGGTGCCATTCCCACACCCCTCCGGCTGCACGCCGATCCTCGCTTTACCGGGCGAAGCACTACCATCGCGATGATCGATGCTGGTTTCTATCCCCACCCGGATCTAGTCGACCCGTCGAACCGGATTCGCGCCTGGACCGACCAGGGACAGGATCCTGAAACCACGTTGCGTTGGGGGCCGGAAGATTCACCCCGATGGCCTGGCTGGGACCGGGCTCGCGACGAACAGTGGCATGGGACCATGACCTCGGTGGTGGCCGCGGGCAACGGCTACTTGAGTCAGGGTCTCTACCGCGGATTGGCCAGTGCCTCAGACCTGGTACTGGTGGCAGCCCGTGAACCCGACGGTGCGATCACCAATGATTCGGTCGCCCGCTCATTGGAATGGGTGATCGAGCACCGGGAGGAGTTCGGCATCCGGGTGGTCAACTTGTCGGTCAGCGGTGATGCGGTTGAGCCGCTGGTCGGGAATCCTGTCGACCGGGCCATCCACCGACTCACACTCGCGGGAGTCACGGTAGTCGCCGCGGCAGGGAACAGCGGGGTTCGTCGCCTGGTACCTCCGGCGACCGCGCCGGCCGCGCTGACAATTGGCGGAATCGACGATGGCAGTCTGTTCGATCACTCCGCGGTGAAGCTCTGGCATGGGAACTTTGGGGAGTCGTCGCTGGGCGGGTACAAGCCTGAATTGGTAGCCCCGAGCATCTGGGTTGCCGCCCCGGTGTTACCCGGCACCTCGATCGCCCGGGAAGCCGAGCGCCTCTTCGCCCGGCGCCGCACTGGTGATCGAAGTGGAGATGACCGCCTGCGGGAGCTGAAGGCGATTACCCCGCACTATCAGCACGTCGACGGGACCAGTTTCGCCGCTCCGGTGGTGGCCAGCGCCGTGGCCTGTCTGCTGCAGGCCAACCCGGCGCTCACGCCGGCCGCGATTCGAGCCATCCTGCTGGCCACGGCTCAGCCGGTGGACGGAGCTCCCCGGGAACGGCAGGGCGCCGGCGTCCTCGATCAGGGCAGAGCCGTGGCGCGGGCTCTCGGTGAACGCGACTTCGGACACTCGGATGAAGCTGGCGGGCCCAGGATTCTCGATGGCAAGGTGCGATTTCGGCTGCACGACCACCAGGCCGGGTCGGTCGAGCTGTTCGGCTCATGGGACGGCTGGAGTTCGCCTCTGACGGCTTATTCCCCGGCACCGGGGCTCTGGGAGACCGGGCCGATTCCGCTGGGGACCGGATGCTACAACTACAAGCTGCGGCTGAACGGCTCGCAGTGGATCGACGATCCGGCCAACCCGGTGAAGCAACCGGACGGACTCGGCGGCCTCAACAGTGTTCTGGACGTCCGGATCACCGCAGACTCGCCTCCTTGAAGGCCACGCCGAGCAGATTGGTCGCCATGTCATCGAAGGCGGCCTGCAGGTCCGGATCGCTCCCGGCAAATTTCTGCCGGAACCCGGTGAAGTCCACCGACCCTTTCACGTCATCCACGCTGCGGAACATCGCGGGTCCCACTTTCGAGAGCGCCGTATTCAGCTGCTCGACCGTGCTCTTGAGCAGATCCCGGATCCGGGTCACATAGCCAAGGTCGCGCAGGATGGGTCCGTGACCCGGCACAACGACTTTGGGCTCCAGCCGCATCAGTCGATCCAGCGTCTGGCTCCACTCCGCCGGATACCCGTCATAGATGTAAGGGATAGGATGGACCACCAGGTCCCCTACCACTGCGATTCCTTCCCGCGGCAGCCACGCGATCGCATCACCGGCCGTGTTCCCCCGACCCAGAAACCTGATCTGGACCTCACGGTCGCCCAGATCGATGGTCAACTCATTGTCGAATGTCAGGGTGGCGCTCTGAAATTTCAGGTCCTTGATCTCGGCCATTCCCGGCGCCCGTAATGCCAGCGCTTCCTTGATGGCACTCCGCTCGGCCGAAGTAATCGCGCGTCCACTCGACGTCTTACCGGTGCTGAGCATCTGCTGGTAACGGGCAGTGCTTCGCCTTTCCCGGGCTTCGGAGCCGGGGCCAAAGCGGTCCATCTCCACCTTGGTCTCCGTCTGCGCCAGGATCGTCAGGGCGGGGAAGGAATCGAGATAAACCCGGTTGGCCAGGTTGTGATCGTTATGAAAGTGGGTCGTCAGCAGGAAGGAAACCGGCTTGTCGGTCCAGCGGCGGATCTGGGCGATATCCTCCCGCGCCGTGGAAGGGAGAAACCCGGCGTCGACTACCAGCACCTGCCGGCTTCCAATGATCACCGTGGTGTTACCACTGGCGAAGCCGTCGCCGGTTTCGGAGTGCTCGATCGAATAGATCCCGGGCCCAAGTTGAGTGACCCTTCGGTCACTCGGTTGAGCCAGCAGAGTCGCCCCTGCCACCACACCGCCCAGTAGTGCGATCACGGTCGCCTCACTTCGGAAGATCTACCAGCCGGCAGATGAATCCCCATCCGCCACCCAGTTCGCTCACCGCCAGCACCAGTTCGTTATTCCCCTTCTTGAGCGGCAGATATACTGCATCGTCGTCGGGACTCACGATGCCGAGAAAGCCGGGATCGC
>CAZOES010000064.1:0-3827 GCA_964578865.1 uncultured Gemmatimonadaceae bacterium | reverse complement strand
GCGGAACGCCTGAGCGCTGCGGCCGCGCCAGAGGGCTCGGCCATTCAGAAAGACCGTGACCTCATCGCTGTAGCCGATGGCGAGCTTCTTCACCTGATCCCGGTCGGAAGTGATCCGGGTCCTGGCATACACCACCTGGGTGCCAGGCTGCGGTTCCAGTCGCCGGGAGAAGTCGCTCTGGAATGCGACTCGCGGATGAGGGCTGTCGAAATAGCGGTTGAGCGCCACCAGCCCCGGCGGCTCGGCCTCCACCTCCCGCCATTTCAGCTGGCCCGCTTCAGCCACCGAGAGTGGCTGTTCCACATTTCGCTTCAGCGCATCCATCGACGGCGAGAGGCTCCATTTCGTCAGGGTGCCGGCCGGCATGGCCGGGAAATGGCGTTCCCATGCTGCGTCGCTGGTCTGGCGATACTCGAAGTTGGCAAAGCAGGTCGAGCCGATCAGCACCGCGAGCGCCACCTGACCCTTCTGCACTCCGCTCTTGAGGTCGGGCATCACCAGCGCCGGCTTCTCCATGTCTTTGACGAAGAATCGGGCCTGCGCTCCGGTGACTTCGAGCCGCAGGTGGAACCACTCATTACGGGGAATGTCGACCGGTGCAGTGAACCCTTCATTACTGTACAGCTGCCAGTTGAGCCCGGTGTTGAGAACCGGGGTGTACTGAATCGCATCCGGCAGCCCCGATTTATGCTGCCGCAGGTAAACCCATTCGCCGTTCACACTGTCGATCCGCCACTGAATCCCGAAGAATCCTCGCGCCGCCGGTGTGGCCACGTCGACATCGATCACGCCGTCGCGAAAGGCCACATTGTTCAGCGCCGCGACTCCACCATCGAGCATGAGACAGTTCTTCCCCTGAAAAGTCGCCACCGTCGCGACTCGGCCTTCGAGGGTCCAGTGTTGGGAATCGGCGGGTACGCTGATACTCTGGGCAGGCAGACTGGAAAGCGGAGCGATCAAA
The DNA here is from genome assembly GCA_964578865.1 of uncultured Gemmatimonadaceae bacterium. Classification (GTDB taxonomy): domain Bacteria; phylum Gemmatimonadota; class Gemmatimonadetes; order Gemmatimonadales; family GWC2-71-9; genus JADJOM01. The sequence goes on along the minus strand of CAZOES010000064.1, from coordinate 2,866 downwards.
AGGGACGGCACGAGGCAACATCGAATGAGGGAAGGCACGGTCGGTTCCCGGTGGAATGATCTGGCAGCGGCTGCAGCAGTGAGGAGATGGCTGCGAGACGTCTCCAATTCACCCCGAGTTTCACAATCTGTGTCCGGCCTTTACACCTCCATTAATATCATTCAGAAGAGTTGTTGTCTCCCGTCTCCCGTCTCCTGACTCTTGACCTATGTCCATCCGTCCCGTCAAACGAATCGTTCAATCCAAGCCCACTCTGGAAGGCGCCGGTGTGAAACTGCGCCGCGGTTTCGGCTTTGGCGATACCAGTGAGTTCGATCCTTTTCTGTTGTTCGATGATTTCCGGAACGACAACCCGGACGACTATCGGGCCGGCTTTCCCTGGCATCCCCACCGTGGGATCGAAACCATCACCTATGTCCTGGCCGGCGAGGTGGAGCACGGCGACAGTCTGGGGAATCGTGGGACACTTGGTGCCGGCGATGTCCAGTGGATGACTGCCGGAAGCGGAATCCTCCACCAGGAGATGCCCACCGGCGATACCCGCGGCCGGATGCATGGCTTTCAGCTCTGGGCCAATCTGCCTTCCAGCCTCAAGATGACCACGCCCCGCTATCAGGACGTAACTGCGAAGGACATTCCCGAGGTAGTGGACGACAACGGCGTGACCGTGCGGGTGGTCTGCGGATCGTTCTGGGGCAAAAACGGCCCGGTCGACGGCGTGGCAGCCGACCCCCGCTACCTGGATGTCTGGGTGCCCGCCGGGGTACGGGCCAGGCTGCCGGTGGAGACTTCGCGTCACGCCTTTGCCTATGTCTTCGAAGGCGATGGGCAGTTCCGCGACGCCTCTTCACCTCAGGCGGTGCAGACCGAGGTCCTGACCGGGACCGGCGATGAAATTCCGGTCGGCAAGGTGGCCGGCGACCGGTCGCTGGTCTTGTTCGATAGCGGTGATGAAGTGACGGTTCAGGCCGGCGAGACCGGAGTTCGCTTCCTGCTGGTCTCCGGCCGGCCGCTGGAGGAGCCGGTAGCCTGGTACGGCCCGATTGTGATGAACACCGAGCAGGAGATTCGTCAGGCGGTGAGCGAACTGCGGAGTGGCACGTTCATCAAGAAGTGACACGTGAGAAGTGAGACCTGAGACGTACTCGACTTCAGGTACGTCTCACCTCTCACCTCTCACCTCTCACGGTCAGGAGGCCGAAACTGCGCGCCCTTCCGCCCAGTTTCTCAGGGCCGCGATGCGTTCCGCCATGGTCTCGCTCAGCGGCCGAGTCCGGTCTACCTCCCAGAGAATTCCGGCGTCATCCAGCGGCTCGCCCCGGGCGAGGCAGGTGTAGAGCGCCCCGACCACCGCCTGCTCGATCTCGGCGCCGCTCCAGCCCGGGGTTGCACTGGCCAGTCCTTTGAGGTCGAAGTTGGCCGGATCCTGGGTGCGCTGTTTGAGCTGCAGCGAGAAGATCGCTTCCCGCTCCGGGGTTCCCGGCAGGTCCACGAAGAAGACTTCGTCGAACCGGCCCTTACGGATCAATTCCGGTGGCAGCCGGGTGATGTCATTGGCGGTGGCGACCACGAAGACCGGATGCTTGCGCTCCTGCAACCAGGAGAGAAAGGCCCCCAGCAGCCGCAGCGACAACCCGCCGTCGTCGCTCCCGCCGTCAGTCGAGAACGCCTTCTCGATTTCATCGATCCACAGCACCGCCGGTGAGACGCGTTCCGCCGCCCGCATGGTGCGATGGAGGTTTCGCTCGGTCTCGCCCACGTACTTGTTGTAGAGCCGGGTCGCGTCCAGACGCAGCAGCGGGAGCTGCCATTCCCGGGCCACCGCCTTGGCCGAGAGACTCTTGCCGCAGCCGGGAACCCCCAACAGCAGAATGCCGCGCGGGAAGGGGAGCCGATATCGGGCCGCCTGTTCCGGATCGGTCAGCAGGGCATGACGAGCGTTGAGCCAGCTCTTGAGCCGGGCCAGGCCGGCCACATCGGCCATGGTTTCTTCGGCCGCGTAGTACTCCAGCAGGCTCTCCTGCAGCACACTCTGACGTTTGGCTTTCTGGACCTGATCGAGATCTTCTTCAGTCAGCCGGCCGTCATCCAGTATCACCCGGGTGAGAACCCGTCTCGCCTCACCTTGAGTAAGGCCGGAGAGCAGCTTGAGGAGCCGGTCCGTCATGTCCGGCGTCAGCTCGACCCTGGGTTGAAGGTCTCGCACCAGACGGCGGAGCAGATCGCGATACTCCGATTCAGTCGGGGTGGGAACCGGCAGTGTCGCTGCCTCTCGAGCCAGCCCGGCAGGAACCCTGATGCTGTCGCCCACCAGAATCACCGCGCCCCGCACCTGGCCCAGTGCCCGGCCCGCTTCCTTGAGTGCAGAGGCGATCCCGGGCTCTTCCAGCCACGGTTCCGTGACCGGAAAAACGTAGAGCCCCTCGGCTCCCTCGTTGGCGATGTGCTGCAGCGCGTGCAGGGGGACGGCGCTGTCGGGAACCAGGCTGCCGCCGGACCCCGCCTTACGGAGCCCGGCGTGTCGAGTCCAGTACCAGAGCCCGAGAGACTGGCGACTGGCCACCGCCCGGATCAGGACATCGGCCTGGGCCTCATCCGGGGTATCCAGAACGATCACTCCGTAGCGGGAGCGGACCAGGACGTCGAGCTCGGCGGTCGGGTCGGTATCGAGCATCAAGTCGGGAGTCGGGAGTCGGGGGTCGGGAGTCAGGAGTCCGGAGTCCGAGTCCGGAGTCGAGGGAAGTTACGAGGCCCGTTCTTCCCCGTGAAGACGCTTGGCCGCATAATATCTTTGGTACCCGTCTCCCGTCTCCCGTCTCCCGTCTCCGGTCTCCCGACTCCCGACTCAAAGAAATGCTCAAACCCA
>CAZOES010000063.1:23959-24404 GCA_964578865.1 uncultured Gemmatimonadaceae bacterium | reverse complement strand
GTCGACCGAAAGCTGTTGGCCGCGTCGGATTCGCTGATGGAATCGGGGATGCGCAACACCGCCGTACTTCGTTCGATGGTGAATGGATTCCTGATGTTCGACGACAGCGGCAAGATCGAAACGGTCAATGCCGCCTCGGGGTGGCTGTTGGGATACCCGGAGGGTGAGTTGCTGACCCTCCCGCTCGAGACCCTGATTCCCGGCTGCCTCGCTCACCTTCCCTCGCTCGGCAAGCTGAGCCCCTCGACTCGGCACTCGGGATTCGAGTCGTTGGCACGAACCCGGAGCGGTGAGACCGTCCCGCTTGAGGTAGTGCTGAGTCCGGTGAAGATCGGCGAGCGCAATCTCTACAGCGCGGTTCTACTCGACATCACCGAACGGAAAGCGGCTCAGGCGGCGCTGCAGGCCCAGTACGAAGCAGCCCAGCTGGCCCACCAGTTGGCCC
>CAZOES010000063.1:0-23949 GCA_964578865.1 uncultured Gemmatimonadaceae bacterium | reverse complement strand
AAGAGCTGCGAGCGCAGGCCCAGGAGCTGGAGGATGCCCGGGACCGGGCGGAAGCCGGCGCCCGGGCCAAAGCCGAGTTCCTGGCCACCATGAGTCATGAGATCCGCACTCCGATGAACGGCGTGCTGGGAATGACCCACATCCTGATGGATACCCCGCTGACCCAGGAGCAGCGGGAGTTTGTCGAGACCATCAACACCTCCGGTCAAGCGCTGCTGACCATCATCAACGACATCCTCGATTTCTCCAAGATCGAGGCCGGCAAGCTGGATCTGGAGCCGATTCCATTCGACACTCACTCGGTGATCGCCGAGTCGGTTGATCTGATGCTGCCCACGGCGGAAGGGAAGCATCTGGAGCTGGCGGTGAGCATCGAGCCTGCTGCCCCCCGTCAGGTCATCGGCGATCCCGGCCGGCTGCGTCAGATCCTGCTGAATCTGATCTCCAATGCGCTCAAATTCACCGAGAACGGTCACGTACTCATCGAGCTGACGGGCAGGAGCGAAGGCAACACCGCCGCGCTTCGCTTCTCAGTCAGCGATACCGGCATCGGTATGGACGAGGCCGGGCGGTCCAAACTCTTCGCCCAGTTCAGTCAGGCCGATGCCTCCACGACCAGACGCTACGGTGGCACCGGTCTTGGACTGGCCATCTGCAAACGCCTGGTCGAGATGATGAGTGGTTCAATCGGGGTAGAGAGCGCCCGGGGCCAGGGCTCGACCTTCTGGTTCGAAGTCCGGCTGGAGCAGGCGGCCCGGCCCCAGACGCCCGAATTGACCGCGAGGTTCAACGGGCAACGGGTGCTGATCGTCGACGACTCGCAGATCAATCTCAAAATTCTCCAGCGGCAGCTGGAGGCCTGGGGCCTGCGGGCCACACCGGCCTCCTCCAGCCGGGAAGCCCTCGAGCTGCTCCGTCAGGCCGAAAGCACCGGCGATCGATTCAGCTTTGGCGTCATCGACCTGCATATGCCCGAGGTCGACGGGCTGACTCTCGGAAAACACATCCGGGCCACCCGGTCTTCCGAAGCCATCAGGCTCCTGCTGCTGACCAGTTCGGGGCGAAGGGGTGACTGCGAGAGCGCCCGCAATTCGGGGTACAACGGATTCCTCGTCAAGCCGGCACCGCCCGATACTCTTCGCGGCGTGCTTCTTACCATGCTGACCGATCAGGAGCAGGTCGTCACCCGCTACATGGTGACGCCCCCGGTGGTACCGGAGAAGGCGACCCCGGCACCCCCACCGTCGATGCAGCCGATGACCGGACTGCGGGTACTCCTGGCCGAAGACAACGCGGTGAATCAGAAGGTCGCGGTGTTGATGCTGAAGCGGCTGGGATGCGTGGTGGACGTTGCCAGCAACGGGCTGGAAGCTCTCGGGTTTGTCGACCAGCTGCCTTACGACATCATCTTCCTCGATTGCCACATGCCGGAGCTCGATGGCTTCGAGGCGGCCCGCAGCATACGCGCGAAGGAAAACGGCGAAACCAGAATCCCCATCATCGCCCTCACGGCTAACGCGATGGAGGAGGACCGGGAGCGCTGTCTGGTTGCGGGGATGGATGACTTCCTGAGCAAGCCGGTGTCGGCCCAGCATCTGGCCGCCACGCTGCAGCGGCACACCGGCGGAGTCCGATCGGCCGTCAATCAATAGGGCTTCAGGAGTTCCCGGCTCGGGCCTTTCGTTCCTGCGGTAACAGCGCTGCCAGCAGAAATCGGTGGACCGGTACCTCGATCCCGGCTCGCTCGGCCAGTCTGACCACGGCCCCGACCTGGGCCTCCAGCTCCGAAGGCCGTCCTTCCATCATGTCGCGCTGCATCGAGCTGGTGCCGTCGGCCGGGATCGAATCGGTAAACGCCAGGGTCCGGGAGACCGCATCGGAGGGAAGCGCGACGCCCACCGCTCCCGCCAGCATCACGATCTCTTCCAGCGCTTCCACCAGCAACCGCCGGGTCTCCGGCATCGATCGGGTGACGCCGATCGGGGCCCGGGTCACCGCCCCCAGCCCGCTGACCGGGGCGATGAACAGAAACTTGCTCCACATCGCCACCCGGATATCGGGCGGGATCGTAGCCTTCATCCCCTTGGCCTTCTCGAAGACCAGGCGCAGCGACTCGGCTCGCGACGAGGCGCGGCCGTCAAGTTCGCCGAACTCGATGGCCGGGTCGATCGCAGCGTGCTTGATCTCGCCTGGTCCGGTGCGATAGGCCAGAATCCGGCAGAGCCCACCCATCGCGTGGCCGGGGCCAAGCACCGCAGCCAGTTCATCAGGGGCTTCGACTCCATTCTCGAGTGGAATCACCGCGGTCGCTCCGCCAATCAACGGTCGCATCGATTCGGCCGCTTCCCTGATCTGCCACGCCTTCACTGCCAGTAATACTGCATCGACCGGACCGATGCTGGCCGGATCGTCGGTGGCCTGGAGCGCGCTGATCGCGAAATCACCCGCAATACTTGAGACGGCTAGTCCTCGCTCCCGCATCGCGGCGAGATGGGCTCCTCGAGCGACGAAACTGACGTCGACCCCGGCCTGAGCCAGCCGTCCGCCGAAGTATCCCCCGACCCCGCCGCTTCCGAAGATCGCGATTCGCATCGTCACATTATTGAAAGTGGACCAGCCGCTCCCAATGCGGCTATCATGACCGTTTATAAGTCGAAGATTACTCTGGTCCGCCGGATCCTGTTCGGCTGGCGTTACTTAGCCAGAGAATCGAGCCGTGCATCACCGGCCTATCTTCGCCCTGGCCGGGGCCGGTTGCCGCTGGCCGGCTGACCTGCCCCATCCCCAAGGTTACAGGCGCCCGAAATTGCTTCACTTGCCTAACAACCCTTCAGGTTCACCCCCAAACTGACCGATTCTTAGGACCTGAGGCAGATCCAACAGGCTAGTTTGGGGGGGTATGAATACCGCACTCCGAGTCCTGATTGCAGAAGACTCCGAGGAAGACACCTGCCTGCTGCTGCGGGAGCTGGGTCGGTCGGGGTTTGAGGTTACCAGCGAGCGAGTGGACAGCGCCGAGGGAATGGCGGCTGCGCTCACCCGCGGGGGCTGGGACTTGGTCATTGGCGACTTCAACATGCCCGCCTTCAGCGGTCATGCCGCCCTGCGGATGCTGCGCGAAAGGGACCCCGACACCCCGTTCATTTTCGTCTCGGGAACCATCGGCGAGGATGTCGCGGTGGAAGCAATGCGGGCCGGGGCGCAGGACTATGTAATGAAGGGAAACCTCAAGCGCCTGGTCCCTGCCATTCAGCGGGAGTTGCGGGAAGCCGCCGCGAAGCGGGAACGGAGGCGAGCCGACCTCACCCTGCGGTCCACCGAGCTTCGACTGGAGCAACTCCTTTCGACCAGTACCGCGGTCGTCTACTCCAGCGGAGTAACCGCCGGGGGAATCGTTCCGCTCTGGGTCAGCGACAATGTCACCCTGGTGTTCGGCTACACCATGGAGGAGGTACTCCATCCGAGCTGGTGGCTGACCCGGGTCCACCCCGATGACAAGGATTCCGCGGTTGCCGAGCTCTCCCGGCTCACCGGCGACAACTCAGTCTCTCTGGAATACCGTTTCCGCCACAAGGACGGCGGCTACCGCTGGATCCACGATCAATCGCGGATCGTGGCGGGGAACGGCGAGTACCCCAAGGAACTGGTCGGGGCCTGGCTCGATGTCACCGAGCGGCACCGGCTGGAAGACCAGTTCCATCAGGCTCAGAAGATGGAAGCGGTCGGGCGGCTGGCCGGCGGGATCGCCCACGATTTCAACAACCTGCTCACCGTGATCTCCAGTCACGCCGAATTTCTCAAGGAAGGATTACAGGCCGGAGACCAGAAGCTCGAAGATGTTCATCTGATCCGCGAAGCGGTGAATGGCGCCGCCGAGCTGACCCGCCAGCTGCTCGCCTTCAGCCGCCAGCAGGTGCTGGAAGCCCGGGTGCTCGACCTCAACACCGAGGTCAGCCGGGCCGAGCGGATGCTGGGCCGGATCATCGGCGAGGACATTGAGCTGACGGTCACTCGCAGCCCCGGACTGGGTCACGTGAAAGCCGATCCCGGTCAGATCGCCCAGATCCTGATGAACCTCGCGGTGAATGCCCGCGATGCCATGCCCCAGGGCGGCAAGCTGAGTATCGAAACCAGCAACGTGGAGATCGACCACGACTACGTCTCCAGCAATCCGGTGGCCGCCCAGGGCAGCTTCGTGATGATAGCCATGAGCGATACCGGCAGCGGGATGGATGAGGCCACCCGGGCCCGGGTCTTTGAGCCGTTCTTCACCACCAAGGAAGCCGGCAAGGGCACCGGTCTCGGGCTCTCCACTGTGTACGGAATCGTGAAGCAGTCGGGCGGCTTCATCTGGGTCTATTCCGAGCCGGGCCAGGGCACGGTCTTCAAGATCTACCTGCCTCGAGTGGCGGCCGAATCGGACCTGGTCGGCGCGATCAGTGCCGACCCGCAGGAGCTGCCCCGCGGCTCGGAGACAGTGCTGCTGGTGGAAGACGCTGACGGCGTCCGGCTGGTGGGAAAACGGATTCTGGAGCGGCAGGGGTACCACGTGATCGAGGCGCCTAACGGGGAGGCTGCTCTCCAGATGATCGCCAACCGGTCGGGGCCCATCGATCTGCTGCTCACCGACGTGGTGATGCCGGGAATGGGCGGGCGCATACTGGCGGAAGAGCTGGGACGGTTGCACCCCGAGGCGAGAGTGCTCTATGCCTCGGGATACACCGATGACGCGGTGGTCCGCCACGGAGTCCTGGAATCGGCGGTGGCGTATCTGCAGAAGCCCTACACCGCCGAGTCGCTGACCCGGAAAGTCCGCCAGGTGCTGGACGGCCCCCGGATCAAGGGCCCGGTCTAACCCACTGGAGCCTTTCGGCTCCGCTCCAGCAGTTTGGGCTCACCGATCTTCTCGGTCCATGCCTCGAATGAAGCTGTCGGCCCCCTCCATCTGATCTCATCCACATTGGTGAATAGCGGTGCGTCGGTCCGAAGAGTGGCGAGTTGCTTGAAGAGCAGCGCGTCCCTCTTCGCCTCGCCCAGCACATTCTCGGGAAACTGCTCGATCGGGCCGTGCCGGTTGAGCATCCGGGCCGCCGTCACTGCACCGATTCCGGGGATCCCCGGATAGCCGTCCTGGGCATCGCCGACCAGCGCCAGAAAGTCGGGAATCAGCTCCGGCTCCACCCCAAATTTCTTCTTCACGCCTGCGGCATCGCGGATCTGCATGCCCCGCCGGTCGACCTGAACCACCCGGTCGCCCCGGACGCATTGGGCCAGATCCTTGTCGTTGGCCCAGATCGAGATCTTTTCGACCCGTGGATCCTGGGCCGCAATCCTGGCTGCCGAGGCCAGCCCATCGTCGGCCTCCAGCTCAACCATGGGCCAGGTCGCCACGCCCATCGCGACCAGCCCTTCCTCCAGCGGACCAAACTGCCTCCACAATACAGCATCGATTCCGGCCCCGGTCTTGTAGCCGGGCCAGAGATCGTTGCGGAACGATTCGATCACATGGTCGGTGGCAACGCCGAGATGGGTGGCGCCTTTCTCGATCATCTCGAGAGTGGAATGCAGCACCCCGGTCACGGCACCGAACGGCTTGTCTTTCCCTTTGTTGAAGCTGCGCTGGCCATAGAAATGGCGGAACAGTTCGTAGGTGCCGTCGATGAGATGAACAATCATGAGGATGGTGCCGCTTTATATCTCTGGGGGAGCGGGTGCCTTACGCCCTTCCGGTCTCGCTGAGACTCCACCTGTTGAGCGATAGAAGGCGACGGGACGGAAGGATACTGTGGGTAACGAGGTCGAGGTCAAGGATAATCGCGTTTGACTCGTTGAAGGAAAAGGTCGGAGTAACTATGCCAAAGATGCTCTTCGCAGGCCTGCTCGCCGGTGTCGTGCTGGCCGCCTGCCACAGCTCCAAGCCGGAAACCAGCACGCCTCCGGAGCCTTCGGCCGCCGAAATCGCCCGGCAGAAGCAGATCCAGGATTCGCTGGACGCCCTCGCCAAGGCTCAGGCCGACTCAGTGGCACGGGCCCAGGAACTCGCGCTGCAGGAGAAACAGCGAGCCGATTCGATTGAAGCCGCTCGGGTAGCGGAGGAAGCTCGGGTCCGCGACAGTACCGAGCGGGTCGCCGCCGAGCGGGAAGCTCTGAAGACTGAGCTCACCCAGATGGTCCATTTTGCCACCGGCTCGGCCAAGCTCTCGGAAGAAGGTCAATCGGCGCTGGACCGCAAGGTCGAAATACTGACGGCCAACCCAGAGGTTCAGCTGAAGATCACCGGAGCTTGCGATGAGCGGGGCTCCGAAGCATTCAACATGGCCCTGGGAAACCGGCGGGCACTGGCAGTGAGCAAGTATCTCGTGAGTAAGGGAATTGCCGCGGACCGCCTGACTCACGAGTCGGCCGGTGAGGGCTCGCCAGTCGATCCCGGTCACGACGAGGAGGCATGGCAGCAGAATCGTCGGGCCGAGTTCGCTTCCAGCGGGGACGAAAGCCTGGCCATGAACCCTTAGCCTGAGCGACTCACGCACGGGCGGAGTAAGCAGCAGCGCTTTCTTCGCCCGAGCGGTAGAATTGCTCCCGATTCGGCGGCCGGCGCCCTGGTACTGGCGACGCCGGCCGGCTCAAGTGCGGCTAGTCGAACTTCACGTAACCGGTGTGCCCGGTGTTGTCGGCCAGACGAAGGCCGACGGTACCAGTCCCGTAGGTCGAGAGAATGGCGCGAGGAGTACTGCAGACACAGGTACCGGCGCTCAGCCCTCCAGTAATGGAATGCAGATTGGCGCCGCTGAAATTCATGGTTCCGGTATGCCCACCATTGTCAGTGATCGTCAGATGGGTGGCCGACGCCGCGACCGAGACGATGGCCGCCGGAGGCTGGGCGCAGACGCAGGGGGGCAGTGACGCCGTGAGCCCTCCAGAGGCCGTGGCATTGCTCAGAGTGATGGTCGCGGTATGACCGCCGTTGTCATGCAGGGTGATCACATTCCCGGATGCTGTGATGGCGTTGATGACCGGAGTCACATTGCAGAGACCGCAGGTGGCGCTGGCCGTCATCCCAGTCTGAGAAGTCGTCACATTGGTGTTGGATACAGTATGAATCAGATGTACCTGGCTTGATGTGGTGGTGACCAGGTAACCACAACCCGACGGATTGCCGGCGCTGACCAAGGTACTCCAAGTGGGCGTCAGGCCACCGGTGGTGGTAGCGACGGCAATATTCGAGAAAGTTGGGCCATTGACCGGCAGTTGATCGCACGAAGTGAGGTTTCGCGCCTCCATCATCCCGCCGATGGCGTCGAACCCGATCATCGTCGCTGAGGTGGTGAGCACCGCGGAATCCCCACTGGTCTGGTCCCAGGCCGCAACGCTCCAGGTGCACAGGTTGTTGATGTCACAGTTGTATCCCTGCACCAGAGTGCTGACATAGTCGCCGGGAGATACCTGCTTGAGCGGACCGTGGACGCAGCTACCGCCCTGCGACGAGCAGCGCCAGCTCGCGAGCGCCCAATACGCGCCGCCCCCCGCACCGCTTACGCCGTACTGCAGAACCGGCTGCATGAAATAGGTCGCATTCTGCAAGCCGGGGAAGGTGAAGTAGGTCTGAGTGTTGGTGAGGTAGGAGACCAACGGTGGAAGCGGGACGCTGAAATCGGCCTGGATCAGTCGGATTGGGCTGCCGTTGGTGTGATAAGTCGCCCGCTGGAAAATCCCGGTATTGGGGTCGTTGCCGTTGGCCTGTACCTGACTGAAGGGCCGGGGCCGGTTGTCTGGCCCATCCAGTGGGGGATAGGCGCAATCGGGTATCTGGTAGCTTGCGCCTCCCTTCACCCGAACCCGATTGTTTGCCTCCAGCACCGCTCCCTCGTCGATCAGATGGACACAGGACCGGTGATACAACCCGGCTGGAGTCGCCACGTACTCATCGGAGGCGGTGGCAGGCGCAAGACCGGACTTGTCAGGGGTAGTAGGACTGTCAGAACAGGCAAACAGGAAAGGCAGTACCAAGGCAACAACACCTACCCGGCGGGAGTACGGCATAACGAGTTCCTCGGGGAGTTGATCAGGGGGGCCTGAGTGCGGCGCTGGAAAGCTAGTCAGCACAATTATCCCTGACAACTACCGTCACGCGGCCCATGCCTGCGTCTCGGTCCGGTAACAACCGAGACGGCCGATTTCAGCTGATCTATTCCATCTGTTATCGCTTTTCTTCGCCCGGCCGGTAGGATCGCTCCAGATTCTGCTTGATCTCCTCGAGGGTAAACCAGGCCGGCCGGAACTGGCCCCTGGCGTAGAGCGGCGCCTGGTCGAAGTAGTGCGGTGAGGACGGAGCGCCATTTTGTCCCAAGACGTGCACGGCCAGGGCGCGCACTTTGGGACCAAACTCCACCACACTCACGTAGGTGCCGCCGGCCACGCCATACTGCTTCTTGAGATTGTCAGAGCCCATGCCGTAGAAGGTGAACACCGCTCCGGCGTTCCCCGATACTCCGGGAACCGCCACACTGGCAGCAGCATCACTGAAAGGGAGCGGGCTGGTGAGATCATTCACCCGCTGCAGCCGGTTCACACTGCCCCACTCAATCCGCCAGGTTCCGAACGCCCGGGTCAGCCGGGTCAGGGCCGTATCCAGCGCCATCATCCGGTTGGATTGATTCCCCGGCTGATCATCCTCCAGCTCATTCCACGCCGAAATCCAGGTCGAGAAGATGGTGGTTGCCACCGAGCTAGTATCGGCTCGGCGATTCCACCGGCCCAGGAGGTTGCGCGCATCAGCTCGCGCGGCAGTCAATGAATCTGAGGTTCTGGTCGCATCCAGGTCGGCCAGCAGCAGCGGCAGCAGCGAGTCGGCCATGATGACCCGAGTGTCGAAACCGAGTTTTACCCAGTCATCCCAGCTGAACTTCTCCTGACCGGCCAGCAGCACGCGGGAGACTTTGCCGCGGGGGTTGTCGCGCTCGGTCACCATGTAGCGGGGATAGTTGGCTGAATCCGGGTTCCCCCGATCCGTCAGCAGAAACGGTGTGGTGTTGCAGTTCTGCATCCACCCCGACGCCGGGTTAGTCAGCTGGGGCAGTTCGTCCAGGGTGTGAAAGCCGTGCCACTCGGTGGCGGTATCGCTGCCTTCGACCGGTCGAGTCCAGTTGTAATTGGGATTCCGCCTGGGGACGGCCCCGTTGTAGACGTAAAACGTGTTCCCTCCGGTATCCGCCGCCATCACATTGCCGAAGAGCATCGCTCTCGGGGCCAGAGCGCTCTTGAGCTGAGTCACGTTCCTGGCCCGGGTCATGGCATACCACTCCCCCAGCCAGCCGTCTTCAGCCAGTCGTGCCATGCGGACCGCAATCGGGCGACCGCCTCGCCGGGCCACGATCGGCCCATGGTGAGTCTTGAGCAGCTTGACCACCCGCCGATCCAGACCGGAATCGGTCTTCACCAGGATGGTGTCGGTCCATTCGGTGGCGAGTCGATGAGTGCTGCCCCAGCGATAGGCCAACCGATTCTGGGGATCGTCAAAGGTCTCGAAGTAGGCGTCGGCCTGATCGGCAGCATTGTCGGTGCTGACCCAGCCCACCGCATCGCTGTGGCCGACGTACGGAAACGGAAATCCCAACCGGGTGTAGCCGGTGAAGTTCCAACCCGACTCACTGTGGAGATGACCCTCGTACACCTGTCCCGGCCCGAAGAAGGGGAGGTGCGGGTTGATGAAGAGCATGGCATGACCCGAGGCGCTCTTCGAGGGACTGATCACCCAGCCATTGGAGCCGGTATTCTCTTCGATCCCTCGATCGACCGCGGCCAGCTTCAGCTCGTTGCGCCGGATCCCGGTGCTGAAGAGAAAGCCATTCTGAAAGTAGTTATAGCGGATGAATGCGAGGGGATACCACGGCTCGATGCGGGTGAGCGACCTCGGAGTATTCGAGGGATTCTTCTGCAGCCAGTAGTTAATGCCCGCGGCGTACCCGTCGACGATCGCCTTGATATGAACCGGGAGCCGCGAGTACTCGGCCCGCGCCAGTTTGGGGATTTCCAGGGTACGGTTGAGACGGTCGGCATCGAAGCCGGTCTCGCCCCGGAACTCGGACCACCGGCCGATCGAACGCAGGTAGTTGTCTTCGATACGGGGAAAATTGTCTTCCGCCTGGGCGTACCCGAATCCGAACGCGGTGGCGGCGTCGGTCCTACCGTAGACGTGAGGTATGCCATAGGTGTCACGGTAGATAGTGACTTCTCTGGCCAGCTCCCTGGGGACACTCGCGGGGGTCGGAAGGGCGAACAGGGCTACGGCTGCAGTTATCCAGCGGACCAGATTCACGGAATACGCTCCTGTCAGGGTCGACAGCGACCACCCAGCGGCAGATAGTAGTAGGCTCGATCAACTGGCAAAGTTTCTTAACCCATTTAATATCATTGGCTTCGGTTGACAAACGCATGATTAAAACATACGTTTGACTCACCCAACTGAGGACTCAAACCTTGGCTGTCGAAGACCCCACACCCCCCAATTCAACACCCAAGGGTACTCGCGCCCGAGTCCTCCTCGCCACCATTGAGTGTCTGGAGCGGTACGGAGTACCCGGTGCCACCGTCCGCCGGATCACCGAAGCCGCCGGAGTGAACATTGCCGCGATCAACTACCACTTCGGGTCCAAGGACGCCCTGTTGGAGGCGGCCCTGTCCCAAACGCTCCGCCAGGCCTTTCCCGAAAACATGACCGAACTGCGGCAGCACATCGCCCAGTCGGGTGGCGATGTACCAAAAGGGACGCGAGCGTTCTTCACGGCCTACCTGGCCCATGCCTTCTCCTACCCGCGGATCAGTGTAGCTCACCTGAGAAGTGCGCTGTTCGAACAGGATTACAGCGGACCGGCGGTACAGGCAGCCCGGGATCTGGTGGATGCCTTCTACCGGATCGTGGCTCCGGCCATGCTGCAGCGGACCGAGGCTGAACGCCGGATGGCGGTGCGACAGGTGTGGGCCGCCATCTTTGCGTTAGCGATGTTACCCCAACTCTTCGGCACTACCCGCGAGGCACTGACCGGACCAGAGATGGTAGGCCGCCTCTGTGCCACTTTGTTTGAGTCGTTGTAGTGGGCTGGTGGGGTAGTGGGCTAGTGGGCTAGTGGGCTAGTGGGCTAGTGGGCTGGTGGGCTAGTGGGCTAGTGGGCTAGTGGGCTGGGAACTCGTCGCAGACGATTCCGGACTTCGTTCAGCGATTCGACAGCGACGCTACTCACTAGCCCACTAGCCCACTGCTGTTTCAGGTCTAGCGGAACCAAGTACACGGAGTACATTCGCGCCCATGTACTCCACCGATCAATTCCGCATCTTCTCCGGTGCACCAACCGATCGGCTGCTCTCGCGGCCGCGCCGATTGCTGCAGGAGAGCAGAATTGAAGAAGCGGAGGCAGCCTATCTCGGTTTGCTGGCGACCAATCCGGAACTCAAGCAGGCCTGGGTCGAGTACTTCGCGCTGTTACGGCACACCCAGCGGCATGACGAGGCCCTCGGCCTGAGCGATCGCGCGGCGACCCAGTTCGGTGAGGACGCGCTCCCCGCGGCGCTCCGCGGTGCGGCGCTGGTCGAGCTGGGCCGCTTCCGCGAAGGTCTCGCTTCCCTCGATAACGCGGCTCGACTCGATCCCGACCTGGGGCTGGTCTGGCATGAGGCGGGATATGCCGCCTACCGGATCGGCGAATTGTCTCGCGCGCTGATGGCACTCGACCGGGCCTTCGCCCTCGAACCGCATGGAGGCACTCTCCATCTCCGGGGCCAGGTTCTGCGCCAGGCCGGCCGGTACCTCGCAGCCGAGGTGGCGTTCGAGGGCGCGGCAGAGGCGGCCGAGTTCCCGGCCCAGCGCCAGGCGGCCCAGCGGGAGATTCGCCGGACCCGGCGCTATGCTGCCTTCCCCGGCTTCAAGCCCGATACGCTGACCCCGAGCCGGCGCTGGTTTGCCGAAACCGGTGCGGTACCGCTTTCATGTGCCGTGGGCCACCCGGCCAATGAGAAACAGACCCTCGACGCATTCGCTGAGTTGGCCTCAGAACAGGAGTGGGCCTTCACCGATCTGGTTTCGGTGGACGGATGGGAAGGATGGTCCGCCCTGGCCACCCGGCTCGACATTCCGATCGGCAAGCGGATGCCCACCGAAGACACAGCAGTTCCTCTCGTCGCGGCCCGTTCTCCTGCGATTCTGCCGGGCTGGGCTGATCTGGTGGATATGCCGGCCACGCTCGGTCGAGGCCTGAGCCTGGCACTCGAGCTCCCGGTGGAAGCGCTCCCGGCCGACGTGGTCGGGCGATTGAGCGGTGTCACCGGTGCGGTGGATCCGGCGCTCGCGCTGGAGGCCGCGCAGCACCCTGAAGGTCGACTGCATAACCGAAAGTTGAAATGAAAAGCCTTCGTCTCAGCGCCGCGATTCTCGCGGCGTTTCTGCTTCCGTTCTGCCGCCCCCAAGGTCCCGCCCATTCCAATCCGGTCGATCTAATTCTCCTGAACGGGAGTTTCGTCACCGAGGACAGCGCTCAGCCGACCGCCCAGGCAGTAGCGATTCGAGGCGATCGAATCGAGGCGGTGGGAGACAATCCCGAGGTCGAAGCCCTGGCCGGACCTCAGACCCAGAGGATCGACCTCGGCGGGAAACTGGCGATCCCCGGGTTCATCGAAGGCCACGGGCACTTCATGGGGCTGGGGAACTCCCGGCTCCACCTCAATCTGACTCGGGCAAAGAACTGGGAAGACATCGTGTCGATGGTGGGCGCCTCGACCCGCGACATCGCGGCCGGGGCCTGGATCAGTGGGCGAGGCTGGCATCAGGAGAAATGGGAGCATGTGCCCTCCCCCGCGGTCGAAGGGCTGCCGACCCACGCCAGCCTCGATAGCATCTCACCCAACAATCCGGTGTTTCTGACTCACGCCAGCGGCCACGCGTCGATGGTGAACGGGATGGCACTCAGGATCGCCGGCATCACCCGAAAGACTCCCAATCCGCCGGGTGGAGAGATCCTCAAGGGACCGGACGGCGAGCCGACCGGGTTTCTGCGGGAGACTGCCCAGGGACTGGTGCGGGCCAAATTGTCAGAGTGGGAGGCCAATCGCTCGGAAGAAGAAAAGCAGGCCGAAGCCCTCAAGATCGTTGAGCTGGCCGGAGAGGATGTTCTCTCCAAGGGTATCACCACCTTCCACGATGCCGGCACCTCGTTCCGAAACATCGATTTATTCAAACAACTGGCGGAGACTGGGAAGCTGCCGGTTCGGCTCTATGTGATGGTGGGCGGCGAACCGATCGACAGTCTCAAGGCCAAGCTGCCACAGTATCGCATGGTCGGGGTGGGAAACAACTTCCTCACCGTCCGCGCCATCAAACTGTACGCGGATGGTGCGCTCGGCTCCCGGGGCGCCTGGCTGCTCAAACCCTACGAGGATCTCAAGACCAGCGTCGGGCTGGCCACAACGCCGGTGGATGTGATGGAGGCGCGATCCCGCATTGCACTGGCAGACAGCTTCCAGGTAGCGACCCACGCGATCGGCGACCGGGCCAATCGCGAAGTACTCGACATGTACCAGCGGGTGACCGCAGGTCACTCCGGTCTGCGCTGGCGGGTGGAGCACGCCCAGCACCTCGATCCGGCGGACATTCCCCGCTTCGCCCGGCTGGGCGTGATCGCATCGATGCAGGGGATTCACGCGACATCCGACGGGCCGTGGGTGCCGAGGCGGCTGGGTGACGCGCGGACCAAGGCCGGTGCCTACGTCTGGCACTCGCTGCTGGCGAGCGGTGCCGTGGTGACGAACGGCACCGATGTTCCGGTCGAGGACGCCAATCCGATCGCCTCGTTCTATGCGACCGTGGCGCGCCGGCTGCCTGACGGCAGCGAGTTTTATCCCGAGCAGAAGATGACCCGGGAAGAAGCTCTGCGGGCTTACACCGTCAGCAATGCCTACGCCGGATTCGAAGAGAACTTGAAGGGAAGGATCAAGCCGGGGATGCTGGCGGACATCACAGTGCTGTCGAAGAATATCATGACGGTGCCGGAGGACAGTATTCCCGGGACGACCGTGAGCTATACGATTCTCGGGGGGAAGGTGGTGTACCAGGCTAAGTAGCAAGAAGATTACGTCATCCCGTGGAGCGCAAGCGACGAGGGAGCCGCTGTCAGGCTACGAGAC
Source organism: uncultured Gemmatimonadaceae bacterium (assembly GCA_964578865.1). Classification (GTDB taxonomy): domain Bacteria; phylum Gemmatimonadota; class Gemmatimonadetes; order Gemmatimonadales; family GWC2-71-9; genus JADJOM01. Next base: position 9,780 of record CAZOES010000063.1, on the reverse strand, counting down.
CCGGACAAGTAGCTCCCTCGCTGCGCTCGGGATGACGTGGCTTTGAGCCCGCGCTCAGGCCTTGTAAATCCGATCCACCCATTGCACCGAGTCGCGGTACAGTCCGGGCAACCGGCCGGGAGAAATATCCGCTGCGTCGGCCAGCGCCTTGACCTGCTCCCAATCGGCCCGCTCGTAGGCGAGAACCAGACCCCAAGTGGCAGAGAGTGAAGTATCCCGGCCCAGCAGGGTGTCCCGGATTTCCTGGGCTACCGGAATCTGGCTCAGAGTTTCCTCCATCGGCCGGCCCAGCAGAGCCGAGAGGGTCGACAGCATTCCCGTCAGGAAGAGGTCGACCGCCCGCGAAGGCATCCCCCCTTCTCTGCCTACCTGTTCGGCGAACTGAGCCCGCACCAACGAGGACACCACCAGCTGCGACGGCTTGTCCTCTCCCAGCACCGTCAGCGCCATCAGGTTACACCATTTGCGGGTGGCACTTTCGCCCAGCACCCGGAGGGCGTGCTTGATCGAAGTGACTTCGTGTCTCCAGCCGAAGCCGGCCGAGTTGAGGTAGCGGAGCAGTTTCACGGCCAGCGCGACTTCCTGCCGGATCACATTCTCCAGCCGATCCAGATCCAGCTCCGGGCGGTTCAGCTCGGCCATGAATCTGACGCAGTTGCGCTTGTAGGCCGGAACGTCGGAAGCGATCAGCACTTCAGGTTCACAGAAGAAAAAGCCCTGGAAGTGGGTGAATCCCTCGTCCATGGCCTGAGCCAGCTGAGCCCGGGTCTCGACCTTTTCCGCCACCAGCATCACCCGGCGGGGAGCAAACTCGCGAACCAGCGCGGCCCGTTCGTCGTGCTCGGTGCGCAGCATGTCGACCTTGATGACATCGGCCAGATCGGCCAGCGGCGCCATCGCCGGGCGCCGCACGAAATCGTCCAGGGCGAAGCGATAGCCGGCCCGCTTGAGACCCTGGCAGGCAGTGATCACTTCCGAGGTGGGCTCCACCGAGTCGACCAGCTCGATGACGGTCCGGTCGCGGGGGAGCACCAGATAGAACTCCTGCAGCAGTACTTCGCGGGAAGCGTTGACGAACCCGATCTTGTCGCCCAGCAGCACATCCAACCCGAAGCCGAGCAAACTGGTGTGGAGCATCTCGAAGGATGCCTGATCGAGACTCTGATGGTGGAAAACGTTATCCAGGCTGGAGCGAAACAGCAGCTCGTAGCCGTACACCTCCTGCCGCCGGTCGAAGATCGGCTGGCGGGCGACGAAGATCTCTGGACTGACCGACTGTACCGCTTGAGGCAAGACCGGCTCCCGGGTGTTTGGGTCCTCTGTCGAGTATCGCCCGGGAAAGGGGAAACTTGATCGGCGGGAGTTTCTGGCTCAGCCAGCCTCGGTAATGCGGTTTACCCACTCCACCGCGTGGCGGTAAGCCTCGGGCATCGAGGGTTCGGGATAGGCCAACCGGGGGGCGATGCTCCGGACTCGCTCCCAATCACCCCGATCGTAGGAGATGGCCAGCTGCAGGGTGTCGCTCAGCAGATTGTCACCATTGAGCAGGGCGTGGCGGACCTCGTTGCTTACCGACAGTTGTTCCAGCACCTGAGCCATCGGGCGGTCCAGCATGGCATCCAGGGTCGAGAGCAATCCCACCAGGAAGAGATCGGCCTGCCGCTCTGGCAAAGCCGCCTCGGCCCCGAGCTGTTCACAGAGCTGGGCCCGCACCAGAGTGTTAGTGACCAGTTCGGCGGGCTTGTCCTCCCCAATGAGAGTCAGCACCACCAGCGAAGCCCATTTGCGGGCCGACCGCTCCCCCAGCACCCGGAGGGCCTGACCGATGGTGTCGACATCGTGCTTCCAGCCGAATCCGGCCGAGTGGAGGTAGCGGAGAAGCCGCACCGAGAGAGTTACTTCACCCTTGATGAGCTGTTCCAGCCGGTCGAAATCGACCTCGGGTCGATTGATCTCCTGCATCAACCGGAGCAGGTTGGTTTTGGAGGCGGGAATGTCCTTGCCGGCGATCATCTCCGGCTTGCAGAAGAAGTAACCCTGGAAGAGTTCGTAGCCGGCATCGAGACCGGCCTGGAAATCCTCCTGAGTTTCCACCTTCTCGGCCAGCATGGTGATACCCCGGGGAGCGAAACGCCTGGCCAGACCGGAGCGCTCCTCACCTTTGGTAATGAGAAAATCGACTTTCACCAGGTCGGTGTATGGCAGCAACAACTCATACTCCGGCCGGAACACGAAATCATCCAGCGCCAGCTTGTATCCCGAACGTTTGATCGCCGCGCAGGCCGCCGCTACTTCGGCGTCGGGAACGATCGATTCCAGCACCTCTACCACTGCCTTCCCGGCCGGAAGCACCGCCCACTGCTCCTTTACCAGCACGTCTCTCGAGGCATTGAAAAAGGCCTGTTTGTCTCCCACCAGGCTATCGAGACCGAAGCCCAGCAGAGTGGTGTCCATCATCTTGATGGATGCCTTGTTGGGATCGTTCTGCCCGAAGGCATTCTGCATCCCCGAGCGGAAGAGCAACTCGTAGGCAACCACGTTGCGCCGACGGTCGAAGATCGGCTGGCGGGCTACAAAGATGTCCACGGGATCTCAGGCTTGAGAAAGTGCCAGGAGGGAGGTGCCCATGGCCTCGGCCGAGATCCATCGGTCTTCCCGGGCCTTGGCCATGGCTCGACGGATCCCCAGCGCGAGCGCGTCGGGGGTGTCAGATCGCACCTCTCGCACATCCGGGATCTCGGCCGTGCGATGTTTGGTGAGAACCAGGTCGTCAAATGGATCATCGAATGGTGGACGGCCGGCCAGGCACTCATAGAGCACGCAGCCGAGCGAGTAAAGATCGGACCGGGGATCGATATCATCCGAGCCGGCGATCTGTTCCGGGCTCATGTATGCCGAGGTACCAACCGCGAACCCGGATCGAGTCAGCCGATCGGAACCGGCATCAGCCACGGCCTTGGCGATCCCGAAATCGACCAGGATAGCCCCGGCTGGAGATAGCACCACATTCTCCGGCTTTACATCCCGGTGGACGATGTTCTGGGCGTGGGCACACGCCAAAGCACTGAGCAGATTGTGGGCGATCTGAATGGTGTCCGAGATCGACGCCTTACGGACCCGGTCCAGGTGGGACCGTAAAGTCGGCCCCGGCACGTAGTCCATGACATAGTAAATGATCCACTCCCCCTCGCCCGAATCCAGCAACCGGGCGATGTTGGGATGATCGAGCCGCCGGACGAATTCGATCTCCCGGAGGAACCGATCGGCGGTGACACTGGCCGCCAACTGGGGGTGTAAGACCTTGAGGGCGAGCGGCCGGCCGGACTGGTCGCGGGCGGAAAAGACCCTGGCAGCACCCCCGCGTCCAATTTCGCGGTCGACCGTGTATCGGTCGCCCACGGCGGTCCTTACCAACGGCAGTAAGTCGCGGGCCATGCCAGACTCCGCGCTGCAGGTTCCTGCGGGGCTTTCAGTTACGGGGCACTGGGAAAGATGTTCCCGGTCCTCGGGACCGCAAGGGTAAGGTTCCAACCCCGGACGGTACCCTGCTGTCTAATCGGACCGATCCACTACTTCTGGAGATTCCCGTGCCCCGTGTCGCCCCGCTGGTCTTACTGACTCTCCTGCCCGCCACCCTGGCGGCGCAGTCGTACACGCTCGCCGGCAGCTCCGTCGCGGTCTACAACCTGGTCGGTGAAGCCACCATTCAGGGTGGCAGCGGTTCCAGTGTCACCGTCCAAGTCACGACTGTCGGCAGCGATGCCGGCAAACTCAAGGTAGAGAACGATGAAATCCGGGGCCGCCCGACACTGATGGTGGTCTATCCCTCGGACCGAATCGTGTACCCTGCCATGGGGCGCCGCTCCAACAGCCGATTCTCAATTCGGGACGACGGGACCTGGGGCAACTACGGCTGGGGTGATGATGACGACCGGGAGCACGGCCGGTGGAACAGCGAGCATCGCCAGATTACGGTGCGGGGCGAAGGCGACGGGCTGGAGGCCGCGGCCAACCTGAAGATCACCATCCCCACCGGCAAGCGGGTGTCGGTCTACGTCGGGGTAGGCCGGGTGGACGTGAGCAATGTGGATGGGGATCTGATGGTCGATGCCGCCAGCGCCGACATCACCTCACGGGGCACCAAGGGCAAGCTCCATCTCGACACCGGGTCCGGAAATCTTCGAGTGGAGCGAGCCGAGGGCTCGGCCAACCTCGATACCGGCTCAGGCGATGTCACCATCAACGGTTTCCGCAACGGGGTCCTGGATATCGACACCGGGAGCGGCGGAGTGGATGCCTCGGAGATCGAGAGCACGTCCCTGCACATCGACACCGGTTCGGGTGACGTGACCTTGAATGGGATCACCACGTCGGACCTGGATATCGACACCGGCAGCGGAACCGTGCGGGCCACCCTGCGGACCAGCCCCACCGAAGTCGCGGTAGAGACCGGTTCCGGTGATGTGACTCTCAGGATGACGGAAGCGGTCGATGCAACCGTAGACCTCGACACCGGGAGCGGGGACTTCAACATCGACTTTCCGCTCACCCTCACCAAGAAGAGCGAGGGCAATATCCGCGGCAGGATTGGATCGGGAAAGGGCCGGATCTCGGTGGAGACCGGGTCGGGGAACATCAGCCTTACGAAGTGAGGAAGCGAAGTTCACGTCATCCCGAGGAGTGAAACGACGAGGGAACTGCTTTCACCTGACTGGCTGCTCAGGGAAGCAGTTCCCTCGCTTCGCTCGGGATGACGTAGCCTCTTTGGCCAAGCAGCCTCACTCCTCGCTGAACGCCTTGCACTGCACCACCGCCTCCACCCGGACTCCCTCCGCGGTGGAGGCATCGAGCCGGATCACCGTCATCGAGCCTTTTCGTTCCACCGTCGCCCGGCCCTTCCCGTTCTCACCCCAGGGCCGGCGCCCGTCGACCACGTAGCTCCGGCTATCGGTGCCCGAACCGCGATTCACACTGAGCTGAAAATCGTTGGTCTCGCCTTGTTCGATGGGCACCCGGAACTGGATGGCGCTGAGTCCGGTGGTATCGGCGGGATTGGCGTACAGTCCGGCCCAGCTTGGTTCCGTGGCACTGGCGCGATGGGTACAGACCTTGTCGTTCGAAGTGGCGTCGTAGATCCCGCCGTCCTGACCGCCAATCAGATTGACATGAAACACCGTGGTCGCCTCAGCCGCCATGGAGTCAGGATCGGGAATATTGATCTTGAGATCGACCTTCTGCTCCCGCTGCCTGGCGGCCAGGGCGGCCATGCCGCCGAGCCCGAGTTTGCTGAAGCGGGCCATGGCGGCGTTAGCCTGTTCGGGAGTGGTGATCCCGTGCTGCCGAAAGGCAAACTTCACCAGCGGAGAGGTCATCGCCACCGGGACTATGACGTAGGCACAGAGTACACTGACGATGTAGATCCAACCCTGGTTGTACCTCTGCAGTTCATAGTCGGGCCGGTCGAGCGCCCCGAAAATCGCGAGCACAACCGAGGCCAGCCAGACGAGGAATATCAGTCCCAGCGGGACAAACACGGTCGACAATGCCGCCGCGGGATGGTCGGAAAGAATGACGCCAATGTATCGGAGGGTGTAGAACACCGCGGCTCCGAAATAGGCCGCCAGGAATCCGGCAAAGAGGACCGGCTGACCGTTGTAGAGCTGACCCAGACCGGGGAGAAAGAAAGAGGCGAGCGCGGCAACGATCGGGCTTCTTCGTTTAGTCACGATCCCTCCGTGATAACCACGTGTAAGGTGAAACGTGAAAAGTGAAACGGGGGCTCTATCTCCTTTTCACGCTTCACATTTCACTTTTCACGCTGTTCCAATGCGCCTTCCAGCCGGGCGAAAGCCGAATCACCCTCGACACCCTGCAGGAGAGCCGAAAGATCGGCCACCGCTTTCTGGATGTCACCGCCCTCCTGCTGGTACCACTTTTCGAAGAGATCCAGCCGGTCCCGATAGATCCGCGCGGCAATCAGCCGGGCGTTGTTGATGGGGCGATCGGCCATCGGGCCGATGGTGTAGGTCTTGAGCTGGGCGCCCACCGAACCCTGCAATTGCTCCCGGGCCCAGCGCCCCAGTGCGGCCCGCCCCGAGTCGACCGCCACCGAGTCCTTGACGGTCCGGTACAGGGTATCGAGCCGGGCGGCCAGGCTGGTGTAGTAGCCACCGAGCACCACTTCATCGAGCCAACGGTTGGCCGCCTGATCGGCCGCTGCCTCGGAACCCCGGCGCCGGAAGAACACCTCCGCCGCGCGATACCCGGCCAGCTGGGCAAAGCTCTCGTTGAATGGGGTGGCGCTTTTCACGTAGAGGGTATTGTGGGCGATTTCATGCAACACCGTGGCCGCCAGCTCAACGCTGTCGCGGCCCATCGCCGTCGAGTAGAGAGGATCGTTGAACCAGCCCAGGGTCGAGTAGGCTCCGGCCGGCCGGAGGTAGATGTCGTACCCGTCACCCTCCAGCCGGGTCGCTTCTTTGCGCGCCATCCTGGGATCGAAAAATCCCTTGTAGGGGATCTTCCCTACGATGGGGTATTTCCAGGTGTGGGGGCAAAGACAATTGCGCGGGCTGGCCGAAAGTACCAGCAGCAGCGTGTCCCGGCCCACATCGACATAGGTGGTGTAGGTCTGTTCGGCCTTGAACCCGATCTCGGCGGCAAAATCCCGGGCATCGAGCACCAGCTGCAGGAGCTGACGGGTCTCTTCGGGCGTCTTCCGGTCTTCGATGATCTTGGAGATCGGGCGACGAGCTTCGAGAATCCTGGTCTGCTCGATGCCGGCCCGAGTGATGTAGCGAACGTCATCGCTGGCCACATACGCGGTGCCGTATCCGGCCATCAGCGCACCCACCAGCACCAGGAAGATCATAAGAAGCCGCCGACGCATCAGAGTGTGAACCGAAGTCCCAGCCGGTGGACGTGGCCCCCCAGCGTGGAACGCTTCTGCCAGGCGTAGTCGATGTTGAAGCGGGTCAGGACCAGGCTGCCGCCGAAGGAGAATTTCTTCTGACCTGATCCTTCCGGCTGCGCCCCATAACCCAGCCGCCCTACCAGACCCACCTTCCCCACCACCGCGCCACCTTCCAGCCCGATAATGGTCCGCCGGGAGGCACGATCGGTCCAGATCACATCGAGCGTGGTGAGGAAACGGGCGGTGGACTGAGGGTCGACGAAGTTGAACATCAGTCCGGCCCGCTTGGTCACCGGTAACTGCATCGGACCGCCATTAACCTGCCAGCTTCCGATATTCTGAGCCGCGAAGGCCAGGGTCATGATATCGAAGACGTGGATCCCCATCCCCACATCCACCGTAGCCGACCGCCGGGTGGCATCGGAGGAGTCCTCGATCGATACGTACTTGAGGGTACTCCCCAGCGCGATGAGACCGAAGCGGTACACGCCCGAGGCGGTCCACTGGAGATTGTCCTTGGTGGCGGCGGAATCGTTGAAGCGGATATAGTGAATGCCGCCGCCCAGATCGAACTGCAGCAACCGGAAGGCCCCGGCCGCCATGCCCTCGAGCGTACCGTCAGGGTAGCGCTGCGCCGCACCTTCGACGGCAATGTTGCGGATGGTGGCGAGCCCGGCCGGATTGAGAAAGGTGGCGCTCGCGTCGCCCGCCAGCGCCACTCCCCCGCCCCCCATCCCGGCCGCTCGGACCGAAACCGGCAGGCTCAGAATCAGCGGACGGGGAGCACTCTGGGCCGCCAGCTCAAAGCCCAAGATGGCGCCCCCCCCTCGGGGGGCCGTGAGTGGCATCACCGGCAGCAGCACCAGGGCTGCAGCAGCGGCAATTCGGCCATTCATCAGGAGTGCTCCGGGAAGAAATCGGGGCGGTGGGGAATGGAGGCAAGATAAAGCGCCACAAGGGTTTTTGACAATCGCGGAGGGCTCCGATACTTTCTGCCGGTGACTCCTGATCCGTGGCTCGAACAGGTGCGTTTCGGCCCCGATGGCCTGGTGCCGGTTGTGGCCCAGGATCATCGGAATGGCAACGTGCTGATGCTGGCCTGGGCCACCCGGGAGGCGCTGGAAAAGACGGCCAGCACCGGGCAGGCCCACTACTGGAGCCGGAGCCGGAAGTCGCTCTGGCGCAAAGGTGAGAGCTCGGGTCACACCCAGCAGGTGGAAGAGATCCGGCTGGACTGCGATGGCGACACGGTTCTCTACCGAGTAACTCAGCAGGGCCCCGCCTGTCACACCGGTCAGCCGACCTGCTTCTCGATCGTAGTGCGGAAGGATGGCAGGGTGACCACCGAGTCGGAGACCGGTGGCCATCCGCTCACCCGTCTGGCCGCGACTATCGCGCAGCGGGCCCGCGAGAAGCCGGCCGGGTCGTACACCGTGAAGTTGCTCGACAAGGGCATCCCCAAGGTTTCCCAGAAGGTCGGCGAAGAGGCGGTGGAAGTCGTGGTCGCGGCAAATGCCGAGGATCCGGGCCGCCTCGCGTCAGAGAGTGCGGATCTGTTATATCACTTGCTGGTGCTCCTACAGGCGCGAGGTGTCGAATTCGACACGGTATTGCGCGAGTTGGAAGCCCGAGAGAAATAGAAAGCCGTCGTGGCCTTCGTCCATCTCCACACCCATTCCGAGTATTCCCTCCTCGACGGTGCCAACCGCATCCCCGAGGTGGTCTCGCACGTCCAGTCGCTCGGCATGGACAGCCTCGCGATCACCGACCACGGCAACCTTCACTGCGCCTGGTCGTTTTACGAAGAAGCCAAGGCCAGGAAGCTCCGCCCCATTCTCGGCTTCGAAGCGTATCTCGCCTTCGGGCCCCGCAGCGGACAGCAAAAGCCGGCATGGGCGCCGGCCAACTACAGCCACCTGGTCCTGCTGGCCAGGAATCGCGCCGGTTACAAAAACCTGGTCCGGCTCTCTTCGATCGGATACCTCGAAGGGTTCTATCGCCGGCCCCGGATCGACAAGGAAGTTCTGGCCCAGCACAGCGAAGGCGTGGTATGCCTCGCGGCTTGCTTGTCGGGTGAGATCTCGCTGTTTCTGAGACAGGGGAACTACGAAGAGGCCAAGAGATCGGCCCAGTGGTTTGCCCAGACCTTCGGCGAGAATCATTTCTGGCTGGAAGTGCAGCAGCACGGTATTCCGGAGGAGATCCCGGTCAACGAAGGGATGTACCGGTTGGGCCAGGAGCTGGGACTCGGCGTAGTCGCGACCAACGATGCCCACTATCTCCGCCGGGAAGATGCCGAAGCGCACGATGTGTTGCTGGCCATCGGGACCGGCGCCGAGCTGGACGATCCCAAGCGATTCCGCTTCACCGGGCAGGAGTCGTACGTCAAATCAGAAAAGGAGATGGCGGCGCTGTTCCGGGATCATCCGGAGACCCTGAGCAACACTCAGACGGTCGCCAATCTCTGCGAGTTCAGCTTCGAGAAGAAGTATTTCCTCCCTGAGTTCCCCCGCCCGGTCGAGTTCGCCACCGACGAGAGCCTGCTCGACCAGCTGGCCCGGAAAGGCGCTGAACAGCGCTACGGCTCACCCCTCCCCGAGAAGGTGGCCGAGCGGCTCGACTATGAGCTGGGAGTCATCAACAAGGCGGGCTACGCCGGCTACTTCCTGATCGTCCAGGACTTCATCGCCGCGGCCCGGGAGCGGGGCATTCCGGTCGGACCGGGCCGGGGCAGCGCGGCTGGATCGCTGGTGGCCTACGGACTGGGGATCACCAACGTCGACCCGCTCAAGTTCGATCTGCTGTTCGAACGGTTCCTCAACCCCGAACGCGTCTCGATGCCCGACTTCGACATCGACTTCTGCCAG
>CAZOES010000062.1:0-24514 GCA_964578865.1 uncultured Gemmatimonadaceae bacterium | reverse complement strand
CCATTACTCAGCAGCTCATGATTCTCGGCCGCCGGCTCGGCCCCGGCCGGCTGGCTGCTGGCAGTAAGCTTGAAATCGGCCGTCTTGTCGCCGACCTGACGGTACTCGGTGACATCCTTGTATTTCACGTCAGAGAACAGCGCCAGATCCCCCGAAGTGACTCCGACCGTCGGAGAGGTGGGGAGGGCGTTTACCAGCCGGACCATGGCTTCACCTTGTTTGGCCACGGTGGTACCGGCGGGCGAAGTCGTAGCGCCATCGGCGCCAGTCGTGGTAACCGGAGATCTGGTCTTGCTGGGATTGCAAGCCGCCAAGATGCCGGCAGCCAGAGTGAGTGCGAGTCTGCTGTTCCGCATAAAAGTCGATCCTCATCCAGAAAAAGAAAAAGGCGCGGAAGCCCCTGGCTTCCCCGCCTTCGCCTGACAGGTCCTGACACTCCCGTCCGGCAAGGTTCCTGCATTGTGAAGCTACACGGAAGGCGCTCCTCGTCGCTACGCACCCTGTGCACAATTGCATCTACTCCCCCGGTGGCATGGCGAATTCCATCTCGGAAGACGATTGCGCGATTGTGATCTTCGCACTAAATACCTTGTGAAGTTACAGCGAGCTGGTTTGGTATCGCAGCTCACTTGTCGCCCGGGGCAGCATGGACCCGGTGAGACGAAGGCGCCTGAGGCTCCACTCCGGAGCAGACTGGGCGCCTTTTCCGTTTCCAGACTGGAGCGCACGCCATGTACGTGCTGATCGTCTCCGACGCACCCACCATCCCGGTCGACCTCTGCATAGCCAGCGCCATGCTGGGCCATGCCGCCTGGGCCTTTCGGCCGGAGGAGTTTGACAGCGGCAATGGAGCCCGGCCGGCTATGGTAATTCTTGACCTGGACTACACTGCCGATATTCCCGGCGCCATCGCCAAGGTCCGCCAGCGGCATCCCGAGGTACCGATCGCCGTCCTCACCAACAACCAGTTTGTCGAACTCGGGGATGACGAGTCCTTCTTCCTGATGCGCCGCCCGGTGAGTCCCAAGACCCTGCGCGAACTGATGAACCGGGCAACCCCGGTGGCGGCCTGATATGAGCAAGCTCCTGCGGGGACTGGCTGCCGGCTGGGGCGCCAAGAAGCTGGGCGGTGGATGCATCAGCACCGTGCTGATCTTCCTGCTGCTCTGGTGGCTGCTGGGACACTTCAGGATTTTTCAGTAACCGGAGACGGGAGACGGGAGACGGGCAAGCGTTGGAGAAACTCGAGTAAGGTCCCTTCGTCATCGGCTAAGCCTTCCCGCGCCGGGTGGTCTGCCGCTGCCTCCCACCTCTCCCGCAAGCCTTCGTCCCCAAACGCCTGCAGAATCACCGGGTGGATGTAACACTTGCGGCAGATCGTCACGGTATTGCGCAGTCGCTTTGAGGCTGCCAGCACCGCTTCCTTGATCAACTCCTTCGGGGTAGTCCCCTCTGCCCCAACCTTCGCCAGGGTCTGGGCCGCGATCAGGGTACCGGCCCAGGTCCGGAAGTCTTTGGCAGTGTAGTCGTCTCCGCTTATTTCCCGCAGATACTGATTGACATCTTCCGAGCCGATCGGCTGGGGATCGCCGTGCTCGTCGAGATACTGGAAGAGGCCCTGACCCGGCAGATCCCGAACTTGCTCAACCAGACGAGCCAGTCTTCGGTCAGTCAGCTCCACCTCGTGGGGAATCCCGCCCTTGCCCTTGAACCGGAATCGGATGGCCGATCCGTCCACCTGGACGTGGCGGTTCCTGAGGGTAGTGAGTCCGAACGAACCATTGGCTCTGGCATACTCCTCGTTACCAACCCGCACCAGGGTCTTCTCCAGCAGCCGGACGATCATCGCCAGCAGCCGTTCTTTGGGAAGCCCCGGTCGAGCCAGATCCTGGGCCACCCGGGCTCTCAGCGCCGGAAGGGCTTCGCCGAAGAACGCCATCCGCTCGTACTTGGTCTCGTCGCGGATCTGACGCCAGCGTGGGTGATAGCGATACTGCTTTCGCTTGCGGGCATCTCGACCGGTCGCCTGGATATGGCCATTCTCCAGCGGCGATATCCAGACGTCGGTCCAGGCGGGCGGAATGGCGAGGCTCCTGATGCGGAACAGCGTGCTGCGGTCTCGAATGGTGCTGCCATCGGGCGCGCTGTAGTTGAACCCGCGGCCCGCACGGCGTCGAGCGATGCCGGGATCATCATCGCTCACATAGCGCAGGGATGCGGCGCGCGCCGCCGCCTCGGGATCCAGAACCGGCCGAGGCCGCCGACGGCGCCGCACCCTGAGGTCAGGACTGATCCGGCCGGACCAATCCGCGCTTCATACCGATGACCATCGCCTGGGAACGATCCCGGGCCTCCAGCTTGGCCAGGATGCTCTTGATGTGGGTCTTCACCGTTCCTTCGGCGATGTGCAGTGCGGTCGCGATCTCCATGTTGCTGAGTCCGCCGGCAACCAGGTGGAGAATCTCCAGCTCGCGGGCCGTCAGACGGGGACGCCGAAGATAGCTCGAGAGTTTGGCCAGAAGCGGAGTCGGAATCCGGCTTTCGGACCCGCCCGCCACCGCGATGATGGTCTCGGCCAGTTCTTCCGGCTTGGTGGACTTGAGGCAATAGGCCGCGGCGCCGGCCCGCACCGCGCGATAGACATCCTCGTCTGCGTCGAAGGCGCTGAGGACGATGGTCCGCACCGCCGGGAGTTCCTTGCTCATCTTGTCCAGCACATCGAGACCATCCATGCCCGGCATCTGCAGATCGACCAGCAGCACGTTGGGCATCAGCTCACGGCACATATCGATAGCTTCACTACCACCGCTGGCCACGCCCACGATCTCGATTCCCGGCACCTTACCCAGCAGGGTGGACAAACCGTCGCGGAACAGAGCGTGATCATCGGCGATGATGACGCGGGTGGTGCTGGTGGTGGTACTCGGCGCTGTCTCAGTCATGGTTGCACTCATTGTCGGGCTCTCCACTGCGCGACAATCCGTCGCGCCCACGGGTAACGTCCGGACTCCAGCTCAGCCTGCATACGAAAACAAAAAAGACACGCTGAGCCCGAACTTCGGCTCCTCGTGCCTTCGTCTGACAGGCCCTGGCCTGCCCGACAAGGTTGACTGCGATTCCTGCCCGCAGCACCCCCCTCAACTACCACCACTAGGCTAATGCTTCAGCCCTTGGAGCGCAAGATAAGTGCGCACCGTTTCTAGGGTTCACCCTCGAAACTTGTGACCTCGGACACACTGTCACTTCGGGGATAGACTGGATTCGGCTGATAGCTGAGAGCTAAGAGCTAACGACTCGGAGGGGTCAGGACGTCGATAGGCTGAACTCTGGCAACATAGCTCTTAGCTCTTAGCTCTTAGCTCTTTTAGCTCTTAGCTCTTAGCCAAGTCGATCCATCTCCCTCGACGTGACGGGTGTCGCGGCACTTCGACCTCAAAACGGGTATCAAGCAGTGGGGGTTGTCATCGCAAGGAGAAGATCTGTGCCTTTGTCGCTCTGGAGTCTCGCACTGTTGTTGCTCAAGATGGCGCCCGCGCTGGTTCCCCTGCCCGGCCCGCTCCCTGCACAAGCCCGCAGCGCCGACACTTTTGTCAATTCGATCGGCGTGAATGTTCATCTCAGTTATTTCCAGTCGCCCTACGGCAAGGGGTGGGACGATATCGTCAAACCCAAGCTGCTCGCCTCCGGGATTCGCCATATCCGCGACGGCGCCACGGTTCTGCCCGACGATAAGTGGATGGGAATCGTGTATGGCCGGATGAATGAGCTGGCGGCCCGGGGAGTCCACGCCGACCTGGTGATCCGGCTGGCTGATCCCAACGTGCAGGCCACGCTCGATGGCTGGGATCGGCTGCTGCAGTTTGCCCTCCCGGCCGCCGAGAGTTTTGAAGGTCTAAACGAGCACGATATTTCCAAGCGGGGAAACTGGGTCCAGGAAATACTGAGTACCCAACGGGCGCTTTACGCCAAGGTAAAGGGAGATCCCCGCACCAAGGACATGCCGGTCTACGGCCCCAGCATGGGCCGAGCCCGCAATGCCCAGTCGGTGGGTGACCTCAGCAGCTTCATGGACTATGGGAACACTCATCCCTATCCGGGAGGACTCCCCCCGATGGCCAACCTCGCCGATCATGAGACCAAGGCGAAAAGTATGATCGGCCGGAGGGAGATGGTGGTCACCGAGACCGGCTACCACAACGCCATGCAATGGACGGGTGACCATCCTCCGGTAACCGAGGAGGCCGCCGGCCGCTACATGCCCCGCCTTCTGCTCGACTATTTCGATGCCGGGATAAGCCGGACCTACATCTACGAGTTCATCGACGAGGGCACCAGCCAGACCAACCGGGAACAGGCCTTCGGGCTGCTCCGCGCCGATGGCAGTGAAAAGCCGGCCTACACGGCGGTAAAGAACCTGATTGCGATTCTTACCGACCCAGGGCCTTCATTCTCACCCGGCCGCCTCGACTACACGGTGGCCGGAGACATGGGTGACGTGAACACGATGCTGCTGCAGAAGCGGGATGGAAGATTCTATCTGATATTCTGGCAGGATGCACCCAGCTACGACATTCGGACCAGGCTGGCCTCGCTGGTCCCCGATCGCCACATGACGCTCACACTGGCGAACCCGGCCCAGCTCAAGGTCTATCAGCCGCTCAAGTCGGCCGAACCGCTGAGTCAAACGAACGGAAAGTCCCTGCAGGTGGAAATTCCCGACAGTCCGGTGATCGTCGAGATCACGACATAGCCCCACAGGCAAAGAAACGACAAACAGGATTTAAGGATTTGAGGAATAGACTCTACACCCTGCCAATCCCCATAATCCTTTAGTCCTGTTCAGTAGTTCATGCTATGCCGGCTGAAATGAGTTGGTGGGCTGCCGCCGGCCGCTGGTCGCGGTGTCCACCTCCTCGAGAATTCTGGCCCGGAACACGTTTTCCCCAAACGCCTCGGCGTGCCGCCGGAGGGTGCCGACCCGCCAGATCCTGGCTTCGCACTCATGTACCGCACCGATCAGTGAATCGGCGCTCTGGTGCGGAAAGAACACTCCGGTCTGTCCGTCGATCACCGTGTCGAGCGCCCCTCCTCCCTGAAAGGCCACCACCGGACGACCGGCGGCGTTGGCCTCCAACGGCACAATCCCGAAGTCCTCCTCTCCCGGGAAGATTACTCCTTTGCAGCCGGCGTAATGGCGCGCAACTTCCCCGTCGGACCGACGTCCGAGGAACTTTACGGTCGGCCCAGCCATCGCCTGAAGCGCGGAGCGGGCCGGACCATCGCCCACGATGATCAGCGGCTTTCCCATCCGGGAAAATGCTTCCACCGCGAGATCGATCCGCTTGTAGGGCACCAATCGCGACACCACCAGGAAGTAGTCTCCCGGCTCTCCAGTTGGCTGGACTCGATCCACTTCCACCGGCGGGAAGACCACTCGCGAGGGGCGGTGGTAGTGCCGCTTGATCCGCTCGGCCACGACCGTTGAGTTGGCGAGGTAAACCGTAGGACGATTGGCAGTACCAAGATCCCAGCGGCGCAACCGTTCGGTGACCATTGGGAGCACCGCTCTCACCATCGGTCCCCACTCTTCGCGTTCGGCGTAGTTCTCCGAGCTCCAGGCGAATCGCATCGGGGTGTGGCAATAACAGATGTGGACCGTGCCCGGCCGGGTGACGACCCCCTTGGCGAAGGCACTGCTCGAACTGATCACCAGATCAAAGCCCGAGAAATCGAGACTCTCAATCGCGGAGGGGTACAGCAGCACATACTTGCGAAAATGCCGACGCAAACCGGGAAGCCGTTGCATCCACGAGGTCCGGATCTCGGCGCCGGGGAACATGGCGTCGGTAAGCTCCCGGTCGGCAATGGTGGTGCAGATCGGCGCCTCCGGGAACATCCGGTGGAGCGACGCCACGACCCGCTCAGCGCCGCCGGCCTGGATCAAGTAATCATGCGCCAGGGCTACCCTCATGCCTGTGCCACCTCTTCCATGTTGCGGGTCATGTTTTGTACCATGGCCTCGACCGTAAACTGTTTCTCGGCGTGATCGCGCCCGGAATGGGACAGGTGGGCGGCAGTATGGGGATCACTCAGCACTCGGCGAACCGCTCCGGCCAGCGCGGCAGGGTCGCCGGGAGGGACCATGATCCCGGTTTCACCATCGGTGAGGATCTCACTCACACCACCTGCGCGGGTTGCAATAACTGGCTGTCGGGCCAGCATCCCCTCGACGATCACCCGGCCAAATGGCTCGGGCGAAGTCGAGGTATGCAGCACCACATCCACCATCCGCATCAGTCGGGGGATATCGGTGCGGAACCCGAGGAAATGCACCCGGTCCTCTAATGCCAGACTCGCGGTGAGATTGCGGAGGCGGTGGGCATAGGCCTGTTCGCCGAACAAAGCGTCGCCCACCAGGATCAGGTGAACTCCCGGCAGTTCCGTCATCGCTTCGATGGCAATGTGCTGACCCTTCCACTCGGCCAGCCGGCCAAAAACCCCGACCACGGGAACTCCGTCGAGTCCCAGATGGGTGCGAATGCTGTCGATCTCCTGCTGAGTCACCGCGTCGAACGGCGTAGGATCGAGTCCGTTGTACACTACTCGCACTTTCTTCTGGGTCCCGCCCTGGGCCACCAGCGCGTCGGCCGAGGCCTGCGAATTGGCAATCACCCGCACGGCCATGAAATTGGCCAGCAGCACATCCAGCATGATGTTGGTCTTGCTGAAGTGCTCGGGCAGCAGCAGGTCGTTCAGGTCCCAGATCACCGGGCGACGGGCCATCACTCCGGCAAGGCATGCGACCACAAAGGCCTTTTGTGAGTTGGCGTGAATGGCGTCGTGGTCGCGGGCCCGGCGGGCCACTTTGAACGCGAGCGACGCAACCTGGGTTGCAGCCCGCAGTCCCGGCCAGCGGGTTTCCCGGCGAACCGAATGCAGGTCCTTGCCGCCCTCGAGCACCTCGACGCGAACACCCACGTCGCTCAGCCGGGTACGGAAGGGTCCATCGGCAAACAGCATGAAGGTGCAGCTCTCCCGATAGGCGCGGGCGACATCAAGGAGGGCAAGTTCGGCTCCCCCCAGGGCTCCAACATGATCCAGAAAAAGGATCCGAGACTTCACGGGGCAACCTCCGAGTACGCGGCCCGAACCTGATCCGCGACAATGGGCCAATCGAAGCAACGACGAGCATGCCGGACACAGGCATCGGCCGAGGGAAGTGCCAGCCGGCCGTAGATCACATCACGGAGGGCGGCCGCGATCCCCTGGGCTCCCCGCTCTCGAATCACACAGGCCTCGGAGAGGCCGGCCACGGTCTCCGGCAAGCCCCCGACATCGGTCACCAGCACCGGAGTTCCCGCCGCCAGCGACTCGGCCACGATCAAGCCGAACCCTTCGAGGGCCACCGAGGGCACCACCGAGACATCGGCGGCGCGGAACGCCGCGGGCAGATCTTCATCGGGGACGTATCCGGCGAACTTCACGTTGTTTGCGATATCGGCTGCTCGGCTCGTGAGCTCATCCGCCAACGGCCCGGTTCCCGCGATCACCAGCAGAATGTCGGGCACGACCTGCCGGGCCAGCCGCACCGCACCGATCAGGTCTTCCAGTCCCATCCGGCGGACCAGCCGCCGGACGACCACGGCGATGGGCCGATCGGTGGGCCAGCCCAGCTTCTCCCGCGCCTCGTGACGAGTAAGCGTCGGCGCGAACCGGGCGGTGTCGACCCCGCCGGGAATGACTCTGATACGGTCGCCCGGGACTCCGTGGCGTTCCTCCAGCAGCCTTCCGAAGGCATGCGACAACACCACGAACCGGGCGCCCCGCCGATACACTGCGCTCTCCAGCCAGTACTTGAGCCCGGTGGATAGGGCACTGGCACCCTCGGTGCGGCTTTCGGCGGACCACGGTCCGTGGAAGTGCACCACCACCGGGTGGTCGCGCAGCAGATCCAGGCAGGGTGCGGCGTAGAGCGCGAAGTGGGTGACAAAGAGACTGGAGGGATTGTCGCGCAGCTCCTGTTGTACCATCCGTCGCACCTGATTGAGCCGGGCCGCGAGGCCAGCCTTGGATGGGGCGAACGAGCGGACCACCCCGTTGGACTGGGATGTCACCTCGGACGAGCCTGCCACCAGACCGGTCACTTCGACGCCCGCCGTGGGAAGATGGCGGAGGAGCTCGTGGTAGTAGCGATTGAGGCCTCCCGACTGCTCGGGAAACCATCCTTTCCCGACCTGCAGCGTGTGCAGGCTACTGGTCGCGATCATAGCGAGACCGCCTCCCGACTATTGGGCGCATGACTCGGCTCTTCGGGCTCGCGGCGGAACTCGCGCCAGGCATCGAACCGCCCGCGAAAAGCGGCGGCGTGGAACTCCCGGTCGGCCCTGCCGCCGGCGAGAGCGGCCCGGAGCCACTGGAGCAATCCCGGAGCGCGGGAAGTGCCCACCGTCACCCCGAAGCCCAGACAGGCGGCCCGGCGGAGCGGGCTGAGATACTCGAGCAGAATCAGCGTCTCGTTGTAGCACACCATGTACACATCGTCAGGGGACTGTGCCTCTCTTCCGTCACCCCGTTTCCGCTCACTGAGGAAGTGATCCACCCGGACCGCGGGGTCGTACACCACTCGCCACCCCTTCTTCTTCACCGCCAGGGTGAACGCCGCGTCGTTGAACCACTGCGCCCCGCCACCTTTGAGCCGCTGGTCGAACCAGACCCCGGCGATCGCCTTCCGACGGAAGCTCATGTTGCAGCCTTTGATCAGGTCGACTTCCCGGGGCGGCCCCGAGCCTCGATGGGCCTGACCTACCCAGCGGCCGTACCAGCTGATCCGGCCGACATAGGAGGTTTCCATCAAAGGGGTGAAGCCGTCGGCCCGGATCATGTCCCGTCCGCCCAGCCCCCCCAGCATCGGCTCATCCTTGAAATGGCGCTCGACCCGATAGAGCCAGTCGGGCCACGGCGCGGTATCGTCATCCAGGATCGCGACCACATCTCCCTGGGCAGCGCGGAGACCGGCATTGAGGGCTTCGACTTGACCCGGGTTCGCGCTGTAGACGACCTCGATCTTGAGCCGGTCCCAACGGTGGGTCGCCAGAAGCTCCTGGGTCATCTCATCCTCGCCCCGGACCACCACTACCACCTGATCGGGCCGGCGCATCTGGTCCTGAAGCGCCGTGAGGCAGCGCTTCAGGTCGTCGGCCCGTCGGTAGGTAGGCACCAGTGCGCTGAGCTTCATGCAACTTCCTCCAGATAATCGTGACTGCTGCCGGTCCAGAGGTGAGCCGCCGCCACCAGGCCGGCAAAGCTCCAGAACACGGCGGCAGATACCCCCTCGAAGATGTTGGCGCCGAAGGCCAGTAGCAGACTGGCTGCGGCGACCGCCCGTCCGGCTTTGGTCGTGGTATCCCAGATCCGTTCTCGGCGCGGCAGGCACATCACAACGATTGAGGTCACCGCGATCAGGAAGGCCGCCCCGCCGACCCAGCCGAGGGTGTAGAGCACCGCGAAGACTCCATTGTCGAAGTCGCGTATCGCATCGCTTGCCCCGCTCCCCAGCTGGGACGACACTCCGGTGGATCCCAGTCCATGCCCCAGGGGACGGTCCAGCACCTGAGTGCTGATGTTGTCGAGGAAGCTGGCGCGATCCTTGTAACTGACGTCATGCTTGAGGTCGGTGAATGTCAGCAGACGATCCTGGACGATCCGGATACTGGGACCGGCGAATTCTTCGGGAACCACCCATGGCACCAGGGCGACTGCACTGACCGTGACGATTGTGGCAATCACCATCGGCCGGACCAGCTTGCGGGGAAGCGCCGCGAGGTAGAAGAGGAGACCGAACAGGCCGGCAATCCACACCGATCGCACCAGACTCAGCAACAGGGCAATGGTGCCGAGTGAAAGCGAGAGGACCCGCATGAATCCGCGGCCCGCCAGAGCCAGGAAGAGCCCGGCCACCAGAATCGTGGCGAAGGGCAGCGGAGCGTTCACCAGACTGAAGACCCGCACCTCATAGGGGAAAGCCCGTCCTACCGAGTACATCCCCGAGCTCACCATCCAGAACTTGTCCCACTCGGGCGGGAACAAGAACTGGAAGATTCCATAGAGCGCCAGCACCAGGCTGCCCCAGAGAAAGGCCTTGCGCATTCCTTCTTCGGCCTCGGGGAATCGCCGCCAGGAAAGGCCGCAATAGAGTCCGAACAGCAGCGGAACCATCCAGGTGATCAGGGCGTGGGCCGCGGGCATCAATCCGTTGCTCAGCGCTCCCACGAAAAATCCGTAGAGAATCACGGCCCCCGCGACGGCCCAGGGGATAAACTCTCTCCGCTTGAGCTCGGGAAAGCGTCGCAGCACGCCGAACACCGCGATCCCGCTGACCAGAAATGGGGTCAGCGACATCGGGCTCTGGGCGTCGTAGTAGCCCAGCCGGTAGTCCACGATTCGCCGGATTCCGGGCGATACGTGCCACAGCCACCAGGCAAACTGGATGTAATCGCCCGGCCCTCTCCAATACATCAGAATGCCGAGCCCCAGGGCGCCCGCCGGATACATCAGTTTCGCCATCCCGGCGCGCCCGGTCAGAATCAGCAGGGCCATGAACAGACCAAAGGCGATGATCAGCCAGTGGGCCGCGATCCGCCGGAACGGTTCCTCGATCGCGGCGAACCGGCCCCGGATCTGGGGAGCCTGGGTGGATTCCGAGACGGCGGTGGTCACGCGTGGCCTCCGGCTGAACTCAGCTGCGACGACTCGCCTATGGTGAGATCGGGAAATCGCATCGGAGTGATTTCCGCGAGGAGTTCGCCGTAGAGCGACTCGTAGGCCCGGGCCATCCGGGTCCAGGTCAGCTGACAGGCAGTGTTTCGCGCTGCCGCTCCAACCCGCTGGCGCAGACCGGCGTCCCGTTCCAAGGCCTCGAGCAGCCAGGCTGCCCGCTCCCGATCGGCCGTAGAGCGGAGCCGAAATCCGTTGACCCCGTGATCGACGAACGGAGCATTACCCAGAGTCGGAGTGCAGATCACCGGCAGCCCCGACGCCATTCCCTCGAGCAGCACCAGCGAGGCAGGCTCGTAGTGCGAGAGGCAGAGCATCGCGTCGGCGTCCCGCATGCACTCGGGCACATCCCGCCGAGGGCCGAGGAAGTGAGCTCGCCCGGCCAGGCCCATCTCCAAAGCCATCTCGGGATAGGGTCCGCCGCGATAATCCCCGATCACGGTCAGGTGGAAACGCGGCTCGAGCCGAGCCAGCGTGGCCAGCGCGAGTTCGAGATTCTTGCGGGTGGACCGGGCGTCGCCTACGAAGAGCACCACGAACGCCGACGCGGGAAGATCGAGTCCTTCCCGAAGCGGGCGGGGATCCTCCGGACGACGGGGGCGGAATTCCACCGGATCGACTCCGTTGTAGATCACCCGCAACCGGCCCCGAGTCAGCGTCACTGCTTCGTGCAGTTCTTTCGCCACCGAGTCGCTGACCGCGACCACCCGTCTGGCGGTGCGGTACGACTTCTTCTCGGTCCAGCTGCAGACCGCAGTGACCAGCCGCTGCCAGCGGTTGAGCCGAGTGGGCCCATGCTTCTGCCACCCGGAGTGCACGAAGTGACTGGTGTTGAGATCGGCCTGAATCGGTGCGATGGCGCCGTTGAGATGCACGATGTCGAAATCGGCCAGCACCCGGGGACCTAGCCGCAGCCGGGCCAGCGCCGCAAAGGCCAGCCATTTGACGGGTTCGGGCACCGTGGGGGGCACCGGGATGTGGATCCACCGAACCTTGTGATGGGAGGCGAGTCCAGGCTCTACCTCGCTGGCCACCAGGGCTACCTCGTGGCCGGTGTCCGCCAGATAGCGAGCCAGCTCGAAATTCACCCGGCCCTGGCCATCCCAAGGCGCCACCACGTGGGTGACGATGCAGACACGGCACATGGAGGATGCTCCTTCAGGACGCGGGACCGTCGGCAATTCGACGGGCCACGATGATTTCGAGGTTGGGCGACTCACTCAGCACCCGCAGGAGGATGCGCTCGGCCGGGAGCTGCAGGTGGGCCACCAGGTACGCCACCGCCCGGTGCAGCGTGGGGTTGACCCGAGCCATCCGGACCAGTTTGCCGAGCACCTTCCATTGGAGATACGACAGCCGGCCCAGCCACTGATGGCTGCCGCAGGTGATGGGATCGTCCATCAGCACAAAGACCGGCCGGCGGCGGATGACTTCGAAGCCGTGGACCGCCAGGACCTCTTCATACATCTCGAGGGAACGGCGTCGCACGTGATGCATCGGCTGGTAGGGGCCATTGTGGGGAAACTTGTCGGAGCAGACGAACACTCCGCCCTGGTCTACCAGCGACACCAGATTGCCGATCGCGGCGGCCCAGTTGACATCGTCCACGATGTGATAGAGCACATCCACTGCGTGTACCACGTCGAAGTGCCCGAAGCCCGTGAAATCCCCCGGGTTGGAGAGATCCCCCTGGCGGAGCTGGAACTCCGGATGACGAGTCCTGGCTGAATCCACGGCCCGGCCGGAGAAATCCATACCGCTCACCGCGGCGGCGCCGCGCTGTTTCCAGTAATTGAGATAGACCCCTTCGCCGAAACCGCCGTCGAAGACAGTGGGGTCGGCCGGGAGCAGTCCCTCGAGTACCCGGGCCAGAGCTTGCAGCCGGAGCGGGTAGGCGTAGCGGTTGTATTCGCCGAGTGCCCGGTGACCAACATTGGCCAGCGAGCCGTCGCCGGAAACGAGGTTGCTCCAATACTCACGCGGCTGAAAAGTGCCGGTCGCGGTTTCCATGGTTCGCTCCGTCATGCGGTGCTCGCGGTCTTCGATACCGAGGCGGGCAGTCGGGCAGCGTCAGGGATCGGCCGGGTGGATTTCCAGGTCTTCCATCCGGCCACTCGTCCGCGAAAGACCACGGCGCAGCGCATCAATGCCGCCGGGCTTCGCTGAGAGAGGACCAGATAAGTGGCGGCCAATACCCCCGGCAGAAGTTTGGTGCCGACGAGAGTGGCCCAAAGCAGAAAGGCGAGCCGGCGCAGGGGGCTGAGGTAGCCCAGCAGGACCACGGTCTCGTTGTGACTGGCATCCTCCAGACTGACCATGTCGCGCAGGGTGCGATGATCGCCCACTCCGGGGAGAGTCCCGGGGAAATGATCGACCGCTACGGCCGGATCGTAGGCCATTTTCCAGGGACCGGCTGCCAGTTCCAGCGAAACCGCGAAGTCTTCCCCGAACTGGGCTGCCTTCCCCCTCAGACTCTTGCCGAAGCGGATACTCCGAATAGCCTCGCGCCGGAAACTCATGTTGGCGCCCTTGAGCCATTCGACTTCAACCGGAGCGCGGGAGCCGCGATGGTGGTTGCCCACCCGCCGGCCCCACCAGCGAATCCGGCCGACTTCCTGCACCCGCTCGAGTTCGGGAGTCTCCTTTCCACCGATCCAGTCGGGACCGCCCAGCCCGCCCAGTGACAGGTCCGACTCGAACCGATCGTGAATCCGGGCCAACCATCCCGATCGGGGAGCGGTGTCGTCGTCGGTCATCGCAATCAGCTCGCCGGTTGCACGATCGAGACAGCGATTGCGAGCCTCGGACGCTCCCAGCAGACCGGCGCTGACCAGACGGAGCGGAAGCCGGCCGCTGTCCCACGAGACCAGGGTGGCCCAGGTGGTGGGATCGTCGTCCCGGACCGCCACCAGCACCTCGTCCGGCCGGCGTTCCTGCCGCCGCAGTGCGTCGAGGCAACGGATCAGATTGGTCGGCCGCCGGAAGGTCGGCACTACGACCGAGATCCTCACGGCTTCACCCCCACCACGCCAATCGCGAGATAAGGACGCTTAAACAGGCTGGTCAGGGGGCGGTCGAGCCAGCGGAAGAGCCGGAGCGGGAGCGTCAGCGCCCATGCGACATGAGTGCCGACCACGGTGGTGAGCCTGCGGCTCAGATTGGTGATGCTCTGGCTGACGATCCCGCTCAGGTAGCCTTCGGCCACCACTTCGAGACCGGCCCCGCTGAAGATCGATCTCAGTTCCTGAGCGGTGTAACCCCAACGGACGTGGCCCCCATCCTCCACCTGAGAGAGGCTCTCGCCCAGCAGCGCTTTGTGTCCGGCGAACGGGGTGCTGAGATAGAGCCGGCCACCAGGCCGGAGCAGCGCCGCCAGGTTCCGGACCAGCCCGGAGTCGTCCAGCAGGTGCTCGATGGTTTCCAGGCAGATGATCTGATCGAATGCGCCCAGCTCGGGGGCGATTACATCGAGCTGACGGAGATCGGCAGTACGGAATCCCACCCGGCGGACACCCAGCAGGGCGGCCCGCCGGGTGGCCCGGGTGTTGGCCTCCTCATCGAACGAAAGCCCCAGCACCACGTTGCCGCGCTCAGCGGCGTAGATGGAGAATCCGCCCGAGCCGCAGCCGGCATCGAGGGTGCGCAACGCGCCGCCCCGAAGTTGCTGCCGCAGCCAGAGCCAGCGATCCCAGGTGGGAGGATCCTGTTGCAGCAGCAGCGCCGGCCAGCCCAGCAGGTAAATCAACCCGTCGCGGGCCATCTCACGGAAGCTCCGGCCCGGAGCCCGAATCGAAGTGGAGGCCGAGTTCATCAGGCGTTCACCCGGCGGGCGTTCCAGACTCGGAGAACCAATCGGGGGAAATCGGCCAGCAGGGCGAACAGCAGGGCCGCCACCACCGCCACCGCGATGGGAGTCCAGCCCATCACCTGACCCACCGAGGTGCAGATGACCACCGCCCCGAGCGCCAGCAGCAACCGCCCGATCTCCGGCTGCCAGCGAGGCCGGATTCCCGGCTCGGTGATCCGCCAGATTGCCGCAACTTGAGCGAGGTACATCGGCAGAATCACCCAGCCGATATGCTCAGAGCCGGTAATCCGGAGCAGCAGGAACCCGGCCCACCCAACGATCATTGGAGTCAGCTGTTCAGCGATCACCACCGAGGCTCCCCTCCGGGCCACTGCGGCGGGAACCAGGCTGGCCGATGAGAGACCGCCCAGTCCGAAGCCCAGCAGATAGAGCTGACCCACAATCACGGCGGAACTCCAGCGCGGCCAGATCAGCGGGACAACCGGAAGGGCGGCATACATCGCCGCCACCACCGGGACGGTCAGCCGGGTGGCACCCAGCAGCGAATCTTCCACCAATCGGCGGAGTCCTTCGGTTGACCGGCTCAGCAGCGCGGCGGCGGGAACCGCGGCGCGCCGGAATCCCTCGAACGCCACCTGGAGAATGTTCCCCAGCCGAACCGCGAACGACCACAACCCTGCCACCGAAAGGCCGAACAGGTTGGCCACCACGATCGGCGTAGCCGAGCTGAAGAGCAGGTAGAAACAATGACCGGCCGAGAAACCGGCGAACTCTCCCGCCAGACTCTTCCAGCGGCGGGGGCGGAAGTCCGGCATCGGCCCGGGCGACCAGAACCAGAGCAGCAGATTGGAGTAGAGGATGACCCCGCCGGTGGCGAGAAAGACCCCGATGGCGAACTTCCCGATCGCCGCAAAGACCACCAACGAAACATTGAGCAGCAGCACCGAGGACATGTCGTAGAACGCGATCTTCCGGTAATCCAGATTGCGTTCGATCCGGATCTTGGCGCTGGTGCCGAAGGGGACCGTCAGGGTGGTCGCCAGGACTGCGAAGAGCCACCAGCGCCAGCCCGGTTCCACCGCGGCAATCCTCGCCAGCCAGGCCGGCTCGCCCAGGGCGAGCAGAAGAATGGCCACCACGATCGCCATCTGAATCCCGGCGAGCGACGAATACTCCTGCCGAGTCGGAGTCTCGGGGCGCCGTAAGAGGGCCCAGGCAAAGCCCAGATCGGTGGTGTTGCCGGCCAGCGCGGTGAGTCCTCGAACCACCGCTAACAAGCCCAGATCAGCCGGCGTGACCAGGGCCAGCAGCGCCAGGTTGGACAGCACGCTGATGATGCGCATCCCCACCCCGCGGGCCGTGAGGAGCTTGGCACCGTGGGAGGCGCGTTGGACCAGCTTGGAGTCGTGATCGTCCTCCGGACCGGTTTCAGCAGGGGCGACCACCGTCATCAGGCCACCTCCGCTGTCTCGGTTCGCGGCCGCGGTACCGGAGTGACCGGCGCCGGACGTTGAGTCAGCATGCTCACGTAGCCTGGCAGCAGCGCCGGCCAGCCGAACCGTTCCCGCATGGTGTTGTGGCGCCGGGCCCGAAGTTCGGTGGTGTCGCTCTGATCCAGCGCACCCCAGAGTGCTGCGGTCAGGGCTCCCCGCTGGCGCAGATCCACCAGCTTGCCTCCACTTCCCAGCACGAAGCGGGTGACTTCCTGATCGTGGGCGATGCAAGGGAGTCCGTGGGCCATCGCCTCGACATAGGCCAGTCCGAAGGCCTCCTGCAGCGAGGCCAGTGCGAAGATGTCGGCCGCCCGGTAGTAGTCGTCCATCCGTTCCCGCGGCACGGTGCGCATCACAAAGCCGTCGGGTCCGAGCAGCAACTGCGCGGTGGCCCTGACCGCTTCGGTTTCATTTTCCGACTCGCCCAGCATTACCAGAAACGGTCGGCCCTCCCCCATCGCCGCCACTTCGGCAATGAGATAGTCCATCCGCTTGTGGCCCCGGTTGAGTGCGCCCACGCTCAGCACCACCGGCCGGTCTACCGGAAGCCCCAGTGAGCGGCGGCGGCTGTTCCGCTCTCCCATCGACATGGCCCGGGGGACCGCGCCGAAGTAGAAACCGCAGGGGAGCAGGGTCTGCCGCTCGGGGGGGTGACCGGCCGAGAGCGCCTCTGTCAGGGCAGAAGGAGTGAGCTGATGTACGTGATCGGCCCACTTGAACGGCGGCGGATGAGGCCCGCCGTTGTGCATGATGAGTCTGAACCCTGCCCCGGTAACTTTGCGCCAGTACCAGAGCATTCGGCCAACGGCCGGATCGCAGTAGTAGACCACATCGGGGCGCACTCGCGGCAGATAGGGGATCAGGGTCGCCGTGAGCGTCGTCTGTTCCACCACATAGGGACCGCGTCGAGAAATATCCCCCAACAGCCGGGCGGCAAAGCCGGAACGGGGGAGATGGGGCAGCGGCACCTGACGGGTGGTTCGGTCCCCGGCCCCCTTGAAGAGCCATACATCCAAGGACGGCACTCCGCTCAAGGCATCGAAAAGGCCCTGGGCAAAGGCTTCATAACCCCGCCGGATGCTGCCCAGACCGGAGCAAACCAGCGCAACCCGGGTGGTCATGCCGGCACCACGGTGCCGTAGGCACCCGCTTCATCGAGGTAGCGGTACGCATCGTCGTAACTGGAATCGCGCTTGGTGTCGATGTCGTTCAGCAAGACCCCGAGTACAGGAGCGCCGGCCTCCCGGAGATGCTGGGACGCCTGCGCCAGCGCGTCGCTGTCCGTGACTCCGGCGCGAGCCACCAGAATGACGCCGTCCACCATCGAAGCGACCACCAGCGGATCGCTGACCAGATTCACCGGCGCCGAGTCGATCAGAATCAGATCGTACTGATCCCGTAACTGGGCCAGCAGCTCGCGCAGGGCCTCCGGCCGCATCGCATTGGACGGATGCCCGTGGGTTTCTCCCGAGGGCATCACGTGGATCTCGTTTCCCTGACCAAGAGGAAGGACCCGGATTGCCTGCTGCACCTTGATCCGGCCGGACAGGACGTCCGCCAGTCCCCGATCCTGGGCTACCCCGAAGAGATGATGAATCATTCCGCGCCGGAGATCGCCGTCGATCAGCAGCACCCGCTTGCCCTTCCGGGCTACGGAGAGGGCCAGGTTGGAAGCGTTGATGGTCTTGCCTTCCCGCGAGAGCGGGCTGGTGAAGGACACTGTGCGGGGGGCATCGTTGGGACGGGTGAGCGCCAGGCTGGTCTCGAGCCAGGCGTACGCCTCCAGGGCCGCGCCCGACTTGTCAGCCCCGCCCATCAGCAGCGCCTTGTGCGACAATTCGGTCCGCCGGCGGCGGGCCCGCGACCCAAAGCCCTGGGGCATGCCGCTCACCAATAACTCCGGACTCGACTTCCGGTTCTTCCGCAGCATCCGGATCCGGGGAATCAACCCCAGCAGCGGTACCCCCGAGGCGCGGATTACATCGGCCCGGCTGTGCACCGATCCATCCAGACCCTCACGCAGCCAGGCGAATGCTCCGCCCACCAT
Organism: uncultured Gemmatimonadaceae bacterium; assembly: GCA_964578865.1. Classification (GTDB taxonomy): domain Bacteria; phylum Gemmatimonadota; class Gemmatimonadetes; order Gemmatimonadales; family GWC2-71-9; genus JADJOM01. The sequence continues at coordinate 6,393 of CAZOES010000062.1, read as the reverse complement.
CACCCCGACCACCGCCGCCACCAGCAGAATCAGGTTGGCCCGGGGCCACACCGGTATGGTCGGAGTTTCGGCGTGATCGATCATCCTCACACCCGGATCGGCCGCGTTCTCCGCGATGCGGGCTTCCTGCAGCCGGGTCTGCACCATGGCGTAGACATCACTCAGGAGCTTCGGCTTCCGGGAGAGCCGCTCCTCGTCCATGCTCTGAGTAGGGATGCGGGAGGCCCGGGCTCCCTGAGCCTGGAGCGACCGATCCAGTGAGCTCAGCTGGTTGTTGAGTCCGGAGAGGTAGGTGTTGGTCAGACCCCGCAGCGCGGCGTCGACATCGCCGATCCGGCGGTCGATGGCTACCACATCAGGGTCCTGGGCGGTCCGCCGTTCCAGCAGCTGGGACCGCTGATCCTCCAGATCGCTCAGGGTGTGGAGATGGCCTGCCACGACCGGGTTTTCAATCAGTCCGGGAAATCCGGCAAGCCGTCGATAGGCCGAACCGCCGGCAGCATCCTTGTCCTTGTCGGCATCGGCAACCAGTGCCCGCAGCGAACTCCGCTCCGATTCGAGCAGCATCCTCTTGGTGCCCACTTCAGAACGCTGGGAAACCGAGCTCATCGCCTCGCTGGGGAGATCGACGATGCCCTGCTTCTGGCGATAGTCCCGCAGCGCGGTCTCGGCCGCCGTCAGCTGACCCTGAATGGTGTCGGCCTGACCGCGGAGGAAACCGACCGCCGTTTGAATCCTCGACTTGGCATTGGCAACTCGGCTCTCCAGATAGTGGCCGGCCCAGAGATCCGGCACTCGACTGGCAAGAACCGGATCGGAGGTGCGATAGCGAATCCAGATGACGTCGACATCCCGGTCGGCCCGGTTGATCCGAACGGCTTCCTTGAGCCCAGCCACCGAACCGGCCAGGGTCCCGACACTCAGGTCGATCTTGGAAAACTCGGCCGCGCCAGGGGCGAGTGTGAACTTCACTCCGCCCACCTCCTGAGGCTTGCCGACCTTCACGGTGTCGAGCACCGCCCCGGTGCGACCGTCCTTGGCCCGGAAATCGCCGCTGGCGATCCGGGTCAGGGTGACGGTCGTGGTGTCGCCGAGGCTGCTGTCGACCACCACCGACGAAAGCAGTTGGGACCGGGCCACCGGCTTGGGAATGCTGGGGAGGATCCGGCCGATCTTGGAATCGGCCCAGGTGGCACCGGGACCGGAATACGCCGTGGTGGTCACCTGCAGCCCGAGCTCCCTGGCAACCTGCTCCGCCAGCGAGGCGCTGCGAAGCACCTCGAGCTGGGTATTTACGTCGCTCAGATTGTTGATCCGCTTCATCACATCGGGCATGTCGTACTCTTTGTCTTCCACCAGGAGGGAAGCGCCCGATTCGTAGGTAGCCGGTGTGATCATCAGGTACCCGACCGCAATGCCGATGCAGCAGAGGGTGGACAGGGCGACCAGCAGCCATCGGCGGCGGGCCAGTCCTGCCAGCGATCCGAAGGAAACCACGTCCTCGTCACCCGGCCGTGAATGACTGGGCGAAGGAAGCTTTGGTGAACTGGGCACCATACGCGCGCTGGTCATATCTCTCTCCATAATCCTTGGATGAATCAGCGCGTCAGCAGGAGCGCCGTCGTTCCCGCCACCCCGATCGCGGTCGATACCACCCAGGTGGCGTTCTTGCTGAACCAGCTTCGTTCCGGGACGTACACCTGATCACCCGAGCTGAGAGGCAAGGTCGCCAGCGAGGGATTTTTCTTGAGATCGACCTGGCGGGTGATTCCATTCCGGCTCAGCTCGATCATGCTGCGTTTGCTGTCCGGCAGTGCACCGCCGGCCACGCTGACGGCCTGCCCCAGCGTCACAGAAGGATCGATCGGGTAGATGCCCGGGTTCCGTACCGCGCCCAGAATCGAAACCCTCCGGAGCGGAGTGATTTCGATCGAGGGGTTGTTGAGATACTTCTGATACGCGACCGTCAGCTGCTGCTTGAGCTGCCCCGAGGGGACATTGGTGACCGGAGTGGGACCCAGTCGCGGCAGAATCGCCTGGCCGGTTTCATCGATCGGGAAATCGCCCGAGAGATCAGGCTCCCGCCAGATCCGCAGGCGCAGGACGTCGCCCGGCCGGAGCGACGAAGTGTCATTGCCCGCTATCGCCACCACGGTGGGAGACGGTGCGGTCGAATCGGCAGCAACCGACTGTGCCTGTGCCTCGGGGGCCTTCACCAGCAGCAGTCCGGCCATCAAGCCGAGTGCCGAGGGGGTGAAGGTGAGACGCAGCAGGGTGAGTCGTGACATGATGTCTCCGTAGGTGTTCAATGAGCCCCCCGGCCCGACAGCACTACGGGCACGGTTCGGCAGAGCAGTTCCAGGTCCAGCCACAGACTCCAGCGCCGGATATAGGCCGACTCCAGCCGGATCACCGTCTCGAAATCCTGAATCGCATTGCGCCCGCTGACCTGCCACGGACCAGTGATTCCGGGCTTCACATCGAAGCGGGCATAGTGATGGCCCTGGTACAGCTCCACTTCGCTGGGAAGCGGGGGCCGCGGCCCGACCAGCGACATGTCGCCTCGGACCACGTTCCACAGCTGCGGCAGTTCGTCGAGGCTGGTGCGGCGCAGAAACCCGCCGATAGGCGTGACCCGCGGGTCGTTCACCACTTTGAAGAGTCGGGCATCGCGGTAGACACTCCGAGCCAGCAGCGCCTCCCGTTGCTTGTCAGCGTCCGGTACCATGGTGCGGAACTTGTAGATGGTAAAACGCCGTCCGCCCTGCCCGATCCGGGTCTGGCCGAAGAAGATCGGTCCGGGCGAGGTGAGCTTGATCGCAATCGCGATGATCGCGAGGATCGGAGCAGCCGCGATCAGCGCGGCACCGGCCAGCACCAGATCGGTGGCCCGCTTCACCAGCAGTTGAGTGCCCATGACACTGGGCCGAGTCAGCTCGACCACCGGGAACCCATTCCGCCAGTGAACTTCCGGCAGACAGGTCGTGCTGGGGGGAACCCGGGGCAAGGAGAACACCTGGCAGCCGGAGGCGGCGGCCACATCGAGCACAATCTCGAACACATGATTGGGAAGATTGCCGGCCAGGACCACGGTATCGATCTGCCGTTCCCGGATCAGCTTGGCCAGTTCCTGCGCGACATCCCCGGGACATCTGCGCGGGTCGAGGAAGGCGTCGAGCCGGCACCACTGAGTGTCGGCAAAGGCGGGATGATCGATCAGCTTGGCGGCGTTCTCGGTGGGACCCACCACGGCCGCACGCATCAGTTGGCCTTCGCCCGGCCGGGTGGCTCGCACCAGCAGGGCAACCACCCGCCGCTCGACCAGAAGTCCGACCGCGGTCGACCCAGCGAGCAGGGCGACGGCACCCACCCATGCCACCAACCCTGAACCGATCGTGGCCCAGAGGGCGATGATTACACCGAGTCCCGCGGCGCGGGCGAGACTATCGGCCTTGCGGCGCTTGTCGCCCGAGGCGTAGCAACCGAACAGGGTCAGCGAGAGGAGTACGGCCGGTGCGTAAGTGCCAAACGCGACCGCGCCGGGAGTATCGAGCAGGGAGCCGCGAAGCAGGGTCCAGACCAGCGCGAGGGCGGCGCTATCGGCCAGCAGCAGCACGGCAATCCGGGCCGCGTCGCGGGCCAGATGAATCCGGCGAAGCGCCGGCGCACGCACCGTAAGGGAGAGCCGGGTACTGCCGCCGGCCCGCCGCTTTTCCAGTGGATCGCTGGCTTCTTCAGCCGTGAGTACCGCAACTTCGGAGGTGAACACCGGATCTCCCTTCGACCACGTTCTCGGAAATCATGAATCGGGCAGCAGACCCGCTGTCCCGACGCTCACAATCGTGAACGAACCTTGTTACCCCTCGAGAGGGATGATTCCCTCTCCGGGCGGTAGTGCCCCGTGGGAAACAGGCTTTGTCGATGGAGGTGCAGCGATCGGCGCTCGACGCTTGCAGCGCTGTGAAGTGATCGATCCGCGGCTGATTCATCGATCTGCCGCGCTCACCTGAAGACATTCTCCTGGCCCGACGCAGCGGCCCGCGCATCCGCTCGCCTTGCGGTGAGCACACTAACATCAATGCGCTAGTCGGGGATGTGAGCGAAGGCACAGGCACAATTGTCAGGAAACAAGACGGACGGCAACTTTGTCATCGCCGTCCGTCTCAACCGTGCCACTGTTGCGCGAATACTATGGTCCAACCGACTCAACCGGAGGTATTTGCCCGTTTGGCCTCGAAGAATTCTTTCAGCAACGCGCCGCATTCTGCGGCGAGCACGCCGCTGATTACCTCGGCCCGATGATTAAGTCTTGGATGGCGCAACAAATCTTCCACCGAACCACCCATTCCAGCTTTGGAATCCCACGCACCGAATACAACTTTCTCCACCTTAGTGAGTACAATCGCCCCTCCACACTGGGCGCATGGCTCCAGTGTGACATAGAGTGTTGCACCACTCAAGCGATCCGAGCGGATCGCCTCCAGGGCCTGATGGATAGCCAGCCATTCAGCATGTGCGGTAGGATCGCTCCGTAGCATCGTCTCGTTGTGCGCCGCCCCGACAATTTTGTCCCCGATCATCACCACCGCGCCGACCGGCACTTCACCCTGGTTGCCCGCCGCTCTCGCAAGCTCGAGAGCGGCGCGCATCCCCTTCAGGTCTAGCTCGTCCGGGGGAGTATCAGGCACTGGCGCTTTCCGGTTGCGACGCCTCTCGCACAAACTTGAGATCGTTGCCATTGCGTTCGATCCGAACCGTATCACCTTCGGTGTAGGCGCCCTCCAGCAGCTCCAGCGCGATCGGATTCTGCAATCGGCGTTGAATCACCCGCTTGAGCGGACGAGCCCCGAAGACCGGGTCGTATCCCTCGGAGGCGATCAGCTCGCGAGCCTCCGGCAAGACCCGTAGCCCGATCTTTCGATCGGTCAGCAGCCTGGCCAGACCGGCCAGCTGGAGGTCAACGATCTTGGCCAGGTCGGCCCGGGAGAGCTGGCGAAACACGATGACTTCGTCCACCCGGTTGAGGAACTCGGGACGGAAGTGCAGCCGGAGCTGATCCCGCACCTTGGCCTCGACCAATCCCCAGGCCTCGGGGTCGGACAATTCACCGGCATCGAGAATCAGCTGGCTGCCGATATTGGAGGTCATGATGATGACCGTATTGCGGAAGTCCACCACCCGGCCCTGGCTGTCGGTCAACCGTCCATCGTCCAGAATCTGCAACAGGACGTTGAAGACATCGGGATGGGCCTTCTCGATCTCATCGAACAGCACCACGCTGTAGGGCCGGCGCCGAACCGCCTCGGTCAGCTGTCCACCCTCATCGTATCCCACGTAGCCCGGCGGTGCACCAATCATCCGGGACACCGAGTGCTTCTCCATGTACTCCGACATGTCGAGCCGGACCATGGCTCGCTCGTCGTCGAACAGAAACTCGGCCAGGGCCCGGGCAGTCTCGGTCTTACCGACACCGGTGGGGCCGAGGAAGATGAAGGACCCGGTGGGACGATTGGGATCGGACAGACCGGCGCGGCTCCGTCTGACCGCATTGGCCACCGCCGTCACCGCGACCTCCTGCCCCACCACTCGGCGGGCCAATTCCCCCTCGAGACGGGTGAGCCGCTCGCGGTCCGACTCCAGCATCTTGGTGACCGGCACGCCGGTCCACTTGGCCACGACTTCGGCGATATCCTCCGAGTCCACTTCTTCCTTGAGGTACTTGGCCTTGGCCTGGATCTGGGCCAGCCGCTTTTCGTGCTCCCCAATCTGCTGTTCCAGTTGCGGGATCCGGCCATACTGCAGCTCGGCCGCCTTCTGGAGGTCGCCTTTGCGGGTGGCCTGATCCATCTCGGTCCGGAGCGCTTCGACCTCCTGCTTCCGGTTCTGGATTTCCTGGATCGCGAGCTTCTCGGCCTGCCACTGCGCCTTCATCGAAGATGACTGCTCCTTGAGCTGAGCCATCTCCTGCTCCACCGCGGTGCGGCGCTCCTGGCCGGCCTTGTCTTTCTCCTTGAGCAGAGCCTGGCGCTCGATCTCCAACTGGAGAATCCTCCGCTCGACTTCGTCGATCTCCTGCGGCAGACTGTCGATTTCCATCCGCAGCCGGCTGGCGGCCTCGTCTACCAAGTCGATCGCCTTATCGGGCAGGAATCGGTCGCCGATGTAGCGATCCGAGAGCGTCGCGGCAGCTACCAGAGCGTTGTCGGTAATCCGGATGCCGTGGTGGACTTCGTACTTCTCTTTCAGCCCGCGCAGAATGGCGATGGTGTCGGTCACGCTCGGTTCGCCTACCATCACCGGCTGGAATCGCCGCTCTAGCGCGGCGTCTTTCTCGACGTGCTTGCGATACTCATCCAGGGTCGTGGCGCCGACCACGTGCAGCTCTCCTCGAGC
>CAZOES010000061.1:0-24627 GCA_964578865.1 uncultured Gemmatimonadaceae bacterium | reverse complement strand
CCTCATCGCGAAGGTGAGGAGTCTGGTCGTCGATGCCGCGAGGGGCGTACATCCCCACCTCCAGCGTGCCGTGCTCGAGGAGCACAGCATACTGGTCGCCGGATGGTCCCGGCATCAGGCGAAGTGCCTGGGCCAGGGTATGATGGAAGGGCTTCATTTCGAATATGGCGGTGGAGCGACCACTAATAGAGTTGGACCCAGCTCCGGTCTCGCAAAGGATTAGGCAGTGATGCCCCGCCGCCGGCTCGATCGATGGCGCAACGGGAGTAGTTGATCTCCGTTGTTCCCCCGAGACTGCTGGGACCCGAGCCATTTTTCACCATCAAGGCACCGTAGATGGTGCCGTCAGTGGCGATCACCCTTCCCTGCACCAGGACGATGCCGTAGAACTTGACGCTGTTATTGATCCGCAGGTCTCCTTCGACCAGGAGAATACCCTGGCCATTACCACCTGAAATGGTCAGGTCGCCCTGGGCGTAGATGAGCGGAAAGTATGAGCCGCACTCGCTGCTGGGATTGCTCGCGTCACCCCAGTTCTGCTCGTCAGTGGTCTTGCAGTCGCCGGTTACAGTGAAGGTCGCGCCCAGACCGCCGAGGTCTCGACTGGGGGCGATCACCTTGTCGGCGCCGGCGGCCAAAGAGGCGAATGTCTCGCTGCCAAACTGGGTAAAGGCGTTGACACCCAGCGAGACGTCCTGCTGCACATCCGGGCTGGCTCCGGTCATGCAATCGCCCACTGAGCACCCCCCGCTATTGACCGAGCCGCTGGAATCGCGGACCGCCGAAACGGCGCCGCCCGGCGGCGGACAGACGCCCGGCCCGGTCCAGTACAAGGGAGTGTTATCGAATCCGTTGACGCTGGTGTTACCGCTCAGTTGCGGCCCTACTCGGGAGGTGATCGGATTGACCGGGTTAAGCGGCGGCGGATCCAATCGTACTACCCGGGCCACCTGTCTCCGGGTCACTGCCTGACCCGCCACCAGATATCGGCCCTCGGCCTGCAGCAGGAAGAGGTTGGTATTGAGCCGTCGGACGGTGGTGGTGTAGGTCGCGTTGCCGCCGTAGGTCGCGGTGGGCGTGGAGTAGGTCCCACCGGTCGTCAGAACGTTATAAGTGGCTTTGTCCCAGGTAGTGAGCACCTGGACCACTCCGGTCTCGGCGGCCTCGAAGGCTTGAGTTGAAGCGATGCTGTTGTACCCCATCCGCTGTTCCATCCGGGCAACCCAGAACACCGCGGTTATCATGACCGCCGCAATCACCAGGGTAAACAGCGCCAGCGGGAGGGCTACACCCCGCTCACCATTCGAAGCGGAAACGCGAATCATGGTAGCCTCGCATTTCTGAGCGTTACCGTGGTCACCAGGCTGTCGAGCAACGGCTGGAGGGGAACTCCGATGGTACTTCCGGGCCGCACATCCCAGTCGGTCTGGCCTCGTAAGGTTATCTGGATACTGCGAATATTGCTCCGGATACCGGTGGGATTGCCGTTGGTATCGAAGTATCCGAAGCTCAGTCCCGCGAGGGTAATGGGTCCGGCTACCGGAGTCAGGGGCGGGGCTGCCGGATCGGTCAGCGAATGAGCTCCCAGCCAGTTGTGACCACCGGCCGCGACCGGCGCAATCTCCATGATCTCGAAGGTCCTGACCGGGGCATCGGTAACAACTTCACTGACCGGGGGCGGGCCGGAGGTCGCCAGCCGGTAGGCCGGCGAACTATCGGGACAGGTGGAGGCGCTGATCGAGATAATCGGCAGACTCACCCATTCGTCGTCAGTGTCGGTCGCCGGATTATGCTCCACGAACAGCAGCATGGAGTCGCGGCCCGCGGTAATCGGCCGGGCACCGTACACGGGATTGGTCCGGATTCGCACCGAGCCTGACGAGATTCGGCAGGCGAGTGCCAGACTCCGCATGGCCCGATAACTGATGGTGGTGGCGTTGAACGTCTTGATGTCGCTTCCCCCGGTGACGCCCGCGGCCAACTCTCTGAGCTCGTTGGCCAGAATCAGAGTACCGGTCCGTACGTTCGACTGCATCGAGGCCTGCTCGACCTGCGCCACGGTGAGTCGCTGCTGAGTGATGAATACCCGAGTGAGTGCGGCCGCGACCAGTCCCATGACGATGAGACCCATCAGCAATTCAACCAGGGTAAAGCCGCGTCGTTCCTTCATCGGCAATCCAGCATCGCGAAGATGGTATCTCGGGCCGGACCGTGGCCTGCGGGAGTTGTCACTACGATGATAACGTTGCGGCTCGGCCCGATCCCGGTCACGGTCCAGGTCTCGACCACGTTGGTCTGGGCCGTGTCCGTGCCGCTGCTGACTGCGGTGCAACGTGGGGTGGTGCGATTGGCCTGCCGCCGGAGGATCTCCATGCGGGTGCTGACTATATGGGCGACCTCGGTGGAGAGCTTCCCATGACCCAGCATTCGATAGACCGAACCCGAGCTGGCCGCGATGGCCAGCAGCCCCACCGAGAGGATCAGCAGGGCGATCATCACTTCGGCCAGGGTAAAGCCTCGGGTATCGGACGACACTACTTCACCACCCTGCCGTAGCCGGAGACGGACATGCTGTCGGTTCTTCCATCCTTGGAAAAGTAGATGGTCGTGGCCGTCGAGCTGGCCAGACCGCGTGGGTCGATCCACAGTGAGGTCGAGGGGTTGCCCGTGACCGTCACTCCGTACAGAGCATTGAGGTTCTGGGGCTGGCCCAAAGTGTCTTCGGTGCTGCCCGCCAAAGGAACCAAACGGGGTTGAGCCCGGATCAGGGCCACATTCCCGGCGAAGTCCAGATTGGTGATGCGACCGGTCTCCAGCGCACTGGCGCGGGCGCGCGCATACATCCCGATCGATAGAGTCCGGGCGTTGCGCACGTTGGCCGCGTTCAAAGACCGACTGAGTAGCGGTATCGCGAACAACGTCAGGAGGCCCACGAAGATCATTACGATCAGGGCCTCGATAAACGTGAACCCGCGCACTCGCCGCTCACTTGTCCCAAGTCTATGGGTCACGTCACCGGTTCCAGGGGGTAAAACATGCCGCATGACTATGCAGGCCTATGACTCCCTCCGCCACCTTTGGCCCAACCAGGCCGTCCCCCGCCCCGGGCCGACCTGAACGATAATCGGTCACTGGGCGGAGTGTTGCCTGACAGTAAACCGCTCCAAATCTGTGCCAAAATCCACCTTCCCCGTGTATCCGCCCGCCCGGATCCCCTCCCTCATCTCCTGGTCGGTCCCACCCATCCGCACGATATGGTAAAGCACCAGGATTCCCGGACGGGCCCGGGCCGCCAGGGCGCCAAGTTCCCTGTCAGAAGTGTGGAAAGACCTCATGTAGCGGGGCCAATCCTCACCTCCCGGTCGCGGTTCGGGAGCCAGCCGGGTCTCGGGATATACTTCGTGTATAAGGATGTTCACACCAGAAGCTGCCTTTTCCAGGGCGGAACTGGGCCGGGTGTCCCCCGAGATCAGGACCGACCCATCCAGGGCGATGACCTTATACGCAAAAGCGTGCGCAATACTCCCATGGGGGACGCGTACTGCAATGATCCGGACCCCTGCCGAGTCGTAGACCACCCCCCCGTCAGTTTCCTGCACATCCACCTGGTAACCCCCGGCAGGCTCATGTTCGAGCCCGTTGGTCCGGACCTCGATGTCTTCCTTATATGCGGCGATGAGATGGCCGGTCATGGACTTGGTGCCGCGCGGGCCCACCACCTTGAGGCGCTGGCGCCGCCCCATCACCCAGGTGGTAAAGATCAGATCGGGGTAGCCCAGAGTGTGATCAGTGTGAAGATGAGTCAGGAAGAGGGCCGTGACCGGTCCGCCTCTCACCGGGAGGTGCGCCGCATTCATCTGCCGTACGACGCCGGGGCCGGCATCGAAGAGAAAGAGCCGCTCTCCCACCGTCACCGCGACTGATGGTCCTTGATGATGGGGATCGGGATACGGCGTTCCGGTGCCAAGCAGGATCACCGTGGTCGAATCACTCGATTGGGCCGCCGCCAAATGGTGAGGGCCTGCGTGAAGCAGCAGGCCCATCGCGACAACTCCGCCACTCCAGTTCCCGGATGTTCGCATACGACCCTAGGTAAGAAGTCCCAATACTTCGTAGGCGGCGTTCCGCCCATTGATACCGATGACGCTTCCGCCGGGGTGGGTGCAGGCCCCACAGAGGTACACTCCATCCATCGGCGTGCGATAGGCCAGCCGATTCTCCCACATGTACTGCGGCAGACATTCCCCTTGGAAAATCTGGCCGCCGGTGAGACCGAGCCGTTTTTCCACGTCCGGTGGACCCAGAACATCGACTGCTGAGATTGCCTCCGGAAGATTGGAACAGAATCGCCCGATCGAATCGAGTACTACTTTGCCGGCCGCTTCCCGGTGATCGTCCCAACTCCCATCGGCAAAGGCGTACGGCATGTACTGGGAGAAGACGCTCATTACATGCTTTCCGTCCGGCGCCACCGATGAGTCATAGGCGGTCTGCAGGTAGATTTCGGTCCAGGTCCGTTTCGGCATTTTTCCCGCGACTACATCCGCATGCCCTGCCTTCCATTCCTCCCGGGTGAGCGGAGTATTGATCGTGGCCAGGTGATGCGGCATCCTGGGTCCGGGGCGGGCTTTGAAGTCGGGTAGTTGGTTGAGGGCGGCGTTCACTTTGATGGTAAAACTCTTCATTGGCACCGCGTCGACCCTCGCCTTCCAGCCGCTGTCCGCGGCCGAGCCAAGGAGGGCGGCGGTTTTCACCGGATCGGCGTTGGAAATGACGACGGGTGCGTAGATTCTCTCGCCGCCGGCCAGCTCAACGCCTTGACCGGGGATGATGCGGGCGACCGGAGTACCCGCCGCCACGGTTGCGCCGGCCTCCACCGCGGCATCGTGTATAAGGAAGGAGACCATCCCCATTCCACCGGTGACGTAACCCCAGCTTCCCGGTTCACCGTTGTCGAGCCGGCCCGAGAAGTGGTGGTAGTACAGAGATGCCGTGCCGGGATCGAACGGACTGGCGGCGCTGCCCACTACCCCCTGACCCAGATAAGCCATCCGCATCCGTTCGTCCACCAGGAACTGATCCAGCATCCCGGCGATCGACCAATCGAACAGCATGGCGATGGCATCGCGGTCATGGCCCAGTCTCCGCTCCAGCTCGGCCCGGCTGGGGCCTCGGTGCAGCCAGGTGTCGTCGTCGTTCAGCGGTCGGAGCGCCTCTACCACCTTCTTCATCAGGCCGTGCATGTCGTGCCGGCCCTTCACATCCCGCGGACTGAACTTCCGCAGTTCGGCGTCGGCCTTGGCCTCGTCGTCCCAAAGCTGGATGCTGGAACCGTCCTCGAACGGGACGAAATACCCGCCCATCGCCGGAGTCCAGCGATAGCCGCGTTCCGGCAACTTCAATTCTTCAATGACTTTGGGATGCAGCAACCCAACCACGTAGGCGCAGGGAGAGATCCGGTAGCCGGGCCAGGTGTCCTCCAGAGTGCAGGCCCCGCCAATGCGGTCGCGGGCTTCCAGGAGCAGAACTTTTTTCCCCGCCCTGGCGAGGTAGAAGGCGCAGGTCAGTCCATTGTGTCCTCCACCGACAATCACGGCGTCCCATTTTCCTCGGACCAGGTCGGCCGGTGGTGGTCCTCCGACTTGGCCCAATCGGGTGACAGCCGATTCAGTCATGCGCAATGCCCGGGCCTGAGAAGGGGGTGGCGAGAATCATCGATTGACAGTCTGTGCATTCGCCTTATCGTGGTCCTTGCACTCTGATTGAGGGGAGGGCGCAGGGCGGCAAGACCGAACAACCTCTCTTGCCGCGCCGTATGAACCACACTCATCTCGATATCTTCAGACGTCACTGAGCTGCACCGTCGGAGCCACCATTGACGGCTCCAACCCCAGCGGCACGACCGCCGCGACGCCGATAGGCCCGGCCTCCCGTCCATTCGTCGGGAGGCCTTCGGATTTACCGGCTAGTGCTTCAGATACTCGCGATACCAGGCCAGATACTGTTCCAGCCGGTGCAGCTGATAACTTGGCTTCGACAAGCCGTGATGCTGACCAGGATAGATCACCAGCCGAGTGGGAACTCCCAAAGAACGCAGCGCCTGATACATCTGCTCCGAGTTGAGCAACGGCACGTTGTAGTCCAGCTCGCCACAGAGAAAGAGGGTCGGAGTCTTGATCCGGTCGGCGTGGAGAAACGGGAACGACAACTTGATGTAGGTCGCCGGGTTCTTCCACGGGGGGCCCAACTCGGCGGTATACTCCCGCACGTACATGTCGGTCCCGAATCCGGCCAGGATATTGGAGATACTGGCGCCGCTGGTGGCAGCCTTGAAGCGGGTGTCCTGGGCGATCAGGTAGTTAGTCAGGATTCCGCCGTAGCTCCACCCGCCCACACCCAGTGCGGCCGAGTCGGCCGCGCCGATCTTCACCGCGTAGTCGACTCCCGCCAGCACGTCCTGAGCGTCCTTGTTGCCCCAATCGGCCCAGATGGCCAGCGAGTACTTGCTGCCCCGTCCCGAGCTGCCCCGCGGATTCATGCCGATCACTGCGTAGCCCTGTGAGGCAAAGAGCTGCCAGGAAAACATGAAGCTATTCTCGAACTGGGACACCGGACCGCCGTGCACCTGGAGGATGGCCGGCGCGGCGTTCCTGGTACCCAGGGCACGCATCAGGAATCCGTTGACCAGAGTGCCATCCTTGCTCTTGACCGAGATTTCCTCGACCGGTGCGATCTGGCGGGTTGCCATCAGGGAATCGTTCTGGCGTGACAGAGGACGCAGCACCGGCCCTTCCACCGCAAAGACTTCAGCCGGGTGGTCGGTGGCATCGACCACTGCCGCGATCTTTCCTTCGCGGGTGCGGGTGAACTCGCTCACCACTCTCCGGCCGTCGAGTACCCGTTCGATCGGGCCACCGGTGGCGGCGATACTGGCGAGGTACCAGGTCCGATCGTCCTCCACCCGGAAATAGATGGTTTTGGCGTCCGCGCTCCAGGTGGGATTGAGAGTGGCCCGGTCGAGTGCCGGGGTGAGAATGGTCGGCCGGCCGCCACCCCAGGGAATCAGCGCCAGTCTGGGAGCGGCGTAATAGATCAGCGAATCGGCCCCGCCTTCCAGGTAGGCGATGAACCGGCCATCCGGACTCCACGCCGGACGGCTCTCGAAATCGGGTTCGTTGTCGGGACCGGTGAAGGTCGTGATCTGGCGGGGAACCGCACCACGAGCAGCCTGGATCACGAACAGGTCCCAGTTGTTGTGACGATCGGGATCTTCCCCCGCCCGTTTGCTGGAGAAAACGAGGTACTGCCCGTCGGGCGACCAGGCCGGAAGCCGGTCGTCGTAGTTCCCCATGGTGAGCTGCTGCAGTGAGCGGCTGGCCAGGTCGAACAGAAAGAGATGCTGCCGCTTGCGGCGTACGTATCCGGTGTAATCCTCTTTGAAGTAGAACCGGTCGATCACAATCGGCGGATCGGTGCCGGCCGGAGACTTGAGCCTGTCCTGGGGTGTGGGAACGCCGTTCAGATCGGTAACTTCGAGCAGCGGCGAATCGATGACCGCGCTGGTTTCCAGGGAGTCGTTGTCGCCCACCACGAAAACCAGTTTGGAGCCGTCGGGTGACCAGACATAGTCGTCGATCCCCTCCTTCACCGAAGAGATCTGCTCCGCTTCCCCCCCTCGCCGGCTCAGCAACCAGAGTTGATCGACTTCGCCCGAGTCACCCCGGCTGGAAAGGAAGGAGAGGTAACGGCCGTCCGGACTCCAGCGGGGGGTGTGCTCACTGACCTTGGGGGTCGAGGTGAGCCGCACCGTACTGGTCCCGTCCCAGCTGGTCATCCAGAGATCACTGACCGACTTGTCTCCCGCAAGGTCGTCCGAGCTGACGGTGTAGGCCACCCAGTTGCCGTCGGGCGAGATCTGCGCATCGGCCACGTCTTTTAACAGGTGCAGGTCCTCCGCGACGAACGGACGTTTCGCCGATGCTGGACTTTGGGCGGGGAGTGAATTGGCGAGTATCAGTGCAGCAAGAGCGGAAACAGAAACGCGAATCATTGCAGCCCCGGTGTCGGCGGAGTTTGATCGATCAGGAGAAGATCAATGAGAATGCACCAATCCGGGGCGAATAGGAAGGTCAAAAAGGAATCCACAGATGACACAGATTTGCACAGATTCCTGCTCCAGCCAAACCATCTGTGCCATCGGTGACATCTGTGGATGTGTTTCTGGTGGATCACTCAGTCGGCCGATTCGGCCAGCCGGAACGGTTCGGTCACGTGACCGGTGAGCCGATCGATTTCCTCCAGGATCTGTTCCGCTTGCCAGAGGTGCCGACGCTGATGAGTCGGAATGATCCGGAAGCAGGAATACAGGTTGTACTGCAGTCTTCCATCGAACGGAGAAAGCACCGTCAAGCGGGTCAGGTTGAGACCCTCGGCATGGTAGACCCGGCTGTTGAGTTCCTGCTGGGTCCGGACGAACGCGGCCAGCACCTCGGCCCGGGTACCGGTCGATTCGGGTGTGAACCGTTCGGTGGTCAAGGCCTTGTAGCGATAGGGCGGTTCGGACATGGCACAGAGGAGCCAGCCGGTCAGGTCGCGTCGGAAGCGACGCGGCCCCTTCACGGCCAGCAGCCGGCCGATCTGCAGCGCATCATCGATCAGCGGCAGATAGGCCTGGGTAGTCAGAGTCAGGTGGTCAATGCACTCCGCGACCGACCAGCGCCCCGGTTCCGGGCGCAGGTGGAACTTGGTCTCACCCACCCGGTCAACCAGCATCGCGGCCCGGGTAGTCGAGGCCGCCAGCTCCATCTCAATGTCCTTCAACTTCGGATGCAACACCTGGTCCTTGCTCACGATCCCACGTCCCTTCTTCCTGCTGGTCCAGCCCGCCCAAAGCCGGGCACCTGCCGCCGCGGTTTCCATGGTCGTTACGCCACTCATTCGACCACTACCGGGGTTGCGCCGGACGCTCGTTGTCCGGCTCGTTTCATCACTGACGAGATCAGGGTGTAGGCCTCGACCCAGGCGTCATGCAGCTCAGCGGTCCAGTCGTTCCCCAGCGTGGTGCGGAGCGTGCCCAACAGGGCGTCTCCCAGCACTTCATAGTTGCGGTCGGTCACCCCATAGGCCTGGTGCTGCCGTCCCAGCTGAGAGAGATGGGGAATCAGGGTCTCGGGATCGTCCAGCGATGCGACGATCGTCGAGATCGAGAGCGTCAGCTTCTCGACCTGGGCGTCGTGATTGACCGAACGGAACAGTGCCTTGGCCGCCGGCTCCAGCTCGAAGAGACGCTGGTAGAAGGTGTGGGCGACCCGGGGCACTACCGGCGCGAGCCGCTCCCAGCTCTCCCGCACCATCCGAGCCCGTTCGGGTGTCACGCTGCCTGCTCCACTGAACCCAGCTCCAGCGCCAGCACCTTGGTGGGCTGGCTGCCTGAGATCACCGATCCGACCCAGCGCCAGCCGAGCCGCTCGAAGGGTTCAACTGCCCCGGTGGTCTGGAAGTACAGGCGGGGATATCCCAGCGCCCGAGCTTCGACCTCGACTCGGCGGAGTAGCGCCGCGGCAACACCGCGACCCTGGCTGCCGGACGGAATCAGCAACGAGGTGAGCCAGGGCGAGTACTGGGGCAGCGCGCTGGTGCCATTGGCCACCAGGCTCGCCGTCCCGAGCAGCTTGTCATTCTCCACCGCCACGAAGGTGGTCGGCAGAGCCCGGTGCCCCATCAGCCCGCCCAGCAGCGGCAGCCACAGCTCAACGCTGTCGTGACCCCACTGCTCTATGAACCAGCCCGCCACCTGGGCTATGTCATCCGACGGCCGATCCACCAGATACATGATCCTCATTGCCGTACCATCTCCTCATCGCCAGTTATCGGGTTGACTCACCAGCACGGACACGTGGTTTGTCAGGCTGGGCAGCATCAAGGGGTGTGGCCTCGCTACCCCTCGATCGCTGTCCTTGATACGTACTCCCTGGCTTGAAACCGACTTCATTTTCGCTCACCAACTCGCTGCTCACCGCTAGTCCTCGTAACTCCACGCGCTCAGCGTCAGGGTGTCCCGTCCGGCCGGCGCCAATTCCTTCGCGTCCCACTGATGCGCGCCGGCCAGGGTCGGATCGGTCTCCACCCGGATATCCCTGCACCCGGGAACCACTGAAATCGTTTTCGTCTCGCCCACCCGAATGATGGTCGAGCCCAGCAGATCCTCGCCCCAGGTGTGGCTGCCGCAGGGTCGGGTGAACACGTACCACACGCTGTGATCCGACCCGTTGATGACCGTGACCTTCGACTTGGCATCCACTCCAGTGGGCCCCTCGTCATCGCCGCAGGCATTCACCAGCAGCATCAGCACTGTCATGGTCGCCATGATCCGCTGCAGCGAACGCAGCGCGCGGTACCACTCATACATGCTCCGAATCCGGTTCTTCAACGACATCGTGGGTTATCTCACAGTCAGGGTCAGAGTATTGCCGCCCGCGGACGCGCTGAACGATCCGGTCACCACCAGCTCGCGATCTTCGGTCTCCGGATCGCTGGCCAGAAAGCCGACGCCATGCAATTCAAAAGTCCCGGTCATGCGATCGGCCGTTGAACCGGTGATCGTCACGCTGCCACTCTGGGCGTGGAACACCCCGGTGGGTCGGCTGGGCGAACCGGTCACGATCAACCCGTGGAAGTCGACCGGACTCTGAGTCCAGGAGGAACTCACCCGATAGACTCCGGGGGCCGGCCGAGCCCCGCCCCGGGTCAGCACGATCGCGCCCTGCTCGCTGTAGGCACCCAGGTTCAGGGTGAACAGGGGCAACCCCTTTTCATCCACCATCCCGAACGAGGCCGAACCACTGGGCTCCGCCTTGATCGCGCCGTGAGCCGAAGCCTCGAAGGTCGACGCTCGGGCCGCCGGCTCAGCGGTGAAGCCACCCCGCACGGTGATCTCGCGGGTTTCGTTATCCGGATCCGCGGCCAGGAAGCCGATCGCCTTCACTTCATAGCGGCCCACGATCTTCTCTTCGCTCGACTGCAGGATCGTCACGCTGCCACTCACCGCGCGGAACGCACCCAACGGGGACGCCACCGAACCCAGCGTCACCATCGCATGAAACTGCTCCGGGCTTTCAGCACCGGGACCAAAGGCCGTCACCTTGTAGGTGCCGACTCGAGGCCGTTCGGCGGTGACCCGGCTGAAGACCACCGCGCCGTTGTCGCTGTAGGCGCCCAGTTCCAGGGAGAAGGAGGCGCTGCAGCTGTTACCCGCGCAGGCCTGCGCCCCAACCACCGGACCAAACACCGCCTGACCCGCAAGGTTGGTCCGCATCGCCCCCTGGACCAATCCCTCATGGGCGGAACCAGACGGGGTGGCTGTCACCAGCGTCGCCGCCAGGCCGATCGGGAACAGCATCAGCGCCTTCATGGTGGTCTCCTCTTCTCGTGGGTTGCGTACAGCCGATCAGCCTGGCGCCACCTGCTCCGCTACTGCGCCTTCTCATCGGCGAGCCGATTCTGAGTTGCCGGCCCGGTGAACGGCGCCTAGTATACCGGCGCCAGTCACGCGGGAATTTCGCCCGACTCGCCCCATTATCACCTGAAAATCACCCGAGCTAACGTGCTCAGGATCAACGTCTTAGGCGGCCTGTACGTGAGCGATGATGGCCGGGCCGTCAGCGGCGCTGCGGCTCAGCCTCGTCGCCTTGCGCTGGTTGCTCTGCTGGCGGTGGCGGGTGAACGGGGGGTGACTCGGGATGCCTTGCTGGCTTATCTGTGGCCCGACGCCGATGAAGAGCGGGGGAGGCGGGCGCTGGCCCAGGCGCTTTATGCCCTTCGGCGGGATCTCGGGTCCGATGAGGCCTTCATCGGGGTGAAGGATCTCCGGCTCAACCCCGACGTGGTTCATTGCGATCTCTGGGAGTTCCACGATGCGGCCGCCACCGGAGATCTGGAGCGGGCCGCCGACCTCTATAAGGGGAGGTTTCTCGAGGGCTTCCACCTCCCGGGCGCCGATTCGTTCGAGAAATGGGTGGAAGACAGCCGGGTCGGGCTGAATCACGAGTTGGTTGACCTGCTGCACAGCCTGGCGACACGGTCCAGTGAGCGGGGCGAGCATCGCGCCGCCACCGGGTGGCTTCGAAAACTGGCGGCGCAGGATCCCCTCAACGCCCGGATTGCCTGCCAATTGATGGAAAGCCTGGCCGCTCAGGGCGACGTGGCCGGCGCGCTGCAGCACTCCAGGGTGTATGAGAGCCTGATCCGGCAGGAACTGGATCTTCCCCCCGATCGCGAAGTGCTGGTTCTGGCCGCTCGGCTCCGAGGCTCGGCGGGAGAAGCCGCCGCCCCAGCCTCAGTCAGCATTGCTTCGCAGGAAAGCCCGCCGCTCCCGCCCAGTTCACCAACCGAAACCGCTGTCGGCGAGATCTCCGATGTCGACCTACCGGTGGGACAGCAGTCAGGCCATACCAGTGGCTGGGCTACGCTCACGGTTCCGCGGGATGCGATTACCTCCACTCCAGTTCCCAGATCTGACAACCGTCGGTGGTGGCCCTGGGCTGCCGCGGCCGTCGTGATCGTTGGGATTACCACCGCGATCCTGACCCTGGCCAGAAGGCCGGCAGCAGCAGCGGCGCCGTCCGAGCGAGTGGTGGCGGTCGGTCGGATTGCCCACTACGGCAGGAGCGGTCCTGGAAGCATGGGCCAGCCTCTGGCCGACATGCTGGCAACCAATCTGGCCCGGGCCGCCGGGGTCCGGATGATCAGCTCGGCACGGATGTACGAATTGTTAGGCGAGCTGGGCACGGCCAGCGACACTACTACCGGTCTGATCGTGGCGGCCGCCCGCAGGGCCGGAGCCACTGAGCTGGTCGATGGCGCGCTGTACGAGGTGACCGCCGGGTACTTGCGACTCGACCTCCGCCGAGTCGATCTGGCCACCGGCGGGGTGCTTCACGCCTACACCATCCAGGGGCCCGATCTCTTCGCTCTGGCCGATAGCGGCACCGGTCGGCTGGTCGATGACATCGGTGGCCAGGCCCCGGTGGGTTCAGTGGCCGACGTCTCGACTCGCTCGGTGGATGCCTATCGGGCCTATGAAGCGGGCCTGCGGTCGTACTATGGCGGAGACGTGGCCGGGGCCGAGAAGCTGTTCGCCCAGGCGCTGGCCAAGGACTCGACCTTCGCGATGGCGCAGTTCTACTACAGCCTGGCCACCTCCAGTGGTTCTCGAGCCGAAGGCGCGATCCGACTCAAGCGGGCGGTGGATCTGGCCGACCGGGCGGGCGATCGCGAGCGGTTGCTGATCCGGGCCACCTGGGCCTTCAGCAATTCATCTCCATCGGTGCGGGCGTATGCCGAGACTCTGACTGTCCGGTATCCCACCGAGGTGGAGGGTTACATCATGGCGGGGCAGGGCGCGATCAACGCCGCCGACTTCCACGCCGCCCGGGGGCCTTTCCTCGAGGCCATCGCCCGGGACTCGCTCGGCTTCAAGGGTCAAAAAGTCCGCTGTCTCGGTTGCGAGGCTGCTTCTGCGTTGATCGGCAGCTTGATCCAGGAAGATTCGTTGTCAGCCGCTCTGGCGATAGCTCAACGATGGGTACGGCTGCAGCCGGCGGTGGCAACGCCTCGCCGATACATGGCGCTGGTGCTCTCCCAGATGGGAATGGCGGACTCCGCCCGGAAATCACTACGAGGGGCCGACTCGCTGCTGCCGGATATCAAAGAGACGGTGCGATTCCTGATTCCCATGCAGATGTGGAACAATCAGTTCGATTCGGCGGGGGAGCTTTCGCGCTCGGTGATCCAGACCGGCGAAAGTCAGGAGCGGACCGAAGGATACTGGAACCTCGCGCTGGCCTATCGCCATCTCGGCCGGATGACCGAGGCGCTGGACCTGGCCAGGAACTATCGCACCGGGAAGGCTGAGGCTACTCCGCGCGGTTCCGCGCCGTTGAGCGCTTACCTGCAGGGCCAGGTTCTGTTTGAGCTGGGCCGGTTCAAGGAAGCGGCGGCGTTGTTCGATTCAATCAGCCGGACTTCGGTGCCGTTCGAAGATTCCTCGCTGATCGCCCGCAACCGGGTCTGGTCCTATACCCATCTCGCCACCGCCCTGGCGGGAGGCGGAGATACCCTCAGGCTTGCGGCTCTGGCCGATACCATGCAGCGGCTGGGCCAGGTCAGCGGACTGGAACGCGACCGGCGGTTGCACCACTACGTGCGCGGACTGTTGTTTCAGGCGCGGGGAATGGATGATCGAGCGGTCGCCGAGTTCCGTACTGCCATCACCTCGCGCAATTCGGGCTACACCCGAATCAATTACCAGATGGCGGGTTCACTGATGCGGCTCAAGCGCCCCGGCGAAGCCATCCCGCTGCTTCAGGTGATTATCCGATCCGCATTCGAAGGTGCCGCGCTGTATCTCACCCACACCGACGCCCACGAGCGTCTGGCCCAGGCCTGGGAAGCTACCGGCCAGCGCGATAGCGCCGCTGCCCACTACCGGCTGGTCGCCCGGCTGTGGGAGAACGCCGATCCCGGATTCACCCCCCGCCGGCTCGACGCCGCCGGACGGGCGCTGCAACTGCTGGAGAAACGTTGAGCATCCTGATTGAAGCGGCGGTGGAGACCCTGGAGGGAGCCATCGGGGCGGAGCGCGAGGGAGCCGGAAGACTGGAGCTCTGCGCCGACCTGCCGAGAGGTGGCACCACGCCGGGACCGGGATTGTTGCGCTCGGTTCGCGCCAGGGTGGAGATCCCGATCTTCGTCATGATTCGTCCTCGGCCGGGTGAGTTCCGCTTCAGCGCCGAGGAGTGCGAATCGATGCTGTGGGACATCGCCGAGGCCAGGCGGGCCGGAGCGGACGGGGTGGTAATCGGGGTATTGGATTCTCGGGGTGAGGTCGATCGGGAATGGACCGCCCGTCTGGTAGAAGGGGCTAAGCCGCTACCGGTCACTTTTCATCGAGCGGTGGACCGGACTTCGGATGTGGCGCGCTCGGTGGAGCTGCTGGCCGGGTTGGGGGTGGACCGAGTGCTGACTGGGGCGGGACCCGGGAGCGCGATTCAGGGAGTGCAGGGGCTGGCCAGCCTGGTGCGATTGCTTGGCGCAAGGATCCGGATTCTGCCTGGCGGGGGTGTGCGGGCGGAGAATGCGGCTGAAATCGTCCGAGTCACCGGCACCGACGAGCTGCACGTTGGCTACCCGCAGGGCGTAGAAAAAGGCCGGATCTCCGAAGTGCTCGCCGTCGCGGCTGAAGCCGCGGCTCGGGTGCGCAGTCGCTAACGCGACCTCAGTTCTCCCGACTCCTGACTCCTGACTCACATGGATACCATCAGCTGGTCCGATTTCGAGCGGGTTGAGCTTCGCATCGGAACGATTGTGGCGGTGGAGGATTTCCCCGAGGCCCGGAAGCCGGCCTGGAAGCTCACAGTCGATTTCGGCGAGTTCGGGATTAAGCGCTCCAGCGCCCAGATCACGGTGCACTATAAGAAGGAAGATCTGCTGGGCCGGCAGGTGCTGGGGGTGATCAATTTCCCGGTCAAACAGATCGGGCCGTTTCGTTCTGAGGTGCTGGTGACCGGCTTCGCCGACGAAAGCGGCGCGATTGTGCTGGCGATGCCGGAGCGGAAGGTGCCGAATGGGGCGAAGTTGGTGTGAAGACGGACCCTAAGGACTCCCTCGCGCCGAGTCGTCCTTCGGACTCCTAAGGGCGCTCGGTCGCAGACGGACGAAACTCTTGGGGCAGCGATTCGTCTAACTCTCTCCCATCTCTCAGAGATTGTATGACCCAGGACCCTGCCTTCGCGCCTTTTCTCAAGCCACCCTACTACGTGGTCATCTTCACCTCGCGGCGGACTCCAGGTGACAATGGCTACGGTGCGATGGCTGAAAAGATGAATCACCTGGCCCGGCAGCAACCGGGCTACCTCGGCTTCGAGGCAGTCCGGAACGCTGAGGGCTTCGGCTTCACGCTCTCATACTGGGAGAGCCCCGAGGCCATTCGGGCCTGGAAGGACGTGGCCGAACACCAGGCGGCTCAGGAATTCGGGATCAAGAACTACTACGAACACTACGAAGTTCGAGTGGCCCGGGTCGAGCGGGCGTATTCCGGGCCGACCGACGCGCGACACGCGACGGCGTGGGATGCGGTCTAGGCAGTGGTCGCGGGCT
Organism: uncultured Gemmatimonadaceae bacterium; assembly: GCA_964578865.1. Classification (GTDB taxonomy): domain Bacteria; phylum Gemmatimonadota; class Gemmatimonadetes; order Gemmatimonadales; family GWC2-71-9; genus JADJOM01. Next base: position 8,472 of record CAZOES010000061.1, on the reverse strand, counting down.
GGGGGTCGCGGGCCATGGTTCTCACAATCGTGAGGCGTAAGGGTCCCAGCTGAGACTGTAGTGAGCGACGATCTCGTCTTTCGCGTGGGTCTGCCATTCAATCTGCTGCTGACTTCCGTTGCCCGCGATGCAGCGTAATGCCTTAGAATCGGGGGCCGCTTCCACCACGATGAAGTGATGGTTGGCTCTGGGGATGGCGAGTACGTCGCCCGCATCGAAACTTGCAGGGTCGAAGTCGCCCTTCTTGTCCCCCCGATTCTTCTTGGTGACGAATTTCGTCGCCCCGATGTTGATGATGCCGATCCCGGAACGCCACTTCACATTCAGACCAACTTTCCGGAGCACATAAGTCGCAAAGATGCCGCACCAATGCACCGCCTGCAGGCTGTCACTGGTTCCACCTCTGCCGTTCACGTTGAGCCACACGCCGGGTGTCCGCAGGGCCCTGAGGTTGTCAGCGGTCCAGGCCGGCGGAGTTTCGCAGGCTTCGGTGATAATCTCCTTCAGCTTGTCGGCGCCGCGGCGGGTTCCTGGCTCGGGGCGGAGGGCCGGTGCATCCGAGACAGTCAGGATGTGCCGTTTGGCTTCTTCGACGATCGAGTTTCGCAGTGGACTATACGGGCTCATGCATGATTCTCCGGTTTATCAGGCTGGCCGGCAGGTGATCGGCGGTACACTGGCGTAGCCCCCCTCGGGGCTACCAGATTCCCCCGCACCATGACGCACTATCAGTATCCCGATTCTCACGTATTCTACCGCAAGCTGACCCGGAGGTTTCCCCTCATTGTGAGGGGTGAGGGCAGCTGGCTGATCGCCCAGGACGGAACCCGGTATCTCGACGGATCCGGGGGGGCCTTCGTGGCCAACCTGGGCCACGGGGTGGCCGAGATCGGGCAGGCGATGGCGGAGCAGGCCGGGAAGATCGCCTACCTCAACGGTACTGCGTTCACCAATGAAGCGGTCGAAGCGCTGGCCGACCAGCTCGCCACCCTCGCGGTGGGAGACCTCGACAAGTTCTACTTCCTCGGCAGCGGCTCCGAAGCGGTCGAAGCAGCCCTCAAGCTGGCTCGGCAATACTGGGTCGAGACCGGCAAACCGTCCAAGCACAAGATTATCGCGCTGTTTCCCGCCTACCACGGTAACACGCTTCTGGCCCTCTCGGCATCGGCCCGGGAGCATTACAAGACCTATTATCGCGAGTGGCTGGTCGACATTCACCGGATTCCGGCGCCGTACAGCTACAGGTGTGAGTGTGGTGGAGCCGGCAGCGGGCAGGCGGGCGAGAAGCGGGCAGGCGGGCGGCTCGATTGTCCCATATGTTCCGGCTCGGGCCTCGAATCGGCGATTCTCGAGCTTGGCGCCGATAATGTCGCGGCGTTCATCGCCGAGCCGGTGGGTGGAAGTTCGACCGGCCATTCGGTGCCGTCACCCGAGTACTTCAAGAATGTCCGGGAGATCTGCGACCGGCACAAGGTTCTATTTATCGCCGATGAAGTGCTGGTCGGGGCGGGCCGCACCGGGACCTGGAGTGCGATCGAACAGTACGATGTGGTCCCCGACATCATGACCTTCGGCAAGGGGATTACCGGCGGTTATGCCCCGCTTTCGGTGGTTGCAGCGCCGCGGCGATTGATCGATCCGCTGGCGAAGGGCTCCGGCTCCCTGCTTCATGCCCAGACCTTCTCGCATCACCCTGTGCTGGCCGCTGCGGGCTTGGCCGCCGTGCGCTACATCAAGCAGAACAAGCTGGTGGAGCGCTGCGCCCGGATGGGCAAGCTCTTTCATCAGAAGCTGGATGCGCTCCGGGCCCTGCCGCATGTGGGTGATCTGCGGGGACGGGGCCTCCTTGCTGGAGTGGAATTCGTTCTGGACAAGGCGACCCGCCAGCCGTTCCCCCGCAAAGCCAAATTCGCCGAGACATTCTCGGAGGAAGCATTGAATGCCGGGCTGATGACCTGGGCCAATATGGGTCAGGCCGATGGGACCAACGGGGATCTGTCCTGTCTGGCCCCACCCTTTGTAATCGAAGAATCCGAAATTGACGAGATCGTCCGGCGCTTCATGGCCGCGTATGAGGTCACCGTGAAGAAGACGGTCGCGGGTCTCGGGTCGCGGGTCTAGGCCCACGACTCACGACCACGACCCACGACACAACTGAGAATTTGCATCACCACTGGAGTAAGTACATGACCGCCACCGCAGCGCAACAGAAGATCACCTATACCTCGACCAACGTCGATCTGTCGGCGTTTCACCGTGCTTTCGACGAGGCCCTGGCCGAAGTACGCGCATCGGCCGGCCGAAGTTATCCGCTCTACATCAACGGCAAGCCACACGAAGTGACTCGGCTGGATCCGATCGTCGACATCTCCCCGATCGACACCAGCATGGTGCTGGGCACCTTCGTGGCAGCCAGCAAGGAAGACGTGGACCTGGCGGTTCGCAGTGCCAAGGCCGCTCAGAAGGCCTGGGCTGCTCGTCCGTGGAAAGAACGGATCGCCATCCTCCGGAAAGCCGCCGACCTGATCCGGGAGCGGAAGTTCCTGCTCTCGGCCATTATGGCCTACGAGGTGGGGAAGAATCGCTTCGAGGCGATGGGTGATACCGAAGAGTCGGCCGATCTGATCGAGTACTACTGCCAGCAGGTGGAGGATCACAACGGGTTCATTCACCCGATGGCCAACCTCACCCCGATCGAAAGGAACGTCGAACTGCTGCGGCCCTATGGAGTGTTCGTCTGTATCGCGCCGTTCAATTTCCCGCTGGCGCTCTCCACCGGGATGTCGTCGGCGGCGCTGATGACCGGCAACGCGGTGGTCTACAAGCCGGCCGAAGACACTCCCTGGACCGGGCTCAAGCTGTATGAGGTCTATCGCGACGCAGGGGTTCCGGCTGGGGTCTTCAACTTTGTCACCGGTCACGGACGGGACATCGGAGATTCACTCTGGCAGCACCCGATGACCGATGGCGTGGTCTTCACCGGCTCCAAACCGGTGGGGATGCGGATCTTTCACGGTCTTTCAGATAAGTGGGTCAAGCCCTGTCTCATGGAGCTGGGTGGCAAGAACGCCGCTATCGTAATGGACAGCGCCGACCTCGATGCCGCCGCTGAAGGGGTGATGCGTTCGGCCTTTGGTCTCCAGAATCAGAAGTGCAGTGCCACCAGCCGGGTCTACGTACACAAGTCGGTGGCCAAGGCGTTCACCGAGAAGCTGATTGCCAGGACCAGAGAGATCAAAATGGGCGACGTGACCCAGAAGGATGTCTGGTTCGGTCCGGTGATCAACAGCAAAGCGGTTAATCGCTGGGAGGGTGCGGTCGAACAGGCCCGGAAAGAGGGGAAGATTTTGCAGGGTGGCACCCGGCTTCGGGGTGAGGGATTCGATAAGGGTCATTTCGTGGCCCCGACCATCGCAGAATTGCCGCTGAACAGCAGCCTGTTCACGGAAGAATTGTTTGTGCCTTTCCTCGCGGTGGCTCCCGTCGATAGTCTGGATCAGGCGCTGGCCGAGGCCAACAAGGTGGAGTACGGACTGACAGCCGGGTTCTTCTCGAAGAAGGACGATGAGATCAACCGCTTCTTCGACGAGATCGAGGCGGGGGTGACCTACGTCAACAAGCGCAGCGGGGCTACCACGGGCGCGTGGCCGGGAGCGCAGGCCTTCTGCGGATGGAAGGGCAGCGGTGGCAGCGGCAAGGGTGGCTGCGGGCCGTGGTATGTGCAGCAGTTTATGAGGGAGCAGAGCAGGACGGTGATTAGCGGGTAGGCGGGCGTGTAGCGGGCGTACAGCGGGCCAGGAGCGGGCGATCATAAACTCGAAGGGTGAGCTCTCCTCGGAGAACTCACCCTTCTTACGCATTGCCCGCCTGCCCGCTACATGCCCGCTGTACGCCCGCTCAGTCCTCTTCCTTCAAACACTCCTCCAGAATCCCCATCCCGGTGTCGACATCATATTGGTCGAGCACCAGAGGCGGGGCCAGGCGGAAGGTGCTCTTGCCGCAGCCCAGCAGCAGCAGTCCCTTGCGGAAGGCCTTGTCGGTGATCCGGTCGATAATCTCGGCGTAAGGCTCCTTGGTGCCGCGGTTTTTCACGAACTCAATGCCGATCATCAGACCCCGACCCCGGACGTCGCCGATCACTGCGTAGGTCTCCTGCAGCTTCCTGGCGTGGCCCAGCATCCGGTCTCCCATCTGCTGGATCTGGGGCAGCATGGCTTCAACGATGTCGAGCGTGGCCAGGGCCGAAGCGCAGGCCACCGGGTTGCCGCCATAGGTCGAACCGTGTGAACCCGCTTCCCAGGTCATCACCGACTCTTTGGCGATGAAGGCGCCGATCGGCATGCCGCTGCCGAGCCCCTTGGCGCTGACCAGGATATCGGGCTCCACGTTGTCCCACTCGCAGGCCCACATCTTCCCGGTCCGGCCCACTCCGCTCTGCACCTCGTCCGCCACCAGCAGGATGCCGTGCTGGTCGCAGATCTCACGGAGCGCCTTGAGGAAGCCGACCGGCGGAATGACGTAGCCACCTTCACCCTGAATCGGCTCGATGAAGATGCCGGCGACGTCGGTCGGATCGACCTGACGGGTGAAGAGATCCTGCAGTGCGCTGAGTGAATAGTCGATCGGATCGGCGCTGCGATAGGGATTGGCGTAGGGGATGTGGTAAACCTCCGGGAGCAGGGGGCCAAAATGCTTGTGCTGCTTGGCCTTGCTGGAAGTCAGCGACATCGCGCCGTAGCTGCGACCGTGGAACGAGCCTTGGAAAGCGATCAAGGCGGGGCGTCGAGTATGGTAGCGGGCCAGCTTGATGGCCCCTTCGACCGCTTCGGTCCCGGAGTTGGACAGGAAGGTCCGCTTGCGGCTCTTACCGGGGGCCAGGTGGGCCAGCCGTTCGGCCAGTCGGGCGAAACCGTCGAAGTAGAAATCAGTGCCGCAGATGTGGAGGAACTTGTCGGCCTGCTCCTTGATGGCCGCGACCACCTTGGGGTGGTTATACCCGGTCGACGAAACCGCGATACCGGCCATGTAGTCGATGAACCGGTTGCCATCGACATCCTCGACCATGGCGCCCTTACCACCGGCAATCACCAGGGGGTATTCCTTGATGTAGGAGGGCGAGGTCCACGCGGTATCGCGCTCGATGATCGCCTTGGCCTTGGGGCCGGGCGGGGGAGTGAGCAGGCGGGGGTAATCGCGGGTGGCAGTCATCGGATTGCTCTGGGTCTGGTGGGCGACCCGTTAGGTCGCCCGGTACGAAGGAATCGGATGAGCCGTGCACGCGTCGGGGCGACCCAACGGGTCGCCCTACGCGTGAACGGCGTGAGTGGGCTCGGTCGGGATCTGGGCTGCATGGGTCCGCCACCAGGCCTGTCCGGCAGCCGGCAGAGTGTTGATCGGGTCGTAGTACTCATACTTCTTGTTCAGCAGCTCGGTATTGCCCCACTCGATGCTGGTGAGGTAGTTCTTGGTCCAGTAGCTGATGCCCTTCTCCCGATCGTACTCGGCCACCTGGTGGACCCAGCGCTTGCCGACGAACGGCACGTCGCACACGATGCGCGGAGTCGCGAATCCGGGCAGATAGCCCATCAGGTCGTGCTGCAGCTGCTGGGCTTCCCAGAGCGCCACCCGCCAGTGCTCCGAGTTGGGGATCATGTCGCACATGTAGAAGTAGTACGGCAGGATCTTGGCGTGATCGAGCAACATGAAGCAGAGATCGAGCAGATCCTGGGTGGTGGCATTCACGCCGCGGAGCAGCACGCCCTGATTACGAACGTCGCGGAAGCCGATCTCGAGCAGCTTCTTGGTGGCCTTGCCGAGCAGCGGGGTGACCTGCTGGGCGTTATTCACGTGGGTGTGGAGGGCCAGGTCCACTCCCCGGTCAAACGCCTTCTTGGCCAGCCGTTCGAGTCCCTCGATCACGCTGTCCTGCAGGTAGTGCTGTGGCAGACCGGCCAGACCTTTGGAGGCCAGCCGGATGTCCCGGATGTTGGGGATATCGAGCAGCGCGCTGACGAACGGCTCCAGCTGGCTGATATGCAGATTGGCGATGTCGCCACCTGAGACCACCACGTCGCGGACGGTGGGAGTCTTCCGCAGGTAGTCGAGGATCTGCTGATGCCGATCCTTCTGGGGAATGTTGAACTTGAGCTTCTCCACCTGGGGCACATCATTCCCGACCAGATCCATCCTGGTGCAGTGGCCACAGTACTGGGGACAGGTCGACAACAACTCGGCCAGCACCTTGGTGGGGTAGCGGTGGGTCAGACCTTCCACCACCCACATGTCCTGTTCGTGGAGACTGTCGCGGGAGGCCTTGGGATGGTTGGCCCACTCGGCGAGCCGATCATCCATGGCCGGCGCCATGTAACGGCGGACCGGATCGTGCCAGAGGTCGGCCACGTTCATGGTGTTGATCATGTGCGGCGGGATCAACATCGACATGGTGGCGCGCAGCTCGTGATCCTTCTCGATGCTGCTGGCGAGATCATCGGGCAGATGATGCCCCAATGCCGCCTTGAATTCCTTGAGATTCTTGATGGTGTGCTTGCGCTGCCAGGTGGCGTTCTCCCAGTCCTCCTTGCTCACACCCTTGAACCCGGGAATACGGTTCCAGTCCGGCTCGACGTAGTCGAAACGGGGCGGGTAGGGTATCGGCTGTCCGGCCTTCATTGGCTGCTTGGGAGTCGCGTCCATGGGAGACCTCATCTGGTGCTGGGGCGCGGCACGGCGAGTGTAGAAAGCCATGCAATGCTTGACGTTGGGAGGATAATATATGATATATTCTTGCGCAAGATGGCGGTCAGGCGCAGGCGGTCAGGCGGTCAACTCGGAACTCTCGGAACTCCCGTGCAATTAGACCAAGTCCTCGACCGAATCCCCCGGCTCCGCAAACAGGCGACCCATGAACTGGTCGCGGCGGTGCTGCGCGAGGCGATTACCACCGGACATCTCAAGGCCAACCAGCCGTTGCCGCAGGATGAGATCGCGGCGCAGTTGCAGGTCAGTCACATTCCGGTGCGGGAGGCGCTGCGTCAGCTGCAATCGGAAGGATTGGTGACCTACCAGGCCAACCGCGGCGCCACAGTCAGCGCCCTCTCGCCCGAGGAAATCGCCGAGATCTATGAGATCCGGGCCATCCTGGAGACTGCGGCAATCCGGCGGGCGACGCCGAGACTCACCAGGGGTCAGCTGGAGCAGGCGTCCCGGATTCTTGATGCGGCGGAGCAGGCCGACGATGGTGCCGCGTGGGGTTCCCACGATGTGGATTTCCACCAGCAGATCTACGCTCTGAGCGAGCGGCCCCGGATGGATGAACTCATTGCCGGATTGCTGCGCCGAGTGGACCGATACTGGACGCTGTATGGTCTGATGCTGCGGCACCGGGGAACCTTCGACCGGGAGCATCGGGAAATCCTGGCAGCCTTGTACGAGCGCAATGCCGATCTTGCGGCCGAACGGCTGGAGAAGCATCTGGCCGGCGCGGCCGCATTGCTGATCGGTGAACTGCAGCGCGCCGCCGTGACGGTGACCCCATGAACTCCAAAGTCGTCTCGATGAAAGACGCGATCGCCGCCCACGTGAGAGACGGCGATACGGTGGTGATCGAAGGCTTCACCCATCTGATTTGTTTCGCGGCCGGGCACGAGATCATCCGGCAGAAGCGGAAGGATCTCACGATTTGCCGGCTCACGCCTGATCTGATCTACGACCAGCTGATTGCGGCGGGCTGCGCCAGGAAGCTGGTCTTCTCCTGGGCGGGGAACCCCGGAGCTGGATCCCTGCATGCTTTCCGCCGCGCAGTGGAGAAAGGCACTCCTCCGCTCGAGATCGAGGAGTACAGCCACTTCGGAATGGTGGCCCGGATGTCGGCCGGCGCGGCGAGTCTGCCGTTCTGGGTGATGCGGAACTACATGGGCACCGATCTCCCGGTAGCCAATCCCCAGATCAAGACGGTGAAGTGCCCCTACACCGGCGAAGAGCTGGCCACGGTTCCGGCCCTCAATCCCGATGTCACCGTCATCCACGCCCAGCGGGCCGATGCCAACGGCAACGCCCAGGTCTGGGGTCTGCTCGGCGTTCAGAAGGAGGCGGCCTTCGCCTCCAAGCGGGTGATCGTGGTGGTGGAGGAGCTGGTGGATGAATCGATCATCCGGGCCGATCCCAATCGGACCCTGATTCCCGGCATGATTGTCGACGCGGTGGTGGTAGAGCCGTGGGGCTGTCATCCCTCCTACGCTCAGGGCTATTACGACCGCGACAACGATTTCTACGTGGCCTGGGAAGACATTTCGCGGGAACCGGCCAAGCTGCAGGAGTATCTGGAGGAGTTCGTCTACGGAGTGCGGGACCGGGCTGAATACATCGCCAAGATGCCGGGGCTTACCGACCGGCTCAAGGCAAGTTCGCAGATCTGTGCCGGGGTTAATTACGGATTTTGAGTTGGTGGGCTAGTGGGCTAGTGGGCTAGTGGGC
>CAZOES010000060.1:7990-24771 GCA_964578865.1 uncultured Gemmatimonadaceae bacterium | reverse complement strand
GACTTTGGATCTGAGAATGGTGGTTCGAATCCACCGGGGCCAATGATGTAGTGAAGCGTTCGTCCGCTCCGTCGTCACCAGAGCCATGCGGACCCTCCTCAGCTCCCTGCTTCTCCTCGCCGCGCTCCCGCCTGGCCCGCTCCCCGGTCAGGCTCCGGACCTCTCGCGTCAACCGCTCGACTCCGCACTCCAGTACAACTGCGACATCACCGAGCGCGATCGCAACAATGCCGCGGCGTGGTTTGGCGTAGGTCAGGCTCAGCGTTCGCTGGCGCTGGGCAACTTCCCGGTACGTCCAGCCCGGTGTCACACCGAAGGAACCAGCTATCTGACCGATGCGGGCATTGCATTCACCCGGTCACTGGATGCCGACCCCAATTATCCCGAGGCTTCCGACGCGTTAGCCGAGGTGGTCGAACGGAATCCACTGTGGGGATCAAGCGCGATCGCCCGGAACGCCTTCCGCCGGGCTGCCAGCCGCGGGGGAAAAGAGTCGGCCCGGGTCCTACTGCTGCGGATCCGGATGGAGCGGGAAGGTGGTCAGCGCGACTCGACCTTGAGTCTGATTAGCCGCTATCTCGCGGCCGGGGGAGACAGCGGCGTCGCGCTGTTCGAAAGGGCCCGGGAGCGGTTCTTCCGAGGCGAGCGGGACGCCGCGCTGGACGACTACTGGGGCGCCACCGCGAGAACCGAATCCCTCGCCACCTACTTCCTGATCCGGAAGAACCTCTCCCTTGTGGCGTTGCCGGGCGAGCTGAACGAATTCGACGAGACCATGTCGGTCGACCGGCCCGAATGGATCAGGCGCTTCTGGACCCGGCGGGAGGTCGAAGCCGGTGTCCGGCGGGGCGACCGCCTGGTCGAGCACTATCGTCGCTATGAAGTCTCCCGCCGCAGCTTCCGGCCCAACGGCCTCGGCATCTATACCGACAGCCTCACCGTGGCGCAGAAGATGAGTCAGGCGCTGTTGCGTCAGGCCGTCTCGATCGGGTCCGATGGAGCCAGCGACACCACCAGCTTCGAGACCGACAAACTGTGGGGTGAACAGTCCCTTCTGATTGGCAGTCAGCTTGATGCGAATGAATTCGGGGCCCGAGGTCTGATTTACATGCGCCATGGCGAGCCGGACGACATCGCCGGAATGTTCTGGGCCTACAAACGGGATGGGCGGGATCTGCTGGTACGGGTGGACGGCCAGGGTTACCCGGGAACAGCCTGCAATCTTTCCATGAAGTTCTGTAAGTACGAGGTGGCCGGCCGACGAATCCCACCGGAGATCGCCCGTCGCTGGGCCGCGGAGTGGGATAGCACTTTCGGCGAGCTGACTACCAGTGACGATTATATCCGCCGGTTCAAGCGGACTCTGCATCCCGCGGCCAGGATCTATTCCTTCCCCCGCAACGACAAGAGCCCTGCCCGGGTGCTCTTCACCCTTGCCACGCCCGGCTCCGAGCTCAACCCCGAGGTGCGGGACAGCGGGGTGCTGTACCGGCTGCAGGTCCACCTCACCCTGGCCCCGGTTACCGGGGAGCTTCGCCTCGACCGGGATACCATGCGCACCATTCGAGCGGCGGCGCCGCTCAAAGGCCGGGCAGCGTTACAACTAACCGAGGACATGGAACTCGACCCGGGCTTCTATCAGACCCGGCTGACGATTTCCAATCCTGAGGGCACCAGTGGTGTGTCTCTGGCCATGGATTCGGTGGATATCGGAGACGGAACCCTCGGCTTGTCCCTCAGCGACCTGGTACTCGGCAAGGAGTCTTCCGGACTCACCTGGTGGTCCGGGAAAACCAAGGTCTTCCTCAACCCCACCGGAACCATCAGCCGGACCGAGCCGCTGCGCCTCTATTACCAGCTGGCGGGGTTGATCACCGAGACCAGCTATACCAGTGAGATCGAACTGTTCCGTTCGGTCGGCCAATCCCGGCGGCTGGCGCTGCGGCTGGCCTTCCGGGACAACGCCGAGGAATCGATGGCGGAGACCGAACGACTGATCGGTCTGGACCAGCTCCAGCCCGGCCCCTATACCATCCAGGTAACCATTCGTGGGGAGGGAGGAACCGTCATCAGCCGCCGGGGCGTCCTGGTCGTCACCGACTAGGATTGCCGAGTTGACCTAACCCCCACTCGCGATTAAGCTTGTGGGCTATTTTTATGAGCGAGCTACTGTCCCGCAGCCAAATGCTCCTGCTCTCGGGAACGGCCAACCGGCCGCTGGCCGAGGAAGTTGCGGCGCACTTGGGACAGCCGCTCTGCCAGGTGACGGTCAAGCGGTTCAGCGACGGTGAGTTGTTCGTCAAGATCGATGAGAACGTCCGAGGCCGGGACGTCTTCGTCATTCAGCCGACCAATCCCCCCGCAGAGAATCTGCTGGAGCTGCTCCTCCTGATCGACGCCGCGCGGCGAGCCAGCGCGGCCCGGATTACGGCGGTCATTCCCTACTTCGGGTATGCCCGACAGGACCGGAAAGACCAGCCCCGGGTGGCGATCAGCGCCAAGCTCATGGCCAACATGGTGCCCGCTGCCGGGGCCGACCGGGTTCTGGGAATGGATTTCCATTCCCACCAGATGCAGGGGTTCTTCGACCTTCCGGTCGATCACCTCTATGCCGCCCCGGTGTTTGTGAATCACTACCGCCAGAAGTCGCTCCGCGACCTGGTGGTGGTCGCCTCCGATGTCGGCGGGGCCAAGATGGCCCGGGGGTTCGCCAAACGGCTCAACGCCACCCTGGCGATCATCGACAAGCGGCGGCCTTCGGCCAATGTGGCCGAAGTGGTAAACGTGGTTGGTGACGTCAAGGGAAAAGACTGCATCATCCCGGACGACATGATCGATACCGGCGGCACCTTGTCGGAAGCGGTACACGCGCTCAAGCGTCTGGGCGCCCTGGATATCTATTGCTGCGCCACCCACGCACTCCTGTCGGGGCCGGCGGTGGAACGGTTGCAGAACAGCCCGGTGACCGAAGTGGCGGTGACCAACACCATCGCCATTCCGGCGGAACGGAAGTTCGAGAAACTCAAAATTCTGTCGATTGCCCCGCTGCTGGCGAAGGCGATCGGCTACACCCACAGCGATCAGTCGGTCAGCTCGCTGTTCGATTGACCCGGGCCCCGAGAGGGCGCCCCAGTACAGGATCCGATTATGGCACAGTCCGCTTCCCTCAAGGCTTCCCGTCGCGAGCGCTCCGGCAAGGGCTCCTCACGTTCCCTCCGCCGCTCGGGCAACGTCCCGGCCGTGATCTACGGCCATGGCCGCGCCGCCGAGTCGCTCTCGGTTGAAGCCGCCAGCCTCGGCAAGCTGCTCGGCAGTATCGCCGCCGGCAGCACCATTCTCGATGTCGCCATCGAAGGCGCCGCCCCGGTGAAGGCGCTGATCCGCGAGATCCAGCGTCACCCGCTGCGTCAGACCGACATCCTGCATCTGGACCTGTACGAAGTCCGGGCCGACGAGAAGATCACCGTCGAAGTGCCGGTGCACATCGTGGGCACCGCCGACGGCGTGCGGAACTTCGGCGGCGTGCTCGATCAGGTCATGCACAAGCTGGAGATCCTGGTGTTCCCGGGCGATATCCCGTCCCACATCGACATCGACGTGACCAACCTGCTGATCGGTAAGTCGGTCTTCGTCCGTGACGTGAAGGTGCCCAACGCCGAAGTCCTCAATCCGCCCAATCAGCCGGTCTGCAGCTGCGTGGCTCCGCGAACCGAGGAAGCCGCGGCTACCCCCGGTGCTACTGCCGAAGCCCCGGCCGAGCCGGAGCTCATCCGGAAGCCGAAGCCCGACGAAGAGGGCGAGGCCGCCGAGAAGGAGTAGGCCCTGCGCGCGATCATCGGCCTGGGGAATCCTGGCCCGGAGTACGAGAATACCCGGCACAATGCCGGGTTTCTCTTGGCCGATCGACTCGCAGCGCGCTGGAAGCTGCCGCCCTTCAGGCGGGTTCCGGCGGCCCGGGAGACGCGCGGCAGTGCGCTTGGCCGCGACCTGACGTTGATCAAGCCCCAGACTTACATGAACCGGAGCGGAGCCGTGCTGGCTTCGCTCCGTGGCGTTTCCGGGTTCGACCCGGCCCAGGATCTCCTGGTGATGACCGACGATTTCGCCTTGCCGCTCGGCAAGTTCCGGTTGCGGGGCGCCGGTTCGGCCGGGGGACACAACGGGCTCAAGAGCATCGAGGGATCGCTGCGCCGACAGGATTATGCCCGGCTCCGCATCGGTATCGGCCCCTTGCCGACCGGTACCCGCGATACCGCCGATTTTGTGCTGGAACAGTTTCCGCGCGAGGAACGGGCGGTCATTGACGACTTACTCGAACCCATGGCGCAGGCGGTAGAAACCTGGCTGACGGATGGAATTGAAGTGGCGATGAATCGGTTCAACAAGAACGGCTAAGGGCTGAGCGCTAAGAGCCAAGAGCTAAAGTGCACGCTGTGGAATTCGGAGTACTTTGAGCCTGAGGCCATAGCTCTTAGCTCTCAGCGCTTAGCCAACAGAGAACTGCCCCAAACACCATGCTTAGACTCGGAATCGTAGGTCTCCCCAACGTCGGCAAGTCCACCCTCTTCAACGCCCTGACCTCGGCAGGAGCGCTGGTGGCGAATTATCCCTTCGCGACCATCGAGCCCAACACCGGGGTGGTCACCGTTCCCGATGCGCGCCTGGCCGAACTGGCGAAGATCGTCTCGCCCGAGCGGACCGTTCCGGCCGCGGTGGAGTTCGTGGACATCGCCGGATTGGTGAAGGGAGCCAGTCAGGGTGAAGGGCTGGGCAACCAGTTCCTGGCCAACATCCGCGAGGTCGACGCCATCGTGCACGTGGTGCGCTGCTTCGAAGATCCCGATGTGCAGCACGTCATGGGTCCGGTGGATCCGGCCCGGGACCGCGAGGTGATCAACATCGAGCTGCAACTGGCCGATCTCGCCTCGGTGGAAAAGCGGTTGGACAAGTCAGCCCGGGCCGCGAAATCGGGTGACGCCCAGGCCAAGCTGGAAACCCGGCTGCTGACCGCGCTCAAGGAAGCGCTGTCGGACGGCAAGGGCGCCCGGAGTGTGAAGCCGACCGAAGAAGAGGCCCCCACCTACCGCAACTTCAACCTGCTGACCTCCAAGCCGGTGCTCTACGCTGCCAACGTGCTGGAGAGCGAGATCGCCACCGGGAACCAGCACGTGGAAACACTCCGCAAAGCGGTGCAGGCCGACAACGAAGAGGCCGAGATCGTGATCTTCTCCGGCAAGGTGGAAGCCGAGCTGGCCGAGCTGGCCCCGGAAGACCGGGCCGAGTTCCTGGCTTCGCTGGGGGCGACCGAGTCGGGTCTCGACCGGCTGGCCCACGCGGCGTATCATCTGCTGGGACTGCAGAGCTATTTCACCGCCGGCGAGAAGGAAGTGCGAGCCTGGACCATCCACCGGGGTGATCGGGCGCCGCAGGCTGCCGGAGTGATTCACACCGATTTCGAGAAGGGCTTCATCAAGGCTGAGACCGTCGCGTATGCCGATTTCGTGCGGGTGGGCGGCTGGAAGCCGGCCCGGGATCAGGGTCTGGCCCGGGCGGAAGGCAAGGAGTATGTGGTGAAAGACGGCGACGTGATGCTCTTCCGGTTTAACAACTGACCTCTTACTGGAGATCGCCATGAATCAGCAGGATAAGATCGTCATCAAGACTCAGCTCCAGGCCATTGCCTCGCAGCTCACCGCGGTCGGGAATCTGGCGGCTAGCGGCGCCAGCGCGCCGATCATTACCCCCATGGGGCCGGCTGCCGCTCCCGGACTGCTCCAGATGGGCGCGGCAATGCAACAGCAGACCGCCATGCTCGGCAACCTGATCGGCCAGGTGATTAAGATCGTCGACGCCGCCTGATGGGGTGAACCCCGGTTTACCGGGGTCGAACAAACAACCGGCCGGCTCACCGCCTCGTAGGGGAGCAACCCTCACGACTCGATTCGGAGCCGGCCATGCTGTTCCTCACCGCCGTCCTCTTCGCTGCCGCTCAACAACCTGCCCCACCCCAGGGGCTGGTCTACACCGTCGACAACGCCCATTCGGTGCTGGATTTCACGGTGCGACTGGTAGGCTTCAACCGGGTCCGCGGTTCCTTCAAGGACTACTCGGCCAACATCTACTTGGTCGAGGGCGACCCCCTGAAATCGAGCGTGTCATTCGTCGCCAGCGTCGCCTCGATCGACACCGACAATGACGAGCGGGACCGGGACCTGATGAACCCGGCGTTCTTCGACCAGAAGCGGTTCCCCCAGATCAAGTTCACCAGTCAAACCGTCGAGCTGAGCGGCGCAGGCTTCGTGGTTACCGGCCCGCTGACGATCAAGGACAGTACTCACCTGGTTCGAATCCCATTCACTATTTCCGGGAAGCCGGAGACCGACCCGTTCGGCAACCAACGGGTGGTGTTCTATGGAGAAGTGGGGCTCAATCGCAAGGAGTACGGGGTGACCGGGCCGAGGTTCTGGGAGAAGGCGATTTCCGACAGCGTCCACATCGAAATGGAGCTGGCGGGCCGCCGGTGGAACTGGAACGATCTCGGGTTCAACGTCCGGGGCCAGCGATCGGCCGGTCAGATGCTGTGGGCGGCAGCCGACTCCAATCGCCTTCCCGGCACCCTCCAGCAACTGCGCGCGGTGTGGCAAGGCGCTCGAACCGACCCATCCTACAGCTTTGCACCCTGGGGATTCATTGTCGCCGCCAACCGGCAGGCCGCGGCCGGACGACCCCGAGAAGGGGCCCAGATTCTGCAGCTGGCCTCCGAGATCTTCGCCGATTCACTGCAGGCACCAGACCGATCCGAGCTGCTGGGGTGGCTTGGTGAGATCCATCTGATGGCGGGAAAGAGGCAGGACGCGCTGGAAGCTCTCAATCGCGCAGTGGCGCTGGACTCGGGCAACACCTTCGCGCTCGAATGGCAACGTCACGCGCAGGATTAGAAACGCGCGAACAATTTCACCACAGAGGCACAGAGTCACCGAGTGTTGGCATAGAACTGACTCTGTGTCTCTTCGTCTCTGTGGTGAATTCGCTTTTCAGCTTGCCTTGGGATCCGACTGCATCAAACCGAGCGTATTTCCTTCCGTGTCGCTAACGTAAGCCAGCCAGCCAATCCCGGGAATCGCCATTTTGGGCACCGCCACTTTCCCGCCGGCCGATTCGACCTTCTTCACGTACTCATCGCAGGAAGGCACATCGATGGTGTTCACCGTTCCCTGCCCGGGGAACGCCCGGGCATGCAGCCCACCATTGATGCCCGGCCCATTAGCGCCGGTATCGACCATCCAGTAGGGCATCGGTCCTTCCCACTTCTGGAACTGCCAGCCAAACACTTTCTGGTAGAACGTCGAGGCCCGCTCGGTGTTGTCGGCGGGGATTTCGAAATGCACTGGGCGCGGCATGATTTCCTGACCTCGATACAAGGGTGGGTCGCTTACGCGGTTCGGGGTCGGGCACCGTACTTCTGGGTGGCGTACCCCACGATCAGGCCCACGATCGAACCAGGAATCATGATCTCCCAGAAGTACTGCTTGCCGGTGTTGGGATCGGTTCCCAAGGCAATCGGCAGAGCCAGCAGTGCACCCACCGCCAATCCGACCAGCACACCGATCGGCAGCGAGTTCACCTTCCGCGCGACGACTCCGATGATCACGCCTGCGATCAGCCCTTTGAGGGCCGAAAGCGGGACGATGGTCTTGATCTCAGGGGCGGTTTCCGGTGCCGAGACCAAGGCAGTAAGGCCATCGAGAGCGCCGAGCACGGTGCCCAGGATCAGCCCGAGTGCGGGCTTGTTCATGACAAGTTTCCTTCGGTTCAGGTTGGCTGAGGGGCCTGCACCAGCGTATTACCCACCGTGCGTCGCTTCTTTAGATCGGCATTCGACGGACGCGGCGGACGCGGCGGTCAAAAACCACGCAACACGAAGAACAGCAAGCGCATGACTACGTAGGCCAGGATCAGCAGGATGGCGGTCTGATATTTGGTATACAGCCTGCCGAGTCTTTCCAGGAAGGGTTCCTGATAGCTCAAGACCGGTTGCCCATCGAGAAAGCGAGTCACATCGGCCGCCAGATCGGCCACACTGGAGTACCGCGACCCTGGTTCTGGGGCCATCGCGTTGGCCCAGATCGCGGCGAGCGGCCGGGGAGCCTCTGAGTCGGGACGTGACACGATCGATCGAAGAATCGCGCCGAGGGCGAAGACGTCGGTGCGTTCATCGACCAGGTGAAGGGCACCCTGGGCCTGCTCCGGCGCCATGAATCCGGGAGTCCCGAGCACGGTACCGGGAGCGGTATCGCCTTCGACCGACTCGGCTGCTCGACGAGAAGCGCCCGCCGGTTCAGCCGCCCCCGCCACCCGGGCAATTCCCCAATCGAGCACCAGCACCTCGCCGAAGGATCCGACCATCACATTGGAAGGCTTGAGATCGCGATGCACCACTCCGCCGGCGTGGGCGAAGCTCACCGCTTCGCAGATTCTCAGGAACGCACGCAGGGTCTCGGCCAGGGTTGCGGTGCGGGTGAACTCATCGAGTCGCTGGCCTCGGACCAGCTTCATCAGATAGAAAATTCGCCCGTCCGCGAGAGTCCCCACATCGTGCACCGGGACAATCCCCGGGTGCTCCAGCCGGGCCAGGACCCTTGCCTCGCGCTCCAGCCGGCTGGCCCAATCGGCGCCGCTCATTTCCGGGCGGAGCACCTTCAGGGCCACTTCTCTATCGAGCACCTTGTCTCGAGCCCGATAGACAGTCCCCATCCCGCCCTGCCCGATCGCCTCCAGGACTTCGAACCGCTGGCCCGGCAACTCGGGCCATTCGGCCACCCGGCGAAGATGCTCCAGGGCGGAATCGGACAGCCGAGTCATTCAGGATCGACCCCGAACAGCTCCCGCACTTCGGACCGATACTCTGCATCGCTCCCGGAAAGCTCCCTCAGGCGCTGCAGGACGACCCGGCGGAACTCGCGCCGGGCCCAGGCGAGATGGTTGGTCACCTGGGTGACGGGGATATCGAATTCCTCGGCCAGGTCGCGGTACGATGGCCGGGCATCGCCCTCGACTGGATCGAGGTCGGTGCGGGCGAAGACCTGGAAGCGGATCTGCCGGTCAGTGGCTTCGCATTCTTCCTTGAGCGAATTGACCGCCAGAGTGAAGAGACTGCGAACCCACTCGCGATGGAACATCCCTTCAGGGTCATCCGCTCCGGTGGCGACTGCCAGCGCGAGATCCTGCTCGGCACTGGCGAAATCCAGCGAAAGGTGCTGAGCTCCCCCACCCCGCTTGAGCCGGCGTTCATCCCGGCGGGCATTGGCGACCAGGTGATCGAGACAGCCGCGTAGAAAGGTGCGGAAACGAGCCCGGTCGGCTTCGAACTTCTCGAAAAAGCCCTTCTCCATCGCCCGGGCGAAGAACTCCTGGGTTAGATCTTCGGCCTCTTCCCGGTTCATATTCCATTTGAGACGGAGATGGAGATAGGCCGGGCGCCAGTACACCGCCACCAGAGTATCCAGCGCCCGCCGGCGCACCTCGGGATCGGGGCTGGCCGCGGCCTCCACCACCGATACTCGGGTAGTAGGAAAGACTCGCTCGGGACGGTCGGAGTCAGCGGACATGGGCTCAATGTGCAGTGAGTTGCGGCTACTGTTCAAGGTTCACCGGAAGCTCGTTCCGGCTTACTCGGGTTGGTGTATACTTATTCCCTTCCAGCCTCCAGGATTCATTCCGCATGACCACAGCCACGAGCGGCGCCCTGGCCCGATTCAGTCCCGACTCGGCGCTCGCCCGCGCACCGGAAATCGCCCAGGAAAGCGTTGTCTTCCGGGAGGTACTCGCCGAGATCGGCAAAGTGATCGTCGGGCAACAGATTCTGCTGGAGCGTCTGCTCATAGGCCTCCTGGCCGATGGCCACATCCTGCTGGAAGGCCTGCCTGGCCTGGCCAAGACGCTGGCGGTGCGGACCCTCGCTTCCACCATCGATTGTGATTGCCGCCGAGTCCAGTTCACTCCCGATCTCCTGCCGGCCGATCTGATCGGAACCCTGATCTACAATCAGCGCTCCGGCGAATTCACGGTCCAGAAGGGGCCGATCTTCACCAACATTCTGCTGGCCGACGAAGTCAATCGAGCCCCGGCGAAGGTCCAGAGTGCCCTGCTCGAGTCGATGCAGGAGAAACAGGTTACCATCGGCGGTGAGACTCACCGGCTGCCCCCGCTCTTCCTGGTGCTGGCCACTCAGAATCCCCTGGAGCACGAAGGTACCTATCCACTCCCCGAGGCGCAGGTCGACCGCTTCCTGTTCAAGCTGCTGGTGAGTTACCCCAACCGGTCGGAGGAGCGGGAAATCATCGACCGGATGACCGACAACGCCGAGCCTTCGGCCAAGGTCGTGATTCATCCGGACCGGGTGCTCCGGGCCAGAGACATCGTCCGGGGTCTCTATGTGGACGACAAGATCAAGGAGTACGTACTGGATCTGGTGGCCGCGACCCGGGAGCCCACCAAATGGAAGGTGCCGGAGTTGGAAACGCTGGTGCAGTTCGGCGCCTCCCCCCGGGCCGGGATCTACCTGGTGAAGGCGGCCAAGGCGCACGCGTTCCTGGCCGGACGGGCCTACGTACTGCCGGAAGATGTGAAGGCAATGGTCCCTGATACTCTGCGTCATCGATTGATTCCCACCTATCAGGCCGAGGCGGACGGCGTGACCTCGGATGAAATGCTGGCAAAGATCCTGGCCGCCGTACCGGTCCCGTGACACCGGCAGAGCTGCTCCGGGAGGTGAAGCGCATCGAGCTCACCACCCGCGAACTGGTCCGTGATCTGGTCGCGGGAGACTACACCAGCACCTTCCGGGGGCGGGGGGTGGAGTTTGCCGAAGTGCGGGAGTATCTCCCGGGCGACGATGTGCGCACCATCGACTGGAACGTCACCGCCCGGCTGGGCACCCCCTACGTCAAGCGATTCCACGAAGAGCGGCAGCTCACCTTGCTGCTGCTGGTCGATGTCAGCGCATCCAGCGGATTCGGTAGCACCACCCGAACCAAGCGGGAGCTGGCCGCGGAGGTTGGGGCGGTGCTCGCCCTGGCTGCAACCCGGCATCGTGATCGGGTTGGTGCCGCGTTCTACTCCGATCAGGTCGAGTGGTTTGCCCCGCCCAAGAGCGGGCGACGCCAGGCCCTCAGTGTGGTGAGCAAGATTCTCTCCTTTGAGCCGGAGAGTTCCGGCACCGACTTGCTGGGAACTCTGGATTATCTCGAGCCGCTGTTGCGGCATCGCTCGGCCGTGGTGTTGTTGTCCGACTTTCTCGATCGCTCGCAGTGGCCGGCACTGGACCGGCTGGCCCACCGGCATGATGTGATGGCCATGCAGCTGACGGACCCACGGGAGCGCGAACTCCCCCAGGTGGGTCTGGTGACCCTGATGGATCCGGAGACCGGTGACTGGCAGGTTGTGGATGTCGACCGCCCCCAGATCCGGGAAGAGTTCCGGGCAGCCCGGGCTGAGTTCGATGAATCGTTCGCCCTCCACTGCAATCGGTTGGGGGTAGACCTGCTCCGGCTGGATACCGATCGCCCGTACGGCGAGAGGCTGGCGGGCTTCTTCAGCCGGCGGGAGCGGCGGCGCTTGTGAGGGGAACGCTTGGGGCCCTGGTTCTCCTGTTCGCGCCATCGATGGCGTGGGGCCAAAGCCTCGATCTGGTTCCCCAGCAGCCCAAGGCCAACGTAGGCGACATCATCACCATCCGGCTGACCGCCCGGCTGCCCGAAGGGATGGAACTGCTCGACCTGGCGCCCCGCACACTGCTCTCCCCGCCGGATGGAATGCGGATCATCTCGACCGATACCCTGCGGCCCGATCGGAACGGAGAGTATCGCGGGACCGTGAAGATGGCGTTCTACCGGATCGGCAAACAACCAGTGCCGACGCTGGCTCTCCTCTACCGTCCCGCGGCCGGGGCTTCTCCCGATACACTGGTCCACGCTCCGCTCGCCATCGAAATTGAACCGATTCTTCCAGCCGGCAATCCCGAGATCAAGGACATCCGCCCGCTTCGGATATTGGGTGGACCGATCTGGGCTCCGCTGGCCATCCTGCTCACCGGAATCGCGGCGGGATTCTACTGGTTGTCACGGAGACAACGCGGCAAAGGGCCCAAGCGAATCGAGAAGATCATTCCGATCCCGACCGGTCCGTTTGAGATGGCACTGGCCCGTTTGGATGAGTTGGAGCAGGCCAGCATCGCCAGTGGAAACGGCATCGTTCCGCTGTTTGGCGACGTGGCAGACCTGGTCCGGGTGACCCTGGTGCAGGTCGGAGCACTGCCCCACCAGGGTCTGACTACTCCCGAGGTTCCGCCGCAATTGCCGCCCTCGCTCGCCCGCGGTGATCTGGCCAATCGCTGCCGCGGGCTGCTGAGCGATGCCGATCTGGTGAAGTTCGCCAAAGTGAAACCCGATCGCGCCGCGGCGAGCTCTCATGTGTCGCTGGCGCGAGGGCTGTTCGAGGCCTGGCGGGATGCCGCAGGAGGATCCGATGCGGTTCGCTGATCCGATCTTCCTGATCCTGTTGCTGGGACCGGTCTGGCTTCTCCTCCGGGCCTTTCTCCGGAGGAAACAGCCCCCCCGGCATCACATCGCTTTCCCCGGTTACCAGTTCCTCCGCAACCTTCCGCGCGGACCCCGGAGCCCGTGGCATCGGGCTCCGGCCATACTCGGTGTGCTGGGGATGGGAGTTCTGATCGCGGCTCTGGCCCGGCCACAAGTTGCCGGTGAAGCGGAGCCAACCCGGGTCCGGTCGCGGAACATCATGATCGTGCTGGACATCTCCAGCAGCATGAAGGCGACCGACTTCCAGCCGGGGAATCGGCTGGAGGTCGCCCGCAAGGTTCTGCGCGATTTCATCAAGCGAAGAAACGGCGACCTGATCGGGATGGTCATCTTCGCGGGCCGGGCGTTTCTCCAGGCCCCGCTGACCACCGATCTCGATGTACTCGACCGCATGGTCGAAACAGTCGATATCGGCACCCTTCCCGACGGAACCGCGATCGGCACGGCACTGGCGTTGAGCCTCAATCAGCTGAAAAACCTTCCCCGTAATGCCTGCACCATCGTCCTGATCACCGATGGGGCGAACAATACCGGTACCCCAACGCCGACCCAGGCGGCCGAGGCCGCCAAGTCGCTGGGGATCCGGATACACGCGATTGGACTTTCAAACGGAGATACCAGCCAGGTTGCGCTCAACGGAGTGTGGAGCGTCCGCAATCTGGCCAGCCGATTGTCGGGCAAGGATGAAGCGGCGCTCAAGGACATCGCGGCCCGCAGCGGCGGACAGTTCTACAAGGCCAACGATCCGCTGGGCCTCGACAACATCCTCAAGGAGATTGACCCGCTGGAGCGGATCGAAGTCGAGGTCAGCGAGACTCGGCAGTACCACGAACTCTTCCCGGTCTTGATCGGACTCGGCCTGGCGCTGCTGCTGAGCGAGTTCCTGCTGCAATCGACCTGGCTCAGGATGTTGCCATGAGCCTCTTCGTGACCCCTTCCGCCCTGCTCCTTCTGGTTGTGCTTCCGGCACTATGGGTCATCATGCGCCAGGCCGGGCGAGACCGGAATAGCCTGCTGGAGAAGTTCGGCGACCGGAAGGTGCTGTCCAAGGGTTCACCCCTGCCTCCGCTGGCGGCCAATCGCACTCGCTCGATGCTCCGGTGGACCGGGCTGGCCGCTGCGGTCATCGCGCTGGCTCGGCCTCAGATCGGGCGGCACCCGGCCGAGCTGCCCAAGACCGGCAGAGATCTGATCATCGCGCTCGACCTCTCCCGCTCCATGAAGGCGAACGACGTCGGCATGACTCGGCTGGAACTGGCTAAACGACTGGCTTGGCGCCTGGCCGGAACTCATCCGGGCGATCGGGTCGGCATGGTGATCTTCGCCGGGGCTGCCTTCCTGCAGCTGCCGCCTACCAGTGATCTCGGCACCCTGCAGCGCTTTCTCGACGCGGCCAGCCCCGATGACATCGCCGACCCGTCCACCAACCTGGCATCGGCCCTCCGGGTGTCGGAGCGGGCCCTGCGAAAAGAAAGGACCCTGATCGGTTCCCGCGGGGTGATCCTGCTGACCGATGGGGAACGTTCGGAAGGCGCGCTCGATCCGATCTACGAGCTCTACACCCGGGCCCATATTCCCATCTTCGCCGTCGGGATCGGGACCTTCGAGGGTGCCCAGGTACCCAACGATTCGGGAGACGCCGAGGGGCCCTGGCACCTCGATGGCATCGGCCGTCCGGTCATCGCCCGACTGGCCGAAGCGGATCTGCAGAAACTGGGGCAGGTCTCCAACGGAGCCTACGCCCGCTGGAACGATCCCAAGGCGATGGACGAGATGAGTCGCGCGATTTCCAATCTGGAAGCGCGGATTCTGACTAGTCAGGGCAATACTGAGCCGAATGAGCGGTACCAGTTCCCCTTGTTCGTTGCGGTGCTGTGTCTGCTTTCGGAGCTTCTTCTGGGCGTTCCTCGTTCCTCGTTCCTCGTTCGAGGCGGTCGGGCGGGCAGGCGGTCCGGCGGTCCCCATCCAGAGAAAGCTCGATTGGTCCTGCAATTCACTGGCAACGAGGAACGAGGAACGAGGAACCTCCTTGCCGTGCTTCTGACCGTCCTTGCGACACTGTCCTGCACCGGCGGCCGAGCCGACCTGGTCAAGGCCCAGCAGCTCTACGAAGCCGGCAAGTATCTCGAAGCCTACGAAGCCTACCAGCGAGTACTACGGCAGGAGGGCGGGCCGGAGGTGAAGTACAACACCGGCAACACCCTGTACCGCATGAAGCAATACAACGAGGCGGCCAAGGCCTGGCGCGAGTCGATGAGCGGCCCCCAGGAGCTCAAACAGGAAGTCTTCTATAACATGGGCAACGCGTACGTCCGGGCGGCCCAGGATGCCAATGCCTTAAGCCGCTACCTCGATCGGGCAGTGGAGGCGTACCAGGAGGCATTGCGGATCGATCCCAACGATCGCGACGCCAAGTGGAATCTCGAGATCGCGCTTCGCCGCCGGGGGGATACCGATGAGCGGGGGTCCCGCGGGCAGGGTGGCCGGGCGGATTACGGTCGGGGGGGCCATGAAGAGGGATACGAGGGAAGCCGCCAGGCTGCGGTCGGCGCGATGGCCGGTGGGGGCCAGGGAGGGGACGAAGGCGAATCGATCGAAGAACTGGACGAACAGCAGGCCCGCGCCATGTTGGAGGAGGTCGAGCGGCAGCAGCTCTCGACCCATGAAGGGCGGCGGCAGCAGAAAGGCGGCAGCGCGAATCGCGACTGGTAGTCCTGCCGTAGTACCCGGAACCCGTCACCATCAACACCGAACGATGGAGCTCTCGTGAAGCCGATCCGCCTGATCGCGGTCTGTTCGCTCGTCGCTCTCCCTTCCCTGCTTACAGCCCAGGCTGCCCCCGGAGCCAGCTGGCCCACCGCCACCCCGGCGTCGGTTGGATTGAATCAGCAGGTTTTCGACAGTCTCGACGGCGAGATCAAGGCGGGCAAGTACGGCAATGTGGACCGGATGCTGATCATCCGTAAAGGCAAAGTGGCCTATGACCGGCGCTACAGCAACGACTACGATGCCATCTACGGCGACTCGGCCCGCAAGAACAACCCGCTCAATCCCCACGATCTCGGCGGTCCTTACAACTACTTCTCACCCTGGTGGCATCCGTATTATCGCCGGGGCAATCTCCACACCCTGCAGTCGGTCACCAAGACCATCACGTCGGTGATCGTCGGCGTTGCCATCACCCGGGGTGATTTCCCCAGCGTCGATACCCCGGTACTCAGCTTCTTCGACACCAATCACGTGGCCTACATCGACGCCCGCAAGCGCAAGATGACGGTGCGGCACCTGCTCTCGATGACCGCGGGGTTCGACTGGAACGAGGGGCTGCCCTACATCGATCCGCGCAACAGCGCGGTCCAGATGGAAGGGAGTTATGACTGGGTCGCCTACACCATCAATAAGCCGATGGCTGAAGATCCGGGGACCCGCTGGAACTACAACAGCGGAGCGACCGAACTGGTGGCCCACATCTTCCGGAAGGCCACCGGAGTCGACATCGAGGAGTACGCAGCCAAAAACCTGTTCGCGCCGCTGGGCATCACCAGCTGGTACTGGAAGCGTACCCCGGCGGGGATTATCGATACCGAAGGCGGATTGTATCTCGAGGCCAGCGACCTGGCCCGGATCTGGTACCTGTTCATGCTGAACGGGAAGTGGGACGGTAAGCAGATCGTGTCGCCATCGTGGATAGAGCAGTCCATCGCTCCAGCCGCGAGTGTCGGCCCCAACGCCGGGGCCCCGAAGTACGGATTGGCCTGGTGGCTCTATCGGAACCCGCGAGACACCACCCAGTTCCTCTGGGGTGGATCGGGGTTCGGCGGCCAGTTCCCGGTGGCCTTTCCCAAACATGACCTGCTAGTGGTCTTTAACGGGTGGAACATTCTGCCGGGACGGGGGGGCCTGCCGCTCCGCAATACCCTGGACCGGGTGCTTGGCTCGGTCACCGACATGACACCCTGACCTTTGAACAGGATTGCAAGCGTGAAAGCCGGGGGGCATTGGGCGTCAACTATGCAGATCTTTACAACTGCCCTCGCGATTCCCTTACATATTGGTCAACCTGAGCTTGCCAGGAGCCTCCCGGTTGCCTGCTTTTTCTAGATTCGCCCGCCAGACGGGACTCGCCCTTCTACTCATTGTCGTTGCTCGACCGGCCCGAGGCCAGACCCCGGCCGATCGGGC
>CAZOES010000060.1:0-7890 GCA_964578865.1 uncultured Gemmatimonadaceae bacterium | reverse complement strand
CTCGGCCTGGTTCGCTTCAGTATGTCTCGCCGGGATCTGGTGGTAAAGGAGACCCGTTTCCTGGGCCAGGGAATCTCCTACCGGCGCGGCGCGATGGACGCCTTCGCCAAAGCGATTTATTCCGACTCGACCTTCGTTCCTGCGGCTGACGCCCTCGCGGGACTGGTCAATGCGCTGGGCCATCGTCTCCTGTCGCAGGATTTCACCGCCCCGCTGCAGAGCGCATCGGGGGCCAGGGGCATGCCGGCCGATGTCTGGCTGGCTCTGTATCGCCAGCAGTTCGGCGCCAAACTCTACCAGCCCGCCCTGCTCAATCTGGCCACCTATCTCAGGATGGGCGGCGATTCCGGCATGGCGCGGCTGGAACAGGCCCGGACTCTGACCGCGCTGGGCCGGTCGGTTGAAGCAGTCACGGCGTATCTGCTCGGCCTCGATCAGATGGGCGAGACCGGTCGAGCCGGCTACCGGGCCGACCTGGCCTGGGTTGCGGCCGATTGGGAGATGACCCAGTTCGACAGCCTGACGCTGGATCAGGTGAGCCCCTGGGTCAACCGCTTCTGGCGGGAACGGGACGCGCTGGCCTTGCGCGCTGCTAACGAGCGGCTGCGGGAGCATCTCCGCCGCTGGGTCTTTGTGCACCAGAACTATCTGATTCACCGGCCTGATGACGCCCCGATTCACAGTCAGGGCCTCGCCGATACCGATCTCAACGATCTCTTCGACGATCAATCGACCGACGATGTCCTGGTGGAGGTCGCGCTGGGGCCACCCCGGCTCAAGAGCTACGTCCGCACCCAGTGGGAGATCGACGATCGCGGTGTCATCTACATCCGTCACGGCGAGCCGGCCAAGAAAGTCAGCTCCACCGCAGGGCCAGTGAACGAATCCTGGGCCTACGATCTCCCGGAAGGCCGCAAGATCTTTCACTTCCTCGGCAGCCGGGCTTTGGGGACCAGCGCCGCGACCACGCTGGTGGCGGCGCTGCCGGTCAACGCCGATATGCTCGATGCCCGCGCCGGCCTCGACAGCAGGTATGCTGCGCTGGCTTCGCGGATCCAGTCTTCGCTGGCGGCGGCGCAAAGCGTCGAGGCTCGGCACAATCTTCGGAAGACCACCGGAGATCGCCTGCTTTCCCGGGACCAGGAGTCGGTCCAGATGCAGCGCGACGGCGCCGGTGGCGGCCGCTTCAACGGCGCCGCGCTGCAGCGCGAGATAATGAAGAACCAGAAGGCGATCGCGTCCGGTGTCGCGACCGACGGTTTCCCCCAGGTCTTCAAGAAATCGCTCGATGCTGTGGTGCAGGTTTACGGAGTGGGATACGGCAAAGGCGAAACCAGGCGGATTCTGGCGGTGTTCGCGGTGCCGGGAAAGAACCTCACACCGAAACCCAGACCCGACGGCGGGCCGGGCCTGCTTTATACGGTGAGTCTCCGCCTGATAGCGATGGACCGGGAGCATGGCCAGGTTCGCCAGATGGACACCACCCGGGTTTTCCTGGCCAAGGAAGAGCTCAAAGGCGAGGCTCACCTGACCGGATTGCTGGAGATGGCGGTTCCCCCCGGCAATTATCAGATCCGCACCCTGGTCACCTCTCCAGGTGTGGATGCGGCGAGCGGGGCCGGGCGAGACAGCGTGGAGATTCCCGAGTCGCCCAAAGATCTGGTGATCTCGGACTTGATCCTCGGCCGGGAACAGGGGGGACTCAACTGGACCTACAGCGGCCAGAAAGTCACCCTCAATCCTCTCAATGCCTACCCCAAGGGCGGTGACGCCGACCTGTTCTACGAGGTCGGTGGGCTCACCGACGGCAATACCTATCAGGTGACCACTTCAGTCCGGAAGGGTGAAGCTGACCCGAAGGACAAGCCGGCGGTCCAGTCCGGATTTGAGATCAAGGCGACTACCCCGTACCAGCAGATCAGTCGTGGAATCGGTCTCGCCAATCTCAAACCGGGAGGCTACGTACTCGAAGTCAGGATAAAGGAGGTTGGAACTGACCGGGAAATGACCCGAAGGAGGGTGCTGAATATCCTCGATAAGTAGCGGCGAAAAGGGGGCGTGACGCGGACTTGTCGCGGGCATTCCGCCTGCCCGTTGTGTGCCCGCTGGTCGCCCGTAATGTGTCCGTCCCTGTCATGCGAACGTCCCCTAGCTAGCACTACCTCCCGGCAGATTCTTCCGCTCTGGAGGGGCTATGCCCACCAGATTCAGCCCAATCCCGCGACTCGCCGCATTAGCGGCGGGTTTGCTGGCGTTCCCTATACCTGTATCCGGCCAGACCGCGGCTGACCGCCTCGGACTCCAGGCGCTGCGGGATACTCTGCCGTCCGTCAGCGAACCGCAGGTGCTGGAGCAGCTGGGCGAATGGAAAATCAATTCCAACACCAAGCGGATCCGACAGGCCCTGGTTCTGCTCCGCAAAGGATCGCTCGGCAACAGCCGAAAGTCCTACGATGATGCCCTGCTCAAAGTGGAGCGCTCGATTGATGTGCAGTCCAAATGGCCGTGGGGTTGGTACACTCTTGGTCTAATCGATCTGGCGATGGCCGACCAGCGGTTTCTCTACAAGTCCACCCCATACCACGCCTCCGGTCTCTCGTACCGCGAGACAGCGGTCATGGCCTTCTCCAAGGCGATCGAAGCCGATTCGACCTTCCTCCCGGCAGTCGATGTTCTGTCGCAGCTGATCCTGGCCCAGGGGCACAAACTGCTCCCGACCGTCGCGATTCCCGGTCTTCGGAGGGCTGCGTATCGAGAGGGAGCGCCCGCGATTGCTGCCCTGGCTCTGCAGCGGCTGGAGATGCAGGAGAAAGGGAACCAAGCAGGAGTAGACTTGGCTGGACTCTTCCTGCGCCGGGGAGGAGACTCCGCGATCGGACGACTGGAGCAGGCGCGAGCCCTTCGCGCGATCGGCCAGACCGACGAAGCGCTGACTGCCTACTATGCAGGACTGGTGATTCCCAGTGACGCGGGGCGGGCCGAGTATCGGAGCGATCTCGCGTGGACGGCCACTGAACAGGAGATCGAAGAGTTCGATACGCTCAGCGTTTCGATGCTACCCGGGTGGATTACCCGATTCTGGGAAGAACGGGATGCGCTGGCGCTCAGAAGACCGGGTGAGCGACTGGCCGAACACTTGAGGCGCTGGGTTTACGCCCACCAGAACTACCTGATGCACCGGTTTCCCGATCAGCCTCATGCCAATGCGGAGGGCATCAGCCTTTCAGACCAGGAGAACTACGGCAACTTCGACCCAGTTCGCGCAATTGTACTGAATGACCTGAATAGCTCGCTTCCCGGCTTTAAGACCTATCGAAGAGAGCAGTGGGAGTTGGACGATCGCGGAGTGATCTACCTGCGGCACGGAGAACCGACTCGGGTGGCCATCAATCCGAGCGGGCCACCCAACGAATCGTGGCAATACGACGTTCCCGAAGGCTCTCTCATCTTCCACTTCCTCGGGAGCAAAGCACTCGGAACTCAAGCGCCAACTACCTTGGTGGCGGCGCTCCCGCTTGACCCTCAGATGCTCGATTCGCGGGGGAACCTGGATTCACGGTACACAGCCATGGGGGCGGACCTGGAGCGAAAACTCGCGCAAGTCATCACGGTGAAGGACCAGGACCAGAACCACCCGGTTGATCTCCGCGGACTCTGGGACCAGCGCCCCGGCTCGGCAGCCGCGAGCGTTCAGACAGGATTACAGGCTGGAGGCGGAGTGATCAGCCGTTTCCGACCCGAGGTAGCTTATCAGGAGATCACGCGGGGCCGGCGCGCCATCGCCATCGGCGTCAGCACCGACGCTTTCCCGCTGCGCTTCAAGCGGGATCTCGGCGCCATCACCCAGGTCTACGGGATGGGAATCGACCAGGTCGAGCACAGCCGGATCATCGCAACCTTTGCAATCCCGGCCGGGAATCTCCGACCGGGGCCACGGAGTGATGGTGGCCCCGGCCTCAGCTATCCGCTATCCATCCGCCTGATCGCGATGGATCGCGAGCAGGGAATCATTGAGACCCTCGATACAACCCGAAACTTCGTGGCCCAGGACACCCTGAGAGGAAACCGGCATCTCATGGGCCTGCTGGAGCTGCCGGTTCCGCCCGGGCACTACCAGGTACGCCTGTTGATCACCTCGCCCGGAGTCGATGCGGCAACCGGGAGCGGTCGCGACAGCGTGGAGATCTCTCTGCCCGAACCGACCCTGGTGATCTCCGACCTGATTCTGGGCAACCAGAACAGCGGTCTGGCCTGGACCTACGGCGGTGAACCCCGTCAGCTCAACCCGCTGAATGCCTTCCATGCGGGGGATGATGCGACCCTGTTCTACGAACTGGGCGGACTCCGGGCCGGAGTCAGCTACGAGGTAAACACTTCGGTTCGAAAGGCCAACAGCGACCCTGCCGGTGAGCCGGATGTGCGTTCCGGCTTTATAGTCCCCGCCACGACTGCCTACCAGCTGGTCTCCCGGGAGGTGGGCCTGGTCAATCTCAAACCCGGAGCTTATCAGCTTGAAGTGACCGTGACCCAGGAAGGCACCACCAATAGGGTGACTCGTCGCCGTTCATTGAACATTCTTGCGAAGTAAAGAATCTGGTAAACCGGGGCTCCAGCCGTCATAGAATATTCACATCTGTGCGCTAGCCCCACTGGGCCGCGTCCCCCCACCTAACAATTTCCCCGCCGTAACACCAACCAGCACAGAGGGAGGGCTATGTCCTTCCGGCTCCGTTGCCCCTTGCGATGTCCCGGGGCTTTCCTGGCGATTCTCTGCCTGCTTCCCCCTGCCCTTCATTCCCAAAACGCAGCGGATAGAGCCGCTCTGGAAGCACTGCGAGACACCCTCCCTTGCATCACCGAAAGTGCCCAGCTGGACCAGCTCACTGCATCGAGCGGAAGCAGCCCCACCCAATTGATCCGGCAGGGACTGATCCTGCTCCGCCGGGCCACCCTGGGAACCGACCGGGCACCCTACGACCAGTCGTTGACCCAGGTCGCTCGCGCACTCGACGCCGAGCCCAGGTGGCCATGGGGCTGGTACGCGCTCGGCCTGATCGAGCTGGCCATGTGGGATCGACACTTCGTGGCCAAGGCCACTCCCTATCATCGAGAAGGAACCACCTACCGGCGAGGAGCGATGGGAGCCTTCGCCAACGCGATCGACGCCGACTCGAACTTCGCTCCGGCGTCCGAGGCACTCGCAGGGCTGATTGTGGGGATGGGCCATCGACTGCTGGAACAGGACTTCGCAGCGCCCCTTCGTCGTGCCGGTAGCGCGGCCGTGGTTAAACCGGTAGTCGCGCTGGCCCAGTACCGGCTCGAGTTCGGGGCCGGTCGCTACGACAAGGCGCTCGATCGCCTGGCAGTCTATCTGAAGCTGGGAGGAGACTCTGGGGTCGCCGGTCTGGAATCAGCCCGGTCATTGCAGGCCCTGAACCGGACCAGTGAAGCGGTCCAGGCGTACTGGCAGGCGCTCCGCAGTATGGGCACTGACGGGATTGCAGAGTTTCGCACCGATATCGCCTGGATCGCCACCGACGTTGAGCTGACGGAATACGACAGTCTCCCGGCCAACCACATCCCCCAATGGATCGATCGGTTCTGGAGGGAACGCGACGCCCTTGCCATCCGGGCGCCCGGCGAGCGGCTGGCTGAGCATCTGAGGCGCTGGGTCTATGTCCATCAGAAGTACCTGATCCACCGGCCCGATGACCTCCCGATCCACGCCCAGGGGCAGACACCCAACGATCAAGCCAACTTCATGGAGAATTTCAGTGTCGCCAATGCCATGGTGATCAATGACCTGAACAGCTCCCTGCCGAACTTCAAGGTGTACACCCGGACTCAGTGGGAAGTGGACGATCGGGGCGTCATCTACCTGCGCCATGGAGCACCGACCAAAGTGGCCCTCGATCCTACCGGCCCACCGAACGAGTCGTGGCAGTACGACATGACCGATGGTTCCCGGATCTTCCACTTCCTCGGCAGCAGGGCCCTGGGGAGTTCCACCCCAACCACCATGGTCGCGGCGTTGCCGTTGACTCCCTCGATGCTCGACTCCCGGGGAGGGCTCGACCCGCGCTACAGCGCGCTCAGCGCCAATCTCCAGCAGAAGATTGCTCAGGCAACCACCGCCTTGCAGTCGCCCCGCCCTGACAGTCTCGAAGCTACCGGCCGCCGCCGACCGGTGATCGACACCGCGGCGATGTATAGTCTCCGCCCTGGATCCGCGCTGGCCAGCAATGCCGTAGCCGCGGCGCTGATGAGTGCGGGTATGTCGGCGCCGACCTTCCATCCTGAGAAGGCCTACAAGGAAATCCAGATCGGCCGAGAGGCGATCGCTGTCGGCACCACCACCGATGGCTTCCCTCAGCTATTCAAGGAAGACCTGAACGCGGTCGTCCAGGTATACGGAGTGGGGCTCGCTCCGGGAGAAAACCAGCGACTGCTGGGCGTATTCGCCGTTCCCGGGCGCAAACTCAAGCCAGTGCCTCGACCGGGCGGCGGGCCGGGGGTGGTGTATCCGGTTCACATCCGCCTGATCGCACTGGACCGGGAGAACGGGATGGTGATCCGCCGGCTGGACACCACCCGGATGTTCCTGACACCGGAACCCTTGCGAGACGACCAGCACCTTACCGGATACGTCGAGCTGGCGGTACCACCGGGACGCTATCAGGTTCGCACCCTGATCACCGCACCCGGAGTGGACGCCGCCACTGGTATGGGCCGCGACAGTGTGGAGATACCGCCGGCACGCAACGAACTGGTGATCTCAGATCTGATTCTGGGCCGTCAGAGCGGGGGGCTGGCATGGCGCTACGGAGGAGAGGTTGTCACCCTCAATCCACTCGACTCTTACCCCAAGGGCGGCGAGGCCGACCTGTTCTACGAGATTGGCGGCCTGAACGCCGGATCGACCTATCAGGTGACCAGCTCGGTGCGACAAGCTCGAAGCGATCCCCAAAAGAAACCGGAGGTCCAGTCCGGCTTCGAGATCGCCGCGTCGGGTCCCTATCAGGCCGTGACCCGTGGAATCGGACTCGCCAACCTCAAGCCGGGAGCCTACTTGCTCGAGGTGACCGTAACCGAGGTGGGCTCCACCCGCAGTGTTACAAGAAGGCAAGCACTGCACGTCCTCAAATAGCCCGTCTCCATTAGATTACTGGTGTCTCTAACACAGAGTCTCGCATGTCGAGCCCCATTGGCTCCACTCAGAATTACAACGAATCCCTGGCCCAGTCCGCCCGGATCTCAGCCTTTCTCAGCAAGACCTACGGCTGGATGTGCATCGGCCTGGGCATTACCGCCGTGGTTTCCATGGCGATTGCCTCCTCGCCCGCGGCGATCAATCTGCTGTACGGCAACGGATTGATCCGGATCGGGCTGTTCATCGTTACCCTCGGCATGGTCTGGTACCTCTCCGCCAAGGTCGACACCCTGGCCCCGAGCACCGCGGCCACCCTTTTTGCCGTATACTCGGCCCTGATGGGTGCGATGCTCTCCGGGATCTTCCTCATCTATACCGGCACCGCGATCGGCACCACGTTCATCACTACCGCGGCGATGTTCGGTGCCCTGGCGCTGTTCGGCACCGTGACCAAGCGCAACCTGAGCGGCATCGGCCAGTTTGCCTTCATGGGCCTGATCGGCATCATCGTCGCGTCGATCGTCGGGATCTTCTGGCAGAACAGCATGCTGCAGTTCGTGATCTCGGTCTGCGGTGTGGTGGTTTTCACCGGTCTCACCATGTACGACGCGCAGCGGCTCAAGCAGATGGCGGTGGCGCTTCCCGATGGACGCACCGGCTCCTATGCCATCGTGGGTGCGCTGGCGCTGTACCTCGACTTCATCAACCTGTTCCTGTTCCTGCTGCGGTTGTTTGGGGGA
>CAZOES010000059.1:5904-24775 GCA_964578865.1 uncultured Gemmatimonadaceae bacterium | reverse complement strand
ATTAGCCGTTAGCCATTAGCAGAAGCACTACTGGACGGCCGTCAGAAGGCACTGACGGCTGGAGCGAGAACTAGCGGCCGATGGCTAACGGCCAATGGCCCAGTAGCCATCCCGCCCTCAAGCCACTACTTTCAGCCCCGACCATGCCCTCCCGCTCGACCCTTCTCGACGACCGGGCCATCGCCCGAGCGCTCACCCGCATGGCATCGGAACTTGTAGAACGCTGCCACGGCACTACCGATGTAGTGCTGGTGGGGATTCAGCGTCGCGGGGTCGAGCTGGCGCAGCGCCTCGCCAAGATGATCGAAGGGCTCGAAGGCCGCGCCATTCCCACCGGCAAGCTGGACATCACCCTCTATCGTGACGACCTCCAGACCATCGGCCCCCGGCCGGTGATCGGCGAGACTCATCTGCCCCCCGACATGGACGGGCGGACTATCGTGATCGTCGACGATGTGCTCTATACCGGCCGGACCATCCGGGCCGCTCTCGACGAGCTGGCCGACTTTGGCCGGCCCCGTCGGATCCTGCTCTGCGTCCTGATCGACCGGGGTGGCCGCGAGCTGCCGATTCAGCCCGACATCGTCGGTCTCCGGCAGCCGATCGGAGCTGATGAGCGGATCGACGTTCAGGTGAAAGAGCTGGACGGCAAAGACCTGGTTGAACTGGTGCGGTCGGCATGACCCCAGGCCAGGCCCTCGGCAAGGACCTCCTCGGTCTCGAGTATCTCACGGCCGATCAGCTTCGTCTGATCCTGGACACGGCCGAGCCATTCAAAGAAGTGAGCGAGCGGCCGATCAAGAAGACCCCGGCGCTCCGTGGCAAGACCATCGTCAATCTCTTCTTCGAGCCCAGCACCCGGACCCGGATCTCGTTCGAGTTCGCCGAGAAGCGACTCAGTGCCGATACCGTGAACGTGGCGTCGACCGGCAGCTCGGTTTCCAAAGGCGAGACCCTGGTCGATACCGCCCGCAATCTCGAGGCGATGCGGATCGACATGGTGGTGATCCGGCACCCCTCCTCCGGCGCCGCCGGCTTCCTGGCCCAGCGAATCCGCTCCAACGTGATCAATGCCGGGGACGGCACCCACGAGCATCCCACCCAGGGTCTGCTCGATCTGCTGACCCTGCGGGATCGCTTCGGCAAAATCGAAGGGCTCAAGGTCGCGATCTGCGGCGATGTGCTGCACAGCCGGGTGGCCCGCAGCAACATCTGGGGACTGAAGAAACTGGGGGCCGAAGTGGCGGTCTGTGGCCCGGCCAGTCTGATGCCCCGGGATATCGGCGAACTGGGAGTCACTCAATTCAAGCGGATTGACGACGCCATCGCGTGGGCCGACGCCCTCAATGTGCTGCGGCTCCAGTTGGAGCGCATGATCAGCGGCTTTATCCCCTCACAACGGGAATACAACCGGGTCTTCGGCATTACCCGCGACCGGCTGGCCCGGGCCAAGAAGGAAATCGTAGTAATGCATCCGGGGCCGATGAATCGGGGAGTCGAGATCGACAGTGATGTGGCCGATGGACCCCACAGCGTGATTCTTCCCCAGGTGACCAACGGTGTGGCCATTCGCATGGCCGTGCTCTACCTGCTGGCCGGCGGGATGCCCGACTGGCAGCAACAGGGAGGTAGCGAGTGAATCGCCCGATTCTCATCCGGGGCGGCCGGGTGATTGATCCCTCGCGCAACGGCGACGGTATCGCCGATGTGTATCTGGTCGACGGCAAAGTGGCGGCGGTGGGTCTGAACATCAGCGGCGAGGACGGGGCGCAGGTCATCGAAGCGGCCGGCAAGGTGGTGGCCCCCGGCCTGATCGATCTGCACGTACATCTCCGGGAGCCGGGCCAGGAAGATCTGGAGACCGTGGCTACCGGTGCCATGGCTGCGGCGGCCGGCGGATTCACCGCGGTGTGCGCCATGCCTAACACCGATCCAGTGCTCGACAATCAGGGCGCGATCGGATTCGTGATCAGTCAGGCCCAGAAAGCAGCTAAGGCCCGGGTCTACCCCATCGGTACCATTTCCCTGGGCCAGAAGGGCGAACAGCTGGCCGAGATGGGTGAGCTGGTTGGGGCCGGCGCGGTGGCCGTCAGCGACGACGGCAAGCCGGTGATGTCGAGTCACATGATGCGGACCGCCCTCGAATACGCCAAGACATTCGGCATTCCGGTGGCGGATCACTGCGAGGACATGAGTCTCGCCAAGGGCGGCGCCATGCACGAAGGGATCGTGGCCACCCGGCTCGGCCTCAAAGGCATTCCGGCGGCCGCGGAAGAGATCATGGTCGCTCGGGACATCATTCTGGCCGAGCTGACCGGCGGTCACGTCCATCTCTGTCACATGTCGACCCGCGGATCGGTCTCGCTGATTCGCCGGGCCAAGGACATGGGGCTCAAGGTGACCGCCGAGGCGACTCCCCATCACTTCACCCTGACTCACGAAGCCTGCGAGGGCTACAATACCAACGCCAAGATGAATCCACCGC
This sequence comes from uncultured Gemmatimonadaceae bacterium, assembly GCA_964578865.1. GTDB lineage: Bacteria > Gemmatimonadota > Gemmatimonadetes > Gemmatimonadales > GWC2-71-9 > JADJOM01. The sequence continues at coordinate 22,290 of CAZOES010000059.1, read as the reverse complement.
TCCGGGAAGATCCCGATCGGGAGGCGATTCGTCAGGGCATCAAGGATGGGACCATCGATGTGATCGCCACCGATCACGCGCCCCATCACTACGATGCCAAGGAGCGGGAGTTCGACGATGCGCCCAATGGCATTCTCGGACTGGAAACCGCCTTTGGTCTGGCCGTGAGTGAGTTGGTCGAGCCCGGATTGATCACGTTGCCGCAACTGATCTTCCGGATGAGCACCCATCCGGCCCGGATTTTCAATCTGCCGGGTGGCACCCTGACAATCGGGGCACCGGCGGACGTAGTGATTCTCGATCCTGCGGCCCGCTGGGAAGTTGACCCCACCACTTTCTACTCCAAGAGCCGTAACACCCCGTTCAGCGGGCGGACTTTGACCGGACGGACCGACCTGACCATCGTCCGGGGGCGGGTGGTCTACGACCGGGCGGGGGCCTGAACCGGTCTCTGGGGTAGCCCCGGGCGCTTTCCTAAACCCACTAGTCCGTTAGATTTGCCTCTCAGGATCTGGGGTGGCCCGATCGGCCACCCACCTGCCCCCCCAACAGGTGCAAGCGGTGTCACGGCCGACAGGGACTTCCGGACATGAGCAAGCCGAATTCTGATAGCTCCAACCCAATCGACAAGCTGCTTCAGGACCGGGCGCAGTTCGTCAGCTGGCTGACGCGACTGAACTCCTCCGATGGCGTGCCCACGGTACCCGAGGCGGTACGCTCACGGGTCCGGGCCGACTACGAACGGAGGCTGGAGTCGGTCCTGGGCGAGCTGCGGGGCCATACGTCGTCGCTGGAAGAGCAGGTGAACGGCCTCAATGGACGCCATAGTGAACTCAGCATGCGGGAAGGCGAGTTCAAGGAGCAGCTCTCCGAGGCTGAGGTCCGGCACCTGGTGGGCGAGTATGACGACGGGAAGTGGGAAGGGATCAGGGCCGAGCTCACCAAGGTGATTCTCTCGGTCCGGGAGGAACTGACCAACACCAGCGGCGAGATCACCCGGCTGAACGATGTGCTCGCGATGATCAAAGCCCCGGTGCTTCCACCGGAGACCCCGCCCGAACCGGAGCCGGCCCCGCCTCCGCCGCTCCCCTCGCTGGGAAACTCGGCACCGCGTCCGGCGGTATCCGGCTCCGGGCCCCGCGCCGCCGTGATCCCCACCGACATGGTTCCCCTGGCGCCCGAGTCGGAAGAACCGGAGCCGGTCATCATTCCGGCGCCTCCGGTCGAGCCGGCTCGTCCGGCCGCGACGGCTTCGCCTACTCCTACCGGTGGGACTGAGATCCCCTTCCGGGCGATTACTCCACGTCCGGCGCCGAAGCCTGCACCAGCAGCTAAGAAGGAAGAGGTCCCTGGCCGCACCCTCTGGTTCCCATCAGGCAAGCCGAACGAGCAGCCCGGGGGTGGCCAGAAGCTCGATGAGTTGGCCTTCCTGAAGTCGGTGACCGGTGGTGAGTCAGCCGCTCCAGCGCCAGCACCCGCTCCGGCTCCCCCACCACCTCCCGCACCGGCTCCGGCCCCGGTAGCCAAGCGGCCCAGTGGTGGCTTCACCCGGCCCGCGACCATCGAGGCCCCGCCCGATCCCCCCTCTGCCAAGGGTCCTTCCGGACCGGCGGCTGATGCAGCCAAGGACCGGCAGTCCGGGGCAAAGACACTCAAGTGCGGGGAATGCGGGACTCTCAATCGGCCGACCGAGTGGTATTGCGAGCGGTGCGGGGCGGAGCTGGCTGCGCTGTAGGGGGCTAAGCGGCCAGGCGGTCAGGCGGTTAGTCGCCTCGCAACAAGAAACCCTCCGGTTCGTTCACCGGAGGGTTATTCGTTTTCAGAGACCACTAGCCGCCCAGCCGCCTACCCGCCTAGCCGGCTACTTCTTCCCAGCCACCATCTTCGCCAGGCGGCTCTTGGCCCGGCTGGCAGTGTTGCGGTGCACCAGGTTCTTGCGTCCAGCCCGGTCCAGCAAGCGACTGGCTTCCTTGAAGGCAGCCTCGGCCTCCTTGGCCGTCGCGGCGGTGCGGACCTTCTTGAGGGCAGTGCGGAGCTGGCTGCGGCGCGCGCGGTTGCGTTCCAGTGCGGCGCGGGACTTCCGCATCGCCTTCTTGGCGGACTTGAGACGGGGCACGGACTACCTCGAAAAATGTGAGCTGCGGGGCCAAAAAGGCCGGATTTGAGAGCCCAAAATACTAGACTGAGGATGGTACAAGGTCAAGCTCCAGATGGGTTTTCCTTACCTTGGGCCATGGGTTAGATTGCGCCCCCAGCCACCGTTCACCGTTCACCTCCGTTGGTCTCCTGAGCGACTTCATTCTCTCCCTGCCGGTACTCTTGTTCTCCCTGGTCGCGCATGAGTATGCCCATGCTCGAACCGCCCTCTGGCAAGGGGACGATACCGGATATTCCCTGGGGCGGGTGACCCTCAATCCCCTGCCGCACATCGATCCGTGGATGAGCATCCTGGTGCCGGCCATTCTCTGGTTCACCAGCAACGGGACCTTCCTGTTCGGCGGGGCCAAGCCGGTACCGGTCACCCCGCGGAAGTACAAACACTATGTCCGAGGTGACCTGATCGTCTCCTCGGCTGGAGTGATCACCAATTTCTTCCTGGCCTTCGGCTGTGCCGGGCTCTTTGTCCTGTTGGGTCTGCTGGGCAATGTGATGCCGGGAGTCACCGAAGGGCTGGCGACGCTGCAGCGGATGATGCTCTACGGGATTCAACTGAATCTGATCCTCTGCTTCTTTAATCTGATTCCGATTCCGCCGCTGGACGGTTCGCACCTGCTCTATCACGCCCTGCCGGCAGAGATCGGAGCGCAGTATCGCTCGATCGGGCGATTCGGGTTTATCCCGATTCTGATCCTGATCATGTTCCTCCCCGCGGTCCTGAGTTTTCTGCTTACCCCGTCGTACTGGGGCTTTGCCCAGTTCTATCATCTGGTGTCGCCCTTTGGTCTGGGCGAGCTCTGGGACTTCACCCGCGGATGACCTCGCCCGTCGCCCCCACCACCGCGCTCGGCGCCGATCCCGGATTCGTGGTCCGGCTGGATGCCTTTTCCGGCCCGCTCGATCTGCTGCTCCATCTGCTCAGGGAAGAGCAGATCGACATTGCCGACATTCCCATTGCCCGTATTGCCGATCAGTTCCTGGCCGCGATTCACGAGCTGGGTCTCAATCAGGCGGCCGACTATCTCGAGATGGCCGGCCGGCTGGTTCGGCTCAAGGCTCAAATGCTGCTGCCTCGCCGGGACGGCGAGGAAGGATGGGAGGATCCCCGTCACGAACTGGTTCGCCGGCTGCTCGAGTACCAGCTGGTGCGGGAAGTGGCCGGCTGGCTGGAGCGCGCCACCGACCGGAGAGCCGACCAGTATCCCCGCGGCTATCTCCCGCCGCCGCCGGAGCTGCCGCCGCCGCCGCTGACCCTCGATCTGCTCCAGCTGCTTCAGGCGGTCGAGAAAGTCATTTCGGAGATCCCCTCTCCGGTACTTCACCGGGTGGTGCCTCGCCCGCTGGATACCGAAGGTGCCACCCGGCGCCTCGAAGCGATGCTGGCCGAGCGGGAAGAGTTCACCTGGCTGGAAGCCCTGGGACCTCGGCCGACCATCGTCGAGGTGCTCTCCACCTTGTTAGCACTGCTCGAACTGGCCAAGCGCGGTTTGCTCCGGCTGGCTCAGTCCGAAGCCTTCACTTCATTCATCATCCGGCGGGAAGTTCCGGCCCCAGACCCCATTCCGGCTGAACCCCCGACCTCTGACCCTGTCGCTGCGGAAACCGCCGATGACACCCCTCGCCCAACTGATTGAAGCCGCGCTGTTCGCCGCCAATCGCCCCATTACGGTGGAAGAGCTGCAGACCCTGGAGCCGGACTCGGCTCTGGCCGATGTGCGGACCGCGCTCGACGAGCTGCGGGAGCACTATGACTTCGACGGGCACGCCGTCGAAGTCGTGGAGCTGGCAGGTGGGTATCAGATCCTGACTCGCCGTGCTTTTGCCGAGGCCATCGAGCGCGCTCAGATCGCGGTCCGGACGCCCCGGCTCACCGCCGCGGGCATGGAGACCCTCGCCGTGATCGCCTACCGGCAGCCGGTGGGCCGGGCCGAGATCGAAGAGATTCGGGGCGTCTCAGCCGGCGGGGTACTCCGCAGTCTGCAGGAGCGGGGACTCATCGAGGTGGTGGGACGGAGCGAGGCGATGGGCCGGCCACTGCTCTATGGGACTACGCCACTGCTGCTCGAACTGCTGGGTCTCCGGGACCTGGGCGAGCTGCCTCGGACCGAGGAGTTCAGCGTCGCTCTGCACACTCACAAGCCGGACGCCGCCGACTCGGCCGACGCTGCTGCCTCTGTGCCGGCGGAATCATGAGTGAGATGCGGTTGCAGCGCGCCCTGGCCCGAGCGGGGATTGCCAGCCGGCGCGCGGCTGAAGAGCTGATCGAGGCTGGGCGGGTGAAGGTCGACGGCAAGCCGGCCACGATCGGCATGAAGGTCGATCCCGAGACCCAGCGGATCACCGTCTCGGGGAAGCCCATTCCCCGGATCGAGCGCCGCTGGCTGGCCTTTCACAAGCCGCTGGGCGTGGTCACCACCGCCAGCGATGAAGAAGGTCGCCGCACGGTGTTCGACTTCATCAAGGATCCCACCGGTCTGGCCTACGTCGGCCGGCTCGATGTGATGACCACCGGTCTGCTGCTGCTGACCAGCGACGGCGACGCGATCCACCGGCTCACCCATCCGCGCTACAAGATTCCCCGGAGCTATGTGGCCCTGGTGCACGGCCGGCCGACCGCGGAGCTGGCGGCGGCGGTCAAGACCCGGGTAGTCATCGACGGCGTCCCGGTGATTCCAACCGCAACACGGGTCCGCCCCGGTAATGAAGGACGCAGTCTGCTGGACGTGACACTGACGGAGGGGCGCAATCGTATCGTGCGACGGTGGGCCGAAGAACTGGGCGTGAAGGTCGAACGACTCGCCAGATTGTCCTATGGCCCGGTCCGTCTGCTCGATCTCCCGGTCGGAAAGTCCCGCCCGCTTACCCCTGCCGAAGAACGGTCCTTATACAAGGCCATTGGAATGGACCCCAAAAACGTGAAAAGTGAAACGTGAAAAGTGCTTTGGCTCACTTCAGGGGGTGAGCCCAGCCATGCTATCTTGCACCTGGTCCTTTTCACTTCTCACTTTTCACGCTGTAGTGCGGAACCTCGGCCTTACCACTCAGACCCCTTAGTCCATGACCGCTCGCGCCGTGCCATCCTCCCGCACTGTCGACTCGGGTCCGGTTCAGACCGTCGTACAGGAAGTCGGGAAGCGCATTGTTGGGCAGGAGACGATGGTCGAACGGCTGCTGATCGGATTGCTCTCCGGCGGTCACATCCTGCTGGAAGGGGTTCCGGGTCTGGCCAAGACCCTCGCAGTGAAGACCCTCGCCGAAATCGTCAACCTCAGTTTCTCCCGCATCCAGTTTACTCCCGACCTGCTCCCCGCCGACTTGATCGGTACCATGGTGTTCGACCCCAAGGGGCAGGAATTCCGGGTCAAGCAGGGGCCGATCTTTGCCCAGCTGATTCTGGCCGATGAAATCAATCGGGCACCTGCCAAGGTGCAGGCCGCACTGCTGGAAGCGATGCAGGAACATCAGGTGACCATCGGGGGAACCAGCTTCGCACTGGAAGAGCCCTTCCTGGTCCTGGCCACTCAGAATCCGATCGAGAACGAAGGCACCTATCCCCTGCCTGAGGCCCAGCTCGATCGCTTCATGCTCAAGGTGCGGGTGGGCTATCCTACCCGGGATCAGGAGAAGGAAGTGCTGCTGCGGCGGAGTGGCCTGGCCGAGTCGCCGGTCCGCCAGCTGCTGGATCCGACCACCATCCTGGCGACCCGGGAAACCATCGCGGCGACCTACCTGGATCAAAAGGTGGTGGACTACATCGTGGACCTGGTCCGCGCCACCCGGGATCCCTCGGTGGTCGGGCTGCAGAATCTCAAGCCGCTGGTTGCCTTCGGCGCCTCCCCCCGTGCCTCCATCGCCCTGGCCCAGGCCGCCAAGGCTCACGCCTACCTGCGCGGCCGGGGCTATGTGATCCCCGAGGACGTGCGCTCGATGGCGCTCGATGTCCTGCGCCACCGGGTGCTGCTGACCTTCGAGGCCGAGGCCGAGGAGATCGACGCGGATCAGGTGGTGACGAGAATCCTGGACGCGGTTCCAGTGCCTTGACTAGTACCGAGTACCGAGTGGCGAGTGCATTGGCGGTGAGGACTCGGAACTCGGGACTCGGTACTCGGTACTCCCATGCCGATCTCTCCTGAAGTACTAAAGCAGGTAAGGGGCATCGAGCTCCGCTCGCGCGGCCTGGTCACTGCGCTCTTCGGTGGCGAGTACCGCTCGGTGTTCCGGGGCCAGGGAATGGAGTTCGCCGAAGTGCGACAGTACGAGCACGGCGACGATTTCCGGGCCATCGACTGGAACGTCTCGGCTCGGCTGGGTCATCCCTACATCAAGACTTTCGTGGAAGAGCGTGAGCTCACCCTCATGCTCATCGTCGACCAGTCCGGTTCCACTCACTTCGGTGTTCCCCGCACTAAATCGGCGCTCGCCGTTGAGGTCGCCTCAGTGCTGGCCCTCGCCGCGGCCACCACCAACGACCGGGTGGGCGCGCTGCTCTTTTCCGACAAGGTCGAACGGGTGATCCCGCCGGGCAAGGGAAGACGTCACGCACTGCGGGTCATCCGCGATCTCGTCGCCTTCAAGCCGGCCGGCCGCCGCACCAACCTGGCCAGCGCGCTGCAGTACGCCACCGAACTGCTCAAACATCGCAGCATTGTGGTGGTACTCTCCGATTTCCTGGCCGAAGGGTGGAGTCAGCCGCTGAGGCAACTCGCAGTCCGCCACGACGTAGTGGCCATAGCGGTGGAGGATCCCCGGGAGAGCGACCTGCCGGATGCGGGGTGGCTGGAGCTGGAGGACGCCGAAACCGGTGCCCGTCGTACGGTCGATACCGGAGACCGCGGCGTTCGAGGTCGATTGCGGGCACTGGCCGAGCGGCGCCGGGAAGAGCGCGGGCGTGCCTTCACCTCGGCCGGTGTCGATCACGTGAGTCTGGATACCAAACACGAATACGCCTCGGTGCTGCGCCGGGCCTTTGCCCAGCGGGCCCGTCGAATCAGTCGATGATGCTCCTCAGTCTGGTCCTGCTGCTGCAACAGAGCCCGCCCACGGTTGGCGATACCATCTGGCTGGAGCGAACGGTGGAGACTCCACCGGGCGCCGAGGTCAGAGCGGCCCAATGGACTCCCGCGGAACCGATGGGCTTACTGGGTCATCCGGTGATCCGCCGGGTCGGGGGTCAAACAGTCGTCTCGTATCCCGCCGTGGCCTGGAACGCAGGAACCATCAACCTGCAGATCCCCGGCCCCATCGTAATCCGCAGCGACGGGACCACCGATTCTCTCCCGGCCGAGTCCCGCACTATCGTGGTCGCGTCGGTGTTGCCCGATTCGCTTCCACCTGAGCGATTGCCGGTGCAACCGGAGGCGGGGATTGTGATCGAGCGAGTCACCACGCCGTATCCGGTGCTGGTCGCGCTGCTGATCGCGACGCTGCTCTTTGTACCGCTGGCCTGGTGGTGGGTTCGGACTGGGCCCACGATGCCCGCCTTCAAGACTCCCGCCGACCTCGTGCTACCGCCTTTGGCTGAGTGGAGCGAGGCCGGGGAACCCCGGGCGGTGGCGGCGGTGGCGGCTCGCTCGCTGCGGTATGCCATGCTCAGCCAGCTGCCGGGGATTCCTCAGGGGCTGGTCTCCGGCCGGCTCATTCGAGTCATCGAGGAACAGCGGCCCAACTGGCCGGTTCAGGAGATCGGCAACGTGCTGCGGGCTCTCGAAGCGGTGCAGTACTCCGCCACGACTCATGGCGAGGTGGTGCTTCTGGCGGAGAAGGCCGCTGAACTGCGGAAACAACTCGAGGAATCGGCTACCAGGCCGGCTCGGTCCGCATGAGCCTGGCCCGGCCCTGGTTTCTGCTGCTTCTATTGCTTCCACTCGCCTGGTGGTGGTGGCGCCGCAGTAAGCGGCCGCCGGCTACTCAGTACAGCGACATGCGGCTGATCAACCTGGTCAAGGAAGCCGACTGGCTGGCCCGGGTGCCGACTGCGTGCCGGTTGCTCGCGTTTGTGGTGTGGGTGATCGCCGCGGCCGGCCCCCGACTGGGCGGGGCCCAGGTGGAGATGAAGAAGGAAGGGATCGCCATTGTGATCGCGGTGGACATCTCCAGCTCGATGCTGGCGGAAGACTTCTCTCCCAGCAACCGGATGGAGGTGGCCAAGCAGCAGGCCACCGCGTTCATCAAAGGACGGAGCGCCGATCGTATCGGGGTGGTGGCATTCGCGGGAGAAGCACTGACTCAGGTGCCGATCACGGTGGATTACCCGGTGCTGGAGCAGGCAGTGGCCTCGCTCCGGATCGGAATGCTGGAAGACGGCACCGCCATCGGTACCGGCCTGGCGACCGCGGTCAATCGACTGCGTGAGGCGCCCGGCAAGTCGAAGGTCATCCTGCTGCTCACCGACGGTGAGAACAATCGCGGTACGGTCGACCCTCGCACCGCGGCGGCCGCGGCTTCCGCACTGGGCATTCGGGTCTACACCATCGGGGTAGGCACCGAAGGTGAGGCACCGGTGCCAACCGGGCGGGGCCTCTCCGGCTTCCGCTACGAGATGCTGCCGGTCCGGATCGACGAGCCACTGCTCCGCGATATCGCGGCAACCACCGGTGGACGGTACTTCCGGGCCAAGGACAGCGAGGCCCTCGCCCGGATTTTCCAGCAGATCGATGGGCTGGAGAAGACCCCGATTCAAGTCACCCGCTACGTGAAGTACGACGAGATCGCCAAGCCGCTGGTGCTGGCGGGGCTGCTGTTTCTCGGTCTCGAGCTGCTGCTGGGGGCTACACTGGTGGTGAGGACGCCATGAGCGGAAGGGCGGACCCTAAAGGACTTCCTCGCGCCGAGTCGCGCGAAGCGCTCCTGTGGGCGCTCGGTCGCAGGCGGAAGGGCGGAAGGTGCTCGCAATGACCTTCGATTCCCCGGTCCTTCTCCTGCTGGCGCCGATCCTGGGTGCCGCCGTCGGGGCGGTCGCCCTGCTCGCGCGGCGCCGGAGGATCAGTCGCGCCGCGGCCTGGTCCGATGAGTTGGGGCGCCGGGCTCGCGCCAGCGGCAAATGGGCCCCGGTGGTATTGGCGCTCGCTGCGCTGGCAGCGGGAGTGGGAATCGCCGGGCCGCGTGGAGGCCGGGCCACCGTCAAGGCCGAAACCCAGGCGTTGAGCGTGGTCTTCGCGGTTGACATCAGTCGGTCGATGCTGGCCGAGGATACCAAGCCGAGTCGGCTGGAGCGGGCCTCCCGCGAAGCTCGACGGCTGGTGCAGGACCTGGGGCATGATCGTCTCGGGTTGATCGCCTTTGCCGGGCGGAGCTACATCCTCAGCCCGCTCACGCTGGACGGCGGGGCCATCAATCTGTTCCTCGATGCTCTCTCACCCGATATCGCCAGTCAGGGCGGGACCGGGTTGGCGTCCGCGCTTGCTCAGGGCGGTGAACTGCTCAACGCCTCCCGTGAAGCGGGCGACCGGGTGCTGGTAGTCTTCACCGACGGCGAGAGCCACGACTCGCTTCCCGAGGTTCTGGCCCAGGCCAAGGCGCTCCGGGAGCAGCAGATCAGGCTGGTCCTGGTGGCCGAGGGGGGCACCAAGCCGGTGCCGATTCCGATCCGCGACAGCGCCGGGACCCTGACCGAATACAAGACTGACGGAGCGGGGCAGACCGTCGAGACCCAGCGGCGGGATGACATCCTGCAGAAGGTGGCCGACGCCGGCGAAGGCGCATTGGTTCCGGCGGAACTTCCCGATCAGGCCGGGGCGGTGCGCGACCTGCTCTCGGCCTTCCAGCGTTCGCCCATTTCGTCCTCCAGTACTCAGGATTTGCTGCCGCTGGTCTGGGTCCCGGCCCTGATCGCGGCGTTGCTGCTCGCGATCCAGACCGTCACCCGCCGGACCGCGGCCTTGGTCGGTTTCGGGTTGATCCTGTTCACCGCTCGCGGCGAGGCTCAGCGGCCTGCGCCGGGCACTCAGGATTTCGCGGCCGGGCGAATGAAAGAAGCCGCGGCTCGACTCACCGGCCATCTGAACCACGCCGCCTCAGACACTGCCTGGTACAATGCCGGTACCGCCCAGCTGGCGGCCGGAGATTTCGCCAAAGCCCGGCAGAGTCTCTCCCACGCAGCCAAGTCGTTAGATCCTGACCTTCGTTATCGGGCCTTGTACAACTCGGGAGTCGCCGCGCTGAAGCAGAGTGTCGCCGATACCTCGGCCCGCGACTCGTTGAGGTCGGAAGCCGCCGGATTCTTGAAAGATGCCCTGAGCCTTTCTCCCGCCAGTGCCCGGGCCAAGTGGAATCTGGAGTTGGCGCAGCGGCATAAGCCGCCCCCTACCGGCGGGGGGAACAAGAATCAGCAGCCTCCGCCGTCGGGCGGTCAGACTCCGCCGGATCCCGGTCGCAATCAGCCACCACCGCCCAAGGGAATGCCCAACCTGAGTCAGGCGCAGGCCGAGCAGATTCTCAACTCGGTGGACCGGGAAGAGCGTGACACCCGCAATCGCCGGCTGGGCAAGTCACGCCAGACTGCCAGCGGAGTGAAGGACTGGTGATTGCCTCGCTGCTGGTGCTGGCCCTGCTGCAGCAGGGTGGGCGGACCCCGACCGTCATGGTCTCGGTCGACCGCGACCGGGTGACTCCCGGTGAAGTGGTCGTGTTCACGGTGCGGGTCACCAGCAACCTGACCGATCCGATCCGGGTAGACCTCCCTTCGTTAGGCGGTTTTGAGCTGGAGTCGCGCTCCGAACGGACCGATGTGAATAGCGGCCCGAACGGCGGACGCTCGACGCTGATCGAGTTCCATCTTCGAGCCAATACGCCGGGCGAGTGGCGGCTGGGCCCGGTCACGGTTCGGCAGGGGATCGCCAGCGATCAGTCGGAGCCGCTCACGGTGAAAATCGAAGGTGGCGCACCGGCCCCGGTCACCTCCACTCTCAGTCCCCGCCTCGCTCGCCTGCTTCAACGGGCCCCGCCCCCCGACGTGCTGGGGCAGGGCGGCATCACGGTGGCCCTTTCCGACAGCAATGTGGTGGTCGGTGAGCAGGTCGATGTGGTGACCATCGCCTGGTTCGATCGGGAGATCCGGCAACAACTCCGCCGTGCACCCACGGTCGAGTCGCCCCGGCTGGAAGGAGTCTGGAGTTATCCCCAGCCGGTGCCGGGAGGAATCGCCGCCAGCCGGCAGGTCGGCGGGAAATGGTACGACCTCTTCGTGCTGCATCAGGTCGCCTTCCCCCTGACACCCGGTAAGGTCGCGGTGTCTGCCGCGCGGCTGCAGTACAGCGTCCCGCTGGCTTTTCAGTTTTTCAGCCAGGAAGAGCGCTACAAGCTGGAAACTCAGCCAACCTCGTTCCTGGTGCGGGCCCTGCCGGACAACGGCCGTCAGCCTGATTTCGCCGGCGCGGTTGGTCACGGCATTACCCTCAGTCAGACGGTGACGCCCGGAGCCGGCAAGCAGGGTGAAGCCTTCAGCGCTGAAGTGGTGGTCAGAGGGGAAGGAAACGTGGCGCTCTGGCCCCAGCCTGATCTTCGCTGGCCTCGGGGGGCTCGGATCTATCCCGAGGCGGCCGAAGAGCAGGTAGCTATGAAAGATGGCCGGCTCGCCGGCGCCAAGCTCTTCCGTTTCCTGGTCCTGGCCGACTCGGCCGGAACTCTGGCGCTCCCCCCGCTGCGCTATTCCTATTTCGATCCGACCTCCGGCAAGTACGAGAGCGCCAGTGCAACGGGCACCACGTTCGTGGTGGCGCCGAGAGGCGAAGGCGGTGCTTCGCGGGCCGAGCCCCCGCCGATCCGGCTCGACAGCCGTCGACCGATGGCGTGGCAACTGATGGATAGTCTCCCTTCGCCCGGGTGGTGGGGAATTCTCCTGCTGCCCGCGCTCATTCTCGTGATTCAACGACGGCCCCGGCGCACGGTGGTGAAGGAGGCGGTGAAGGCTGATCCGGGGAATTCGCTGGCCGGCGCCGAGCGGAGACTCGACGCCACGCTCCGCAGCCTGGTTCCATCCTCCAACGAGAGAGACGACGGTAATCTGGCTCGAGCCCTCCGTCGGGTCGGTCTCGATGCTGCGCTTTCTGAAGAAGTTGCCAGGCTGCGCGATCGTCTGCGAGGTGCCCGGTTTGCCCCGGATGGCGGCACCGCGGCGCAGGCGTTGATCAAGGAGGTGGACGCCACCATTACCAAGCTGGGCTCTTGCAACCCTCCGGGGCAGCGTCGCTGGAAGCGCCGGACCGGCTTGGCGATCGTGTTGCTCGCGGTGGGAGCCGGAGAGGGCACCAGCCAGGCCGCGCCGGAGCAGCTGTACGAGGCCGGCGCCTATCGCGCGGCGGCGGAGGGGTTTCGCCTCAAGGCCGATCTCGAGCCCGAGGTACCCACTCGCTGGCTCAATCTGGGTGACGCGGCCTACCGGGCCGGTCTCGATGCGGCCGCGCTCGCGGCCTGGACTCGCGCCGCGAGGCTGGCCCCGCGCGATCCCGGGATTCAACGCGCACTCCTGTTGCTGCCACCGGCCGATGTAGCTGCGGCACGCTGGCTCTGGGTCTCGCCGTTCACACCCGAAGAGCTCTGGTTCGCCGGGATGATTGTGTGGCTGGTAGGGTGGGGAGGAATCCTGATCGGCCGCCGGTTCCGGGGCCGCTGGATCGTTCTGCTGGGCGGTGGGGCGCTGCTTTTCGCGGGAAGCGTGGGGCTCAACCGCTGGTACCAGGCCCCGGTGGCGGTCGCCGCGGCCAATGCGACTCTTCGGATGTCACCTCACGAGCTGGCCCCTTCTGTCGGTGAGGTTCCCGAACTCGGTGCAGTGCGGGTGCAGCTGGCGCGGGGCAACTGGTACCGGGTTGCTGCGACCGGCGGGCAGGAAGGATGGATGCGGGCCGAAGACCTCGAACCAGTGATCCGCCAGGCCAAGTCCTGATTCACCCTCCTGCCTTATCTTTGGCGCCATGCCCCGGCGCATAGCCATTCTCCCCGATATCGTCGCCGACCAGATCGCCGCCGGCGAGGTGGTCGAGCGTCCCGCGTCGGCGGTGAAGGAACTGGTCGAGAATGCCATTGACGCGGGCTCGACCCGGGTTCGCATCGCGCTGGAGCAGGGCGGCAAGACTCTCATCGAAGTAAGTGACGATGGCTGCGGCATGGGCCGGGAAGACGCGGTGATGTCGCTCGACCGGCACGCCACCAGCAAAATCAAGAGCGCCGCCGATCTGGTGGGAGTGCGGAGCTTCGGGTTCCGCGGCGAAGCTTTGCCGGCGATTGCTTCGGTCTCGCGGATGCTGCTGGCGACCTCCGAAGGGGAAGGCGAAGGAACCGAGGTCGAGATCACCGGTGGCCGCGTCGACAAGGTCGGCCCGGTGGCACGGCAGCGGGGCACCACGGTTACGGTTCGCAGTCTCTTCTTCAACACTCCCGCCCGGCGCAAGTTTCTCCGCTCGGCATCGAGTGAATCGCGCGCTTCCTATGAAGCAGTCGCAACCCTCGCTCTGGCCCATCCCATGGTCGGCTTCGACCTGAGTCTGGATGGACGCGCCCGGCTGACGACCACGCCAGGGCAGGATACCGGTGCCCGGCTCGAATCGGTCTGGGGCGCCGACGTCACCCGCAGCCTGATCCCGGTGAACTACGCCATCGGTGCGTTCCGGATCCACGGGTTCATCCAGCGACCCGCCGATGCCCAGCCCACCGGCCGGCGAACTCAGCTGTTCATCAACGACCGGCCCTTCCGCGATCCGTTCCTGATCCGGGCCGCCGAAGCGGGCTACCGTTCTGCCATCCATCCGGGCGATCGCCCGTCGCTCTTCCTCAAGCTGGAAACCGCCAATGAGGATGTCGACGTGAATGTGCACCCCGCCAAGCTGGAGGTGAGATTCAGAGATCGAATAGGGGCGGAGCGGGTGGTGGAGGAGGCGGTTCGGGATGCGCTGTCGAAGCTTGGGGCGAGTGCGGTCGTCTTTGCGCCTCCTGCCAGCGATCCCAGTACCGAGTACCGAGTACCGAGTTCGTTCTCACCGGATACGGGTTCGACTCATGGTATCGAACTCTTTCCAGAAGTCTCTGAGGAGACGGGGACTGTTGGAAATCCCGCGAGGAACGAGGAACGAGGAACAACCACTCGGTACTCGGTACTCGGTACTTCCGGACCGGAAGTCCTCCAAGCCTATTCCACATATCTGATCTACCAGGGCCCCGAAGGGATCGTGTTCGTCGACCAGCACTCGGCCCACGAAAGGGTGCTCTACGAGTCGATCATGCGGCAACTCAAGGGCGGGGCGGCCCAGGGTCAGCGGCTGCTGCTGCCGTCCACCATTGAGCTGACGGACGAGGAACTGGACGCCGTCGAGGCCCATCGTGATGTACTGGAGCGAGTCGGTTTCGAGGTCGAACCGTTCGGCGGCCGGACCATCGCGATTCACACGGTGCCTTCGCCCCATCCTCGCTTCGATGCCGAGCGTTGCTTCAAGGAGATGGTGGCCGATTTCGCCCGGGGCCGATTCGGTGGCTGGGCCAACCGGCTGGAGCGGTTCGCCGCCACCTACGCCTGCCGGGCCGCGGTAAAGGCCGGTGAGCCGCTGGCCGAGCCGGAACGGAGCGAATTGCTGACTCGGCTCTTTGCCTGCGCGCTCCCGCCGCACGATGTGCACGGCCGCTCCACCATCGTGCAACTCCCTCGGGAGGAGCTGGAGCGTCGCTTTGGCCGGCGCTAAACTCCCGGTAATCCTCGGCCCCACCGGGATCGGCAAGACCGCGGTGGCTCACGCACTCGCCGCCCATTGGCCGCTGGAAGTCGTCTCGGCCGACTCCCGCCAGATCTACAAGCTCCTCGACATCGGCACTGCCAAGCCGCCTCGCCGCTGGCTGGCGACGGTTCCTCATCACGGGCTCGACCTGATTCGCCCGGGAGAGCGTTATAGCGCCGGCCGCTACGCCAGGGAGGCCCCCCAATGGATTGGGGACATCCAGAGCCGGGGAAAGCTGCCGGTGGTGGTTGGTGGCACCGGTCTCTATGTGAAGACCCTGACCGACGGCTTCTTCGCCGAACCACCGCTCGACCCCGAGAAACGCAAAGAGCTGGAGCGGATCACGGCCGAGCTGGAGACCATCGATCTGGTGCGCTGGGCCGGCCGGCTCGATCCGGGATTCAAGGGTGGCGGCAAGCAACGCGCTGCCCGCGCTATTGAAGTGGCTTTGCTCACCGGTCATCCCTTGAGCTACTGGCAGGCGGCTGCGCGGTCGCAGGGAGTGATCGACCCGTGGTACGTCGTGCTCACCGCCCCTCGACCGGTGCTGCATCAGCGGATCCTGGCTCGTGCCGAGGAGATGGTGCGGCGGGGCATGATCGAAGAGGTGGCGGCGGTACTGGCCGAAGGTATCGCCGCGAATGCGTCAGGTCTCGATGCCATCGGTCCCCGAGAGGCGGTCGAGTACTTGCACGGTCAGCGGACCCGAGAGAGCGTGGCGGAGGCGGTCGCGATTGCCAGCCGCCAGTACGCCAAACGGCAGGAGACCTGGTTCCGGCATCAGCTGGAAGGCGACGTCCTCGCCATCGACGCCACCAGGCCGCCTGAGGAGGTGGCGGCAACCATTGCTGAGAAGTGGGCTAGTCGGCTAGTGGGCTAGGTCGTGAGTCGAATTCCTTGCCCACTAGCCCACCAGCCCACTAGCCCACTAGCCCACTAGCCCACTAGGTCCCTAGCTTCCCCGCCCATGGCTGACCTCCGCACCGATCTCGCCGACGCGGCGCAAACCGGCGACACCGCCCGGCTCAAGGCCCTGCTGGATCACAACCGATCCTTCGCCTCGATGCCGGATGAGCAGGGTTACACCCCGCTCCATTACACCGCCTACTTCGGTCATGTCGACGCGGCCCGCTATCTCCTCTCAATAGGGGCCGACCTGACCGCCGTCACGCTCGATCCGCTGCGCAGCCATCCACTTCACGCCGCGGCCTCCAGCGGCAACGTGGAGCTTGCCGGACTGCTGCTGGATGCCGGCGCCGATCCCAACGCCGAGCAGACCGGGCAGTGGACTCCGTTGCATTCTGCCGCGGCCGGCGGCCACGAGGCAATCGTTCGGATGTTGATGGAACGCGGCTCCGATCGGGGCCGTAGGAGTGGCTCGGGATTTACCGCGTTGGATCTCGCTCAGGAACGCGGACATGATAAGTGCGTAGCGGCCTTGAAGTGACAGCGGCTGAGAGCTGAGAGCTAAGGGCTACAGTGCCGAACTCCACCAATCGAGACGCTCGACGCAGTGGCCGATAGCTCT
>CAZOES010000059.1:0-5804 GCA_964578865.1 uncultured Gemmatimonadaceae bacterium | reverse complement strand
GCTACAGTGCCGAACTCCACCAATCGAGACGCTCGACGCAGTGGCCGATAGCTCTCAGCTCTCAGCTCTCAGCTCTTTGCCCGGCAGACTCTACTCAACGACGCCCTCATGCGCATCGGCATTACCTGCTACCCGACCTACGGCGGCTCCGGCGCCATCGCGACCGAACTGGGGCTCGCGCTGGCCCGGCGGGGTCACGAAGTCCATTTCATTACTTACGCGTCGCCCTTCCGGCTCCGGGGATTCGTGGAGCGGGTGTTCTTCCACGAAGTCGACACCACCATCTCCCGCTATCCGCTGTTCGATCACTTTCCCTATACCTTGGCGCTTGCAGCCAAGCAGTACGAGGTCGCGCTCCGGGAAGAGCTGGACGTGCTCCACGTCCACTACGCCATCCCCCACGCGACCACCGCGTGGCTGGCCCGGGAGATGCTGGCCGCGGAGAACCGCAAAATCAAAGTGATCACCACGCTGCACGGAACCGACATCACCCTGGTCGGCCAGGAGAGCAGTTTCTACGCGATCACCAAGTACTCGATCGAGAAGTCGGATGAGGTCACCGCCGTGTCCGCCTTCCTCCGGGACGAGACCTACCGCACCTTCGGCTGCGTCAGCTGCAATCTCCGGGTGATTCCCAATTTCGTGAACCTCGAGGAGTATCGGCCCGATCCCAGCGCGGCCCGGAACTCGCTGGCTCCCGAGGGCAGGATCATCACCCATATTTCCAATTTTCGGGAAGTGAAGCGAGTGAAAGATGTGGTCCGGGTTTTCGCCCGGATCCGGAAGGCGATGCCGGCCACGCTGATCATGGTAGGCGATGGGCCCGAGCGGGGCGACGCTGAGCGGGAAGCCGAGCAGCTGGCCGTGTCTGACAATGTCCGCTTCCTGGGGCGGCTCGACCGGGTGGCCTCGATTCTCCAGTCAACCGATCTCTTCCTGCTTCCCTCTCAGACCGAATCCTTCGGTCTGGCCGCGCTCGAGTCGATGGCCTGCGGCGCGCCCGCGGTCGCCAGCCGTACCGGCGGACTGCCCGAGGTGATCGACGACGGCGTGAACGGAATTCTGGAACCGGCCGGTTCGGTCGAGGCCATGGGCCGCCGGTCGGTGGAGTTGCTGCTCGACGGCAAACGATACGAGGCGATGCGAGCAGCCGCTATCGCCAAGGCTCAGGAGTTTTCGGCTGAGAAGATTGTTCCGATGTATGAGGAGCTTTACCAAGAGGCGGTCAAGTGATCGCTTCGGACCTCTTCGCGGCGGTAGTGCAGGGGATAGTCGAAGGGATCACCGAATTTCTCCCGGTTTCTTCCACCGGTCACCTGATCATCAGCGGCCATTTCCTCGGCTTCGAGGATGAACGGGCCAAGATTTTCGACATCTTCATCCAGCTGGGCGCCATTCTCGCCGTGGTGTGGATCTATCGCCAGCGCTTTATCGATGTGCTCAAGAACGCCGCCCGAGATCAGTCCAGCCGGCGATTCATTCTCAATCTTGCCTTGGGCTTTCTGCCGGCTGCGGTGGTTGGCCTCCTGCTGCACCACTGGATCAAGGAACATCTCTTCACTCCGGTGACGGTTGCCTGGGCTCTCCTGGTGGGTGGAGTGGTGATCCTGCTGATGGAACGCTGGCACCCCCGGGAAACCGTCCCTGACTCGGGCGATGTTCCTCCCCGGACCGCCCTGGGAATCGGAGTGGCCCAGGTGCTGGCGCTCTTTCCCGGAGTCTCCCGCTCGGCGGCTACGATTCTCGGTGGCTACGCCCTGGGCCTCTCCCGGACCGCCGCCACCGAGTTCTCCTTCTTCCTGGCGGTCCCGACTCTCGCCGCGGCGGCTGGATACGATCTGCTCAAGGGACTCAAGTATCTCTCAGCGGCGGATGCTCCGCTCTTCGCGGTGGGGTTTCTGGTCTCGTTCATCTCCGCGTTCATCGTGGTGAAGGCTTTCCTCCGCTACGTAGCGCATCACAGTTTCTCGGCCTTTGCCTGGTACCGCATTGGGGTGGGAGCGCTGCTGCTGTGGCTGGCGTATCGAGGAGTGATCGTCCCGGCGGCTTGATGGCGACCATCTATCAGGTCGACTCCGTCAGCTCCACCCAGGATCTGCTGCAGCAATTGGCCGCCCGGGGAGAACCGGCAGGAACTGCGGTACTCGCCGGCGAACAGAGTGCCGGGCGAGGGCGCCGTGGACGGGTCTGGGTCAGTCCCCGGGGCGGGCTCTGGCTCAGTGTGCTCTGTCGCCCGACCAGCGAGCCGGCCATCGAGGTCCTGAGTCTCCGGGTGGCGCTCGCGGTGGCCGGGGTGGTGGAGTCACACGCAGCGGACCTCAGGTTGCAGCTCAAATGGCCCAACGATCTGATTCTGGCCGATCGGAAGCTGGGCGGAATCCTCTGTGAGGCCCACTGGCAGGGCGAGTCGGCCGCCTGGGTGGCCGTGGGACTCGGCATCAATCTTCACAATCCGATTCCGGCCGAGCTTCAGGCTCAGGCGGTAGCGCTTTCGGAGCTGGCCCCGCAGCTTACTGCCCAGTCGCTGGCGCCCGACCTGGTCAGCGCTATCGTCGGGGCCAGTGAAATCGATCGGACCCTTTCGAATGCCGAGATCGCGGAGTTCGCCGAGCGCGACTGGCTCATCGGGAAGGCGATTGCCGAGCCGGTGGTGGGGCTGGCAGACGGGATTTCGCGGGAAGGATTGCTTCGAGTCCGAACCGCTGAGGGCGGGCACCGGATGATCCGGGCTGGCGAGGTCGTTGTGAGACGGGAGACGTGAGACGGGAGACGGGAGACGGGAGACGGGAGACGGGAGACGGGAGAATCAGAATCGCGTTGGAGTGTGAGATGCGGTGAGCCACCTCTCACCGCTTCCGTCTCAGATACACCAAGACTCTTCTATGCTACTGACTTTTGATGTCGGCAACACCGAAATCACCGTCGGCCTCTTCATCGGCGAGCAGCTCGCCGATCATTGGCGGCTGACCACCAATCCCGATCGAACCCCTGATGAGTGGGGCGTGGCGCTGGGCGCGTTCCTGATGCACGCCGGACACTCGCCCAACGAAATCCGGGCCAGTGTCATTGCGTCGGTGGCCCCCGGTGTCACCCAGAGCCTGTCGGAGGGAGTCCGCGGAGTAACCGGGTCGGAGGTCCGGGTCGTCGACGCAACGTCCAAGCTGCCGATTACGCTGGATGTGGACGAACCCCGCACGGTCGGCGCCGACCGGATCATCAATACTCTCGCCGCGGTCGAACGCTTCAAGACCGATACTATTGTGGTCGACTTCGGCACCGCAACCACCTTCGATTGCATCACCGCCGACGGCCGCTTCATCGGCGGGGTGATCATGCCCGGCCTCCGTACTTCGGCCGATCAGCTGACTCGCCGCGCTGCCAAGCTGCCGGCCACTGAGCTGCAGCCCCCCAATCGAGCCATTGGTCGCCGGACCGAGGAGTGCATTCGGGCCGGTGTGCTGTTCGGGACCGCCGATGCGGTGGACGGCATCGTCCGGCGGATCCTCAAGGAGTGGCCCACCAAGACCCTGCCCAAGGTTGTAGCCACTGGCGGGTTGGCGGGCATCATCGCTCCGCTCTCCAGCACCATCGAGCTGGTCGATCCCGACCTCACCCTCCATGGCCTCCGCCTGGCTGCCCGTCACCTCGGAGTGAATTGGTGACCGACCGCTCCGGCGCCACTCCGCTCCGGCGCGCCGGGTATCGTTTCTTGGGCCCCGCCTTCGACTACATCCTCCATCTCCGTCCGACCGAGTGGCCCATCATGGCGGCCCATACCGCCCTGGGATACTTCCTGGCGGTCGGCGTGATAGGCGCATTCGCCGGTAATCAGCTCGCTGTGGCCCTGGCCGGTCTGGTGGTCTGGGTGGTGTTCCTCAACGGCGGAACCCTCGCCATCAACTCGGCCTTCGATCGGGACGAAGGCGATATCGGTTATCTCAAGGCTCCACCGCCGCCACCGCGTTACCTCGCCATTTTCTCGGTTCTGCTGATGGCCGTGGGGCAGGTCCTCGCCTTCCGGCTGCAGTATGCATTCGGAATCGCCTACGCCATCTGTTTCATGATGTCTCTGCTGTACTCGGTGCCACCCATCCGGCTCAAAGCAGTGGCCGGGCTGGATTGGGTGATCAACATGGTTGGCTTCGGAACCCTCACGCCGTGGGCCGGATATGTGATCACCGGTGGCGTTCCCACTCCGGAACACCGGCTGGTGTTGTGGTCGTTCACGCCGTTGTTCGCCAGCCTGTATCCACTCACCCAGCTCTACCAGTTCGAAGAAGACCAGCGGCGGGGAGATCGAACTCTGGCTCTAATTCTCGGGATGAAGCGGAGTCTCCAGGTCGCCGTCGCCGCGGCTGTTCTGGCCTTCCTTATGCTCGTCTGGGCCGCCCTGTTATCGAATTGGGGCTTCTCGGGAGCCGGGGCCGTGAAATGGGCAGGGCTTGGGGTGGCCGCCGGGTGCTGGGGCTGGGTCCTGATACGCTGGCTGGCTCGCTACCATGAAATGACTCCCGACCAGCATCAAGCCGGGATGTACTCCGCGCTGGGGGCCTGGGCGGTCACCGATGTGGTGGTGATCCTTGCCTGGGGTCTTTATACTTAAGCCGCTGTCCCACCTTGTTTTGGGGAGTTGCCATGAGCACTGCGGTCCACCCCCGCGCCGGGGCCGACCAGACTGACATCCCTGGCATCGTTCGGGCGTCGGTCAAGCTGGGAGTTCTGGAAACCATCTTTGTCGTTCTCATCGGCCTCAGCACCATCTTCCTGGAAGGGATGGCTGAGACGGCGGTCGTCGGCGCGCTGCTGCTGGTCGGCGTGCTGCTGGTGACCCTGCTGCCCGGGATCTGGACCAAGGCCGAGACCATCGAAGGAATCGCCGGCGCGGCGGGAATTGGTCTGGCCGCGGCCTGGATATTCCTCCTTTTTGATGTGGCCCTGCTCCAGCCCTTCGGGCTCTACACCAATCGCTGGCTTTCCATAGGGGGTGGCAGCAACTGGTGGTATCACCCGGTCTGGTGGATGGTGGGCAGTTATCTCCCGTGGCTGGGCGCCTGGCAACTGGCCAATCAATCTGCAAAGGGCGGGTCCAACCCGGCGATGGTCGCGGTGATCTCGCTGGTGTGCGCCGCAGTAGTCGGCGCCGCTGCCGTCCTTCTCCATTTCCCCGGCGCGGGCTGGAACCTCGGCACCTTCGGCGTTGCGTTCCTGCCGGGCCTCGCGCTCGCGACGCTCGTCTCCGTGCTGGGGGCTCGCGGCAAGTAGGGAGTGGATGCGCTGGCCTGGCATCCTGCTCAGGATCGTCGGATGGCTGCTCACGCCTCTGGTGGCGTGGGCAGCTTCGCTTTGGGGTGCCTGGACCGCGCTCCGTCTCACCATCGCCTTCCCCAACGAGCGGACTGCCATCTACGCAGCCTTCGGGGTCGCGGTCGTCACCGGAACCATCTCGCTCTACCTCTGGATGAAGCTGCTGAGCCGCTCCCCTCGGCTCCGAAAATCGCTGCACGTCACTCGCGAGGGACTTCCGGCGATCGAAGATGTGCCCCCGCCGGCGGCCCCGGCCGCTCCGGCCGAGAAGTCCGAGCCATGAGGGCCTATCTCCTCGCTGTGATCGCGGCGATCGGCCTGACCGGTTGCGGCCGGAAAGCGCCTGAACCTCCCGCCCAGGAATCAGTCGTCCAGCCGCCCAGGCCTGCGGATACGCTGGTGCTGAGCACCAAGGGTGGAGTTGAGGTCTGGTTCACCGATTCCCGGTCGGCGAAAGACTCAACCGGTGCGCCCTGCGTCGAACGGGTCATGCAGCTGCG
>CAZOES010000058.1:0-24815 GCA_964578865.1 uncultured Gemmatimonadaceae bacterium | reverse complement strand
TTGAGCCGGTAGAAGAGGTCGGCCCGGAAGCGATTCTCGGCCACTTCCTTTTCCAGGTCACGATTGGTTGCCGCCACCAGCCGAACATCGACTCGCTGCGGACGAGTTGCTCCCACCCGTTCGAACTCCTGTTCCTGCAGTACCCGGAGCAACTTCACCTGGGTGTCGAGTGGGAGCTCGCCGACTTCGTCCATGAACAGGGTGCCTTTGTCGGCCAGCTCGAAGCGCCCGATTCGGCGGGAGAGCGCACCGGTGAAGGCGCCTTTTTCGTGGCCGAAGAGCTCGCTTTCGACCACACCAGCTGGAATCGCGCCGCAGTTGACCTTGATCATCGGCCGATCGTGACGCGGGCTTCCCTCGTGCAGCGCCCGGGCGATCAGTTCCTTACCGGTACCGGTTTCGCCGGTGAGCAGTACGGTGGTTTCCACCTTGGCCACCTGTTGCACTTTGCGGAGCACCGCCCGCAGGGCTGAGCTCTCGCCGATGATTCCCTCGAAGCCGCGTTCGTGCTGGATCTCCTCCTGCAGGTAGGCGTTTTCCACTTCCAGGCGATCGCGGTACATGGCGAGGTCGCGGAACAGGCTGGCGCTCTTGATCGCCATGGCCGCCTGGTCGGCGAAAATTCCCAGCAGCTCGTACTCGTCGTCTTCCATGATGCGAGACGCGATCATGCCAATCGAGCCGAGCACCTCTCCCTGGAAGATCAACGGATACGAAGCGGCCCCATGGGCGTTGATCCGCCGGTACAAGTCCATCAAATCGGGAGGGATTACCGGTTGGCCCTGCACATCGTTCCAGCGAATCGATTGCTTCGCGGCGATCACGGCAGAGGGAGGAATCGGCTGGCCCAATGGAAGCAGATGGTGGGCATTGTCCATCGCAGTGAGTACGCCTGCGCTGGCATACAGGTGGAGCGCTCGCTTTTTCTCGGAAGGGACCGCTTCGGGCAGCGGTCCGTTACGGCAGATTTCGCACTCGTGGTCGTTCATCAGGAGCCAGATGCGGCCAAGAATGATCCCCGGCTGCTGTACCAGCGCATTCACGATCGAGCCGAGGACCTGATTCAGGTCATCGGTGGTCGCCATGCTCCGGGTGATGTTGCGGAGCATGTCCTGCGCGCTGGCGGGTTGGCTGCTCATCTCGGCCTCAGGGCGGCGCTACCAAACTGCGAGATTTCACGAGTTCGTGGAATCTCGCGCTTGGAATGGGAGTGAGCAAGAGTCCGGGGACCCATCCGCTCCCCGTTTTCTGAGACCTAAGCTATTGAATTACAAAAGGTTGTGGTAATTGCGAAGTTTCGCGTTTCTCACCGGCCCAAACGGCACCGGCGTTGCCTTTGAAGCCTGGTATGACAAACGAAATGACAAGTTCGAACCGGAACGGGTCGGACGGGAAGATCGGCCGGATCATGGAATCGGCCCTGAAAGAGTTCAGCCGGCGAGGGTTCGATGGTGCCCGCGAGAGTGTCATTGCCCGGGAGGCGGGGGTCTCAATCGCGACCCTGAAGCGGTTTTTCCCTGAAAAGACCGAGCTGTTCCGCGAAGTGGTCCGCTCGAGCATCGTGGAGACCCTGCAGGATCTGGAGCCTGAGGCGGCAAACGGGACCCCGGCGGGTGCGGTGGGGAGAATTCGGGAGTTCGCCCACTGGTTCTGGCGAACCATGGATCAGTCCACTCAAGCAGCATTGCTCCGGCTCTCGGTGGGAGAGCTGCATCGCTTCCCGGAGCTGGCGGTGTTCCACACGGTCGAGGTTCTGGGTCGAGCGGCCCACAAGCTCGAGAAGATTCTGGTCGACGGCGTTCGAACGGGAGAGTGGCAGTTTAGTGATCCGAGGGCGACTTCCCGAGCGATGCTCGCCACCCTGCTGACCTACGCTCATTGGTTCGCCCATCCGGAGATCTACTCCGGCCTGACCGGGCTGGATCGGGAACGGGCAGAGGCGGGCGTGATCGCAGTGCTGCTCGAAGGGGTCCGGAAAGTAGACTCGGGAAATGGCGGAGTAGACCGGGTGCTGAACAGCCTGGGGGGAGAGCGGGCGCCGGCTATTCCACGTAGTTCGCCGGATGCTTCGCCATAGAGGACCGATAGCGACTCCGCAGTTGTTTCAGGTCCACGACCTCGTCGCCGGTGGGCCAATAGAGCGTCCCCAGGTCGACCACCTTGCGGGAATAGTCAAACGCGACCGGAAGGATCGGTACCCCGGCGCCCACCGCGATCCGATAAAACCCGGTCTTCCACTGCTCCACCCGTTTGCGGGTTCCCTCCGGCGCCATCGCGAGGACCCATTGGGGCCGGGCTTTGAAGCGTTCGACCGCGGCCTCGACGATGCCGTGGCTCTCACTCCGATTGACTGGCTCTCCCCCGAACCATCGCAGGATCCACCCAACTGGAAACACGAAGATGGTGTGCTTCCCCAGCCAGCTCGCGTCGATATCCACCGCGATCTTGGCCAGCACGCCGATGAAGAAATCCAGATTGGATGTATGGGGTCCGACGATCAGCACGAAACGGGGCTCTTCCGGCAGTGCTCCTTCGACTCTCCACCCGAAGAGAGCCAGTCCCCACCGACCCAATCGCCGGGTGAAGGCCGACCCCCATCGGGGAGCGCCGAGCTGGTTCACGCGGGCTTCTTCTGCTCCCGCTCTTTAGCGAAGCGCGCGGCCGACCGGGCCTTGGCCTTGGCCGCCTCTACTTCTCGATTCTTGGGCGGTGCAGTAGTCACCAGGTCGTGCATCAGGTGATGAATCACGTGGGAGACATCGTGTACCGCTTTATCGAACGCGGCCTGATTGGCGGCGGAAGGCTTGGTGAAGCCACTGACCTTGCGGACAAACTGCAATGACGCCGCGTGGATCTCCTGGTCGGTGACCGGCGGCTCGAAATGATAGAGAGTTCGGATGTTGCGGCACATAAATTAGCGGGAGACGGGAGACGGGAGACGGAACTACCCACCTCGGAAAAGGTCGCCAGCACTTATGACTTACGCAACATAGCCGCCAGGTTCGGCCCGTCTCCCGTCTCCCGGAGTTGCATCGCTCGGCGGCGGCGGTCCGGCTCGATCGATAGAGCTATTCCCAAAATCCGATAGCCGACCCCCCTTCACCTCGTTACGGTTCGAGGATGAGAAGCGGAGGCGCAGTATGACCAGGTCGGATCCCGTCAGCAGTACACCGGCCGGAGTGGCCCCACTCCCGGCCGCGGCACCAGTCATCATTGGTCCCTCTCCCGATGCCCATCTGGTGGTGGTAACTACTGCACCGATTTCTCCGTCACCCCCCGAAACCGGTCCGCTGCTCCGTACCCGGTTCTGGCACCCGGGTGATCAGCGCTACAGCGAGAACGACTTCGAGTCGCTGGAGCACGCACTGCGATTATTTGTCGATGAGAGCGGCTGGACCTTGAGACAGGATCAGGGACTGGACTCACCCCTCAGCCGGGAGTGGATCTTCGAGGCGAGGAAAGCCGACTTCACTCGGCCCAGCAAGGAGGAAATTCTGGAGGACATCGGGTTGTCCCCGGAGCAGGTCAAACGTGCGTTAGGAGAGGGCTAGCCGTCTGATCTCAGATTAGCCCAGCCGCTCCACCGCACTTCGGCTCAACTGCAGAGGGATTCGGCACCGAACCAACGCGCTGGAGAGCGAGGGAACGCCTCAGGGGGCGCTTCACTCCATCACCTGCTCCGCATCGATCAGCAACCACAGCAGTGCGGCGACCACCGCGAAGATGGAGGCGCTTGCCAGGGCGGCCGGCCAGCCAAGCGATTCAACCACCAGTGGAACTGCCAGGGCTCCCACCCCGCCGACAACATTCCCCCCGGTATTGAGGATCCCGCAGCCGGCCGAAGCATTGCTGCCGGACACACCGATCGCGGCGGCCCAGAACGCTCCTTCGGTCATCTGCTGGCAGGCCAGGCAGAGCGAGAGCCAGGCTACCGCAACCAGAGGATGGTTAGCCGTTGACGCGAGCAGCAGAAACACCGCACAGAGACTCAGCGCGATAATGCAGGGGATCCTGGTTCCGATCCGGGGTCCCCTGGTCTTACTCCATGCGTCGGACCAGAGTCCGCCGATCAGGGCGCCGACGGCGCCGACGATCCACGGTATCGAGGCGTACCACCCACCCTCGAAAACCTTGAAGCCCCGGTTCTGCACCAGATAGATGAACAGCCAGTTGAAGAAGAAGTAGAAGACGTAATTGCTGCAGAAGTAGCTGGCGGTGAGCAGCAGAATCTGCCTGTTGCCCAGGACTTTGATCCAGGCGCCCGGCGGTGGAAGCTGGACCGGCGCGCTCTCCCGTCCGGCATTGATGAGATGGAGTTCAGCCTGACTGACTTTGGGGTGCTCCGAGGGTCGATCGCGGGCGAACCAATACCAACAGGCCGCTAGAACAAAGGCGGCCGGCGCGGTCACCACGAATGACTGTCTCCAACCCACCGTCGTCATCAACCACGCAACCAGCGGCCCAGCCGCCGCCGAGCCCAGGGTCAGTCCGGCGTTGGTTAGCCCGTTCGGGAAGGCCCAGCCGGAGACCGGAAACCAGAGGCAGGTGGTCCCCCCACTGGTGACCGGATAGAGTGGAGCCTGGACCGCACCCATCAGAAACCGGATTGCGATGAGCGAGAAGAGAATGATCCTGGTTGAAGCCATCGCCGGGGACGGGACCAGCGAAGTCAGCAGGGTCAGCACACCCCAGAGCACCGCGATGATGGTGAGGGCCTTGCGTCCCCCGATCCGGTCGCCGAATACGCCGCCGGGAAACTGGAAGATGGCGTAACCCCACGCGAAGGCCGCCAGCACGTATCCCAGCTGGAGTTGGGAGATGCCGAGATCGCCCATCATAGTCTCGCCGGCCACCGACATATTGGTGCGGAGCAGGTAGGCGACGAAACTGGCGGCGAAGAGCAGGGCGAGGATGTACCAGCGGACGTGACTGCGGGTGGGCGAGGTATGCATGCCTCAAGATGCGGCTCGCCCGAGGGATCCCGTAAGGGGTGAGTTTTATGGCCCCGTCCCGCGTTGCCCTCCTTGTCAAACCCCGACACACCCGCCGGCATCCGAGCAGGAACGCCGAGGAGCCCCCATGCACCAGCTGGCCGCCGACATCCGCTACGCCTACCGTGGGCTTATCCGAACCAAAGGCCTCACCCTCGTCGCGATTTTCTCAATCGGGTTGGCCCTCGGCGCCAACACAACTGTTTTCAGTCTGGTCAATGCGATCCTCTTCCGCCCGCTCGACTTCCCCAACGCCGAGCAGCTGGTCGACCTGAGTGAGACCAGCGAGACCAAGCTCTGTGCCGGCTGTGGAGTGGGGACGTCCTGGCCCACCTTCAGTGATTGGCGGACCCGGGCTCACTCGTTCACGGAAATTGCTGCCTACGGAGAACAGCAGTTCCTCCTGACGGGTGATGGAGAGGCCGAGCGGGTACGCGGCGGTGTTGCCGGTGCCAATCTCTTTTCGGTCCTTGGAATAGCGCCGGTGCTGGGACGGGGTTTTCACCCGGAGGAAGATCGAATCGGCGGGCCACCGGTAGTGATTCTGGGCGACGGCATCTGGCAGCGCCGCTTCGGTGGAGATCCCCGAATCCTCGGTCGGGCGGTGACCATCGACGGCATAGCGCGGACGGTGATCGGAGTGATGCCGCCGGGATTCAAGTACCCCGAGTTCGCCGATCTCTGGGTTCCGATTGCCCCCCACGTCAGTCTGACCGACCGAAACGACCGGAGTATCGGGGTGGTCGGCCGGCTCAAGGAAACTGTGACGCTGGAAGCGGCAGCGGCTGAAATGCGGGGTATCGGGCAGCAACTGGAACAGGCCTATCCGGAGGCTCAGGCCGAATGGGTATCCGAAGTCACTCCGCTCCACGATGATTTCTCCAGTGGGACCGGTGAGCCCTTTCTTCTCTTGATGGGCGCGGTTGGGTTTGTGCTGTTGATCGCCTGTGCCAACCTGGCTGCCCTGTTCCTGGCCCGGATGACCGGCCGCCGCCGGGAAATGGCGGTACGAGCGGCACTCGGCGCCACCCGCGGACAACTCATTCGAATCGTGGTGCTCGAAAGTCTGATCGTGTCGGTCACCGGCGGAGTGCTCGGTGTAGCCATCGCGTATTGGGGAGTATCTATCGCCATCAGAGGAATCAGCGAACCGATTCCCTACTGGATTCGGTTCGGAGTCGACTGGCGGGTACTGTGCTTTGCCTTCGCCGCCTCGGTTATTTCCGGTCTCGGGTTTGGGATCATTCCAGCTCTGCGGGCGTCTCGTCCTGATGTGACCGGCGATCTCAAGGACGGAACCCCGGGAAGCGGGGCTACTCGAAATCGATTGGGGCACATCCTGGTGGTGGTCGAGCTGGGTCTGGCGATGATGCTGCTGACCGGAGCCGGGCTTCACATCCGCACTTTTCTCAGAGTGACTCGCCCTGCGGCCGGCTTTGATGCCGAGCACGTGCTGCAGGCTGATTTGCCGTTGGTGGGTGAGCGGTTCGCCGATCCGGCTCTAGTGGGTTCAGCAGCGGCTGCGATTCTCCAGCAATTGGAGCGTCTGCCCGATGCCACGGTAGGGCTTTCCCGGACTGAGTTCATCGCGGGATTCGGCGGCGAGGAACGGCAGATCAGCGTTCAGGATGTGCTCTACCTGCCGGCCGGCGCCTCGCCTCGGTTCGGGTACTACGTCTCACCGGATTACCTCGCCATTCAGGATCGAACCATCGTGGAAGGTCGAGGGATCACTCCAGCGGATCGAGCCGGCCGTGAAGGAGTGGTGGTGGTCAATCAGGCCTTTGCCGGCCGAGTCTTTCCTGGTGCCAGTCCGTTGGGCCGTCAGCTTAAACTCGGGCCCCGGGATTCCGATCGTCCCTGGCTCACCATCGTCGGAGTCGTCGCCGATCCGAC
Organism: uncultured Gemmatimonadaceae bacterium; assembly: GCA_964578865.1. Taxonomy (GTDB): domain Bacteria; phylum Gemmatimonadota; class Gemmatimonadetes; order Gemmatimonadales; family GWC2-71-9; genus JADJOM01. The sequence continues at coordinate 17,928 of CAZOES010000058.1, read as the reverse complement.
TCCGTCGGCGACTGGTGGCGGTGTGGCGAGTGAGGCATGGGGTGCGCTGGCCCAGAGTCCGGGGTCGGCGGTGACCCTGCAGCTGAGCCTCAAGACCCAGCGGGATCCGCTCTTGCTGGAGCAGCTGGTGCGGGACCAACTCAGGGAGGCCGCCCCCGATGTCCCGGTGGAACGGCTGCAGACCGCTGCGACTGCGCTGGGCCGGCAATTCTGGCACGTCCGATTCTTCGCGATGGTGTTCGGGGTCTTTGCCGCGATTGCTCTACTGCTTGCGGCGATCGGGACTCACGGTCTGCTGGCCCATCTGGTGGGGCAGCGCACCCGTGAGATCGGGGTCCGTCTCGCGCTCGGCGCCGACTCTGCCAGGGTCACCCGAATGGTGCTGGGACAGGGGGCAGCGCTGGGGACGATCGGAATCGGCGCAGGGCTGGCCGGCTCGTGGGCTTTGAGCCGGCTGATGCAGAGCATTCTGTATGGCACCAGCCCGCTCGACCCGTTAGTGATCGCCAGCGTGGTGCTGGTATTCGCGAGCGCCACCTTCGCGGCCAGTCTGATCCCGGCGCAGCGGGCCGCCCGGGTGCAACCGGTGGAGGCGTTGCGGGCGGAGTAGCGGGCAGACAGCGGGCCCGAAGCGGGCCTTGGACTGCCCTCGCCCGCCCGCTCCATGCCGGCTGTACGCCCGCTCTTCGCCCGTCCTACGGCACCGCGGCCTTGTACGGTTCCAGCTGCGGCTCGACGATCTTCTTGTCGCCCACCACGGTGATCGTCATCCGGCTGGGATCGATGTACTTCTGGGTAGCCTGCAGGACATCGTTCGGCGTGACCCCCATGATGCTCTTCACGTACCCGGTGAGGTACTTGTCGCCCAGATTGTACTGGTCGACGAACTGGAGCTGACTGATCAGGCCGAACCGCGAACTGTTCTGGATCGTGAACAGTCCCACCATGTTGTTCTTGATTCCGTTGAGCTCCGCCTCGGGCGGAGCCTCGGTCCGCATCCGATCTACTTCGTAGAAAATCTCCTTCAGCGACGGCCCGGTCACGTTAGTCGTGACATCAGCGATTTCCATCCACACCCCGGTCTTGGCGTAGGTCGCCACGAACGAGCCGGGTGAATAGGTGTAGCCTTTGTTCTCCCGGATGTTGGAGGTGATCCGCGAACCGAAGGTGCCGCCCAGCAACGCGTCGGCCACATTGAGCTTGACCCAATCAGGATTGGTCGGGTCGGTCACCGGCAGTCCCAGCCGGATCGAGCTCTGCACCGCGTCGGGCCGGTCGACCAGGGCCAGCTGCCGGTGCGTCACCGGAGTTGCCGGCAGCACGGTGGCCGGTGACCCGGCCGCCCAGCGGCTGAAGGCGGTTCGAATCGCCAGCTCGACCTTGGCCTGATCGTAGACTCCGGTCACATAGAGATGGGCTCGTTTGGCACCGTAGTTTTTGGCGTGAAAGGCCCGAACCTTGGCCGCGGTGTAGCTGGTCAGCAGGGATTCGGGGGCGTAGATCCGGGCGTAGGGATGATCGCCGAACATCATCTCCCGGAACTTGGCCCGGGACATCTGACCCGGGCTGCTCAAGGCGATGGCGTTGTCGCGCACCCGATTGGCCCGCAGCCGTTCTACGTCTTCCTCGGCGAATTTCGGATGCAGAACCACATCGGCCAGCAAGGCGATGAATCGGTCGGCCGATTCGCTGAGCACCTCGCCACCGATGTTGACCTGGTCGTCTCCTGCCCCGGCGGTGAGGGAACCTCCCATATCGGCCGCCTGGCGGGAGATGTCCGCCGCGCTGCGAGTCGTGGTTCCCTCGACCAGCATGTCCGCCGTGAGGCCGGCCAGCTCCACCTGATCCCGCGCTTCATCGATGCCACCGGTCGCGATGGTGAGATTCACGGCGACCTTGGGCACTACTCCATACTTGGCCATGGTCACCCACATGCCGTTGGGCAGCATGAAAGTGCGCCGGGGTGGAACCCGATAATCCCTGGGCGTACCGGGGGAAGGGGGTGCTTCCTTCTGGGCCGAAAGTGGTGCGGCGAGCGCCAGGGCACTCAGCAGGATGAGGTTTCGCATGAGTGGTCTCCTTTACTCGCTGCCGGCCGCAGCCGATGTCCTGGCGCCGGGGATGATGGTGTAGACCGTGCGATTTCCGCTCCGGAGATACTCGCGCGCGGTGCTTTGAATCAGCTCTGGGGTGACCTTGGCGAATTCAGCCTCCAGTCGATTGAGCCGTCCGGGGTCATTGTCGAACAGCGCGAACGAGGCCAGCAGATCGAGTCGCCCGAAGCCGGAGAAGTTCTCCAGGATGTCGTAGAGGTTGGAACGCAGTTTGGTCTTGGCCCGCGCCAGGGTCGCACCATCGACCGGCTGGTCCTGCAGGGCCTGCACCTCCCGGTCGACCGCCGCCAGCAGTGAATCGGAGGGGACATTGGAATCGTGATAGGCGCTGATCAGGTAGAGCATCGGCCCCTGGTAGTTGAACTGATTGCCCAACCCCCAGTTGATCCCGGCCGAGACGTTGCTGGTGTATCCCTTGGTCTGGACCAGCGCTTCATGGAGCCGCGAGTCGCGGCCCTGTCCCAGGATCTGGTCGATCAATCCGAAGGCGAACCATTCAGGGGTCCATCGGGCGGGGACATGATAGGCCAGCCCCAGTGCCGGCCGGTTGGCCAGTGAATCGACCCGGCTGGCCCGCTTTTCGGTGGTCTGTCTCGGCTCCGTCAGATCGGGCGGCGGGGCCAGCTGAACCGAAGGAATCCGGGCGAAGTACTTCTCGATCCACCCCTTGGTCTGGGCAACCGAGAAATCTCCTACCACGACCAGCACGGCATTGTTAGGAGCATAGTAACGCTGGAAGAAATTCTCGGCGTCGGCCAGCTTGGCGGCGTCGAGATCCTTGAGGTCACCATAGAAGTTATGGGCGTTGAACCAGTTCTCGTTCGCCGCCATGGGAAGATCGATCCAGGGGAACGAGCCGTAGGGTTGGTTGAGGACGTTCACTCTCACTTCGTTCTTCACCACCTCCTGCTGGTTCCTCAGGTTGCTGCTGTCGATCGCCAGGCCCTTCATCCGATCGGCCTCGGCCCAGAGCGACGTCTCCAGCGTGTGCGAGGGGATGATCTCGTAGTAGTTGGTGAAATCGAATCGGGTCGACCCGTTCAACTGGCCCCCATTCGACTCCACCAGCTTGATGAACTCCATCTTTCCCAGATTGCCCGAGCCCTGGAACATCAGGTGCTCGAACAGATGGGCGAACCCGGTGCGATCCCTCGGTTCGTTGCGAAAGCCGATGTGGTAGTAGACTCCGACTCCGGCTGTCGGCGCGGTGGTATCCCGGGACAGAACGACCCGAAGCCCGTTCTTGAGGGTGTAGAACTCGTAGGGGACCTGCAGCCCGGTGGGGGTCTGCGCCTCGACAACCACTGATCCTGTTGCCAGAGCGAGGGCGACCAATGCTGCCGGTCGAACCGAAGTGAACATGTAAGGGACTCCCGAAGAGGATGTGACTGCAACCCTCTCCTACGGGCGTCGATAAGGCCGGTTTCTGGACTGAACTAGAGGCCGAGGACCAGCGGGGCCAGGAGGGAAACGATTGCGACGATGACGATTACCGCCACGATGTCGAGCAGAATCCCGGCTCGGGCCATCTGTTTGGCCGTGACCATCCCCGACCCGAACACGATGGTGTTGGGGGGCGTCGCAATCGGAAGCATGAACCCGGTCGAGGCCGCCAAGCCGGCCACCAGCATCAGGACCATGGGAGGAATCCCTACGGTCCGGCCTAGCGCGGCGGCGATCGGCATGACCATGGTTGCAACGGCCAGGTTGGAGGCCAGTTCGGAGAGAATTAGAACGATCGTGGCAAGACCGAGCATGATCACCCAGTCCGGCAGACCCCGGAGATGGTCGAGCCCGCCCGCCATCCAGGTGGTTAGGCCCTGGGTTTCGGTAGCCTGAGCCAGAGTGAGTCCCCCGCCGAAAAACAGCAGGATATCCCAGGGAATCTTCCTGGCCTCGGCCCAGGTGATCAGTGGGCGAACCGTGCCCTCGGCGTCCTTGGCCGTGACTAGAAACAGCATTACGGCCCCGGTCACCCCGATCGCGGTGTCGGAGAGTCTGGGGAAGAGGTCGACCAGACCCGGAATCGTGATCCCGCCCATCTCCTTTCGCTCGCGAAGAATCCAGGACAGAGCAGTGAGCCCGAAGATCAGCAGCACCTTCAGCTCTCCGCCTCGAATCTTTCCTAAACCGGCGAGACGGGTGCGGATGTAGTCGCCCGCATCGCCTTCCAGCTTTGGCTGACCGGGGAATGCCACAAATACCAGGAGCATCCAGCAGAGCGGAAGCAGCACCAGGGTGATGGGGATTCCCAGGGCCATGAACTGAACGAAGCTGATTCCCGAACCAGTCAACTCCTTGATCGACCCGGCAACCACCAGATTGGGTGGAGTGCCGATCAGAGTCGCCATGCCTCCGATGGATGCGGCATAGGCCACGCCCAGCATGAGCGAGGTACGGGTTCTGCCACCGCCCTTATCGTCGGGAAAGAGCGCCCCAATGGCCAGCGCGATGGGGTACATCATCGCCGCGGTGGCGGTATTGGAGATCCACATCGAGATGAACCCGGTCGCCAGCATGATTCCCAGCACAACCCGGTGACCGGAAAGTCCTACTGCCAGCACCAGCCGGTAGGCGATCCGGACATGACTTTCCCAGTGCTCCAGGGCTGCGGCCAGGATAAACCCGGCCAGAAAGAGAAATACCAGCTCGTTAGCGTAGGGTGCCGCCGCCTCTTTGGTCGAGGCGATGCCGAGGAGGGGGAAGAGGACCAGCGGGAGGAGCGAAGTGGTGATGATCGGCACGCACTCGGTGATCCACCAGATCACCATCCACCCGCCCACCGCCAGGGTGCGGCGGGCGGTGGGCGTCAGGTCGGATGGGCCCAGCCACAACAGCAGGAGAAAAAGGGCGGGCCCTGCCAGCCGGAAGAATCGTTGCGCTGTCACCGGGGTATCCGGAAGCCGCTCAAGGCTTCCAGGTGCCCTTGGCCACCGCTGGTACGAAGGTGTCGAGGCCGTTGGGCGGGAACTTCACGGTCTTGCCGGTCTCGGCGCTCTGGTACGCGGCCATCAGCATCCGGACAACATCGAGTCCGTCGTCCCAGGTGAGTAGCGGCTCTTCTTTTCCCAGGAACACTCGTACGAAGTGACGGTTTTCAGCCTCGTAGCCATAGGCCATCGCTTCGTTGGCCACCACCGGCATCAGACCCATCTCGGCATTCTGCTTTTCGACCAGGTCTTCCCCGGTCTTGCCTTTCACCTCCCGACTGAAGAACAGCTTGAGCCCGCTGTCGAGCGTATTCCACGACATGGAGTACTCTGGACCAAGCAACTCAGCCGAGAGCCGAAGTCCCGCCCCGACGAAACTCCAGGAGGTGGTGGCTTCTCCCAGGACGGTGAAACCATCGGCGGTTTCGAACTCGATCATCACGCTGGCAAAGTCTTCGCTGGGCTTCCTGGCGTAGTCGACCTCTTTGCCCATGGTTGCCTTGAGCTTCTTGGCATAAGCGTCCCGGCTCCACTTCAAGCTGGCGATGTGGCCGGTGATCTTCACCGGCTTCACGGTGGACAGGCTCTCACCCGGCTTGGTCAGGAGATGTCTCACGACCAGTGCCGAGTGGCACATCATGTCGTTGAGCACGCCGCCACCCTGGAGATTGCCCTGCCAGAACCATGGCATGTGAGGGCCGCTGTGTTCCTCGGCAGCGCGGGCCAGGTATGGCCTTCCGGTAAGTGCCGCGCCGCGTGCCCAGATGAGCGCTTTGCCGGTTTCTACCTGGGGCGCGAAGAGCTGGTTTTCGAGATAACCGGTTTTGAGCCCGGCCCGGCGCACCAGTGAAAGGACCGACTTCGCCTCGGCGACATTGCGGGCCAGCGGCTTTTCGCAGGCGATGCCCGCGAGGTCGGCGTGACCCCGCATGATCGGATCGGTGACTTCCTCCACGTTGTCCACCCGGGCCTGATTGGGCCCGCAGAGCCAGATAGCGTGGATATCCGGATCGACCACCATCTCCCCGATCGAGCGATAGGGCCGGCAGGCGCCTACGTCCAGTTTGCGGGCGTAGATCGCCGCTGACTCGGCGTTCTTCTTGTTGGGGCTCCAAACCCCGCGGACTTCGCAGTCGCGCACTCCGCGGAAGGATTGCATATGAAAGCGGGCGTTAAAACCGCTGCCGATGAAACCGATGCCGAGCGTCATGATTTTGCGGGAAGGAGGGTTAGCCGGATGCTCGGAGGGATTTTACTGCCTGTGGGGCGGGGGGCTAGGGGGGCGGGGGGAATTGTATTGTGCCCGCGCTGTCATCCCTCCACTCGCCCTTCGGGCTCGGTCGGGATGACACCTCTCAAATCCGAAAACCAAACGGGCCAGAGATCACTCTCTGGCCCGTCTACCAGTCAGTTCCTCAGCCACCTACCACTTGAGGTTCAGCGTATCCTGGTTCTGCGGTTCGACCACCGTACTGGCGAGCACCTTCTGCTTGTTGCCCAGCACCTCAACCTGGATCGGATTCTCGCTAGCCACCTGCAGCTCAGCCCCATTCAATCCACGGGCCCACACCAGGAAGGGACTGGGATCCGACGCGTGACACGTCGCCACGTTGCGGCCTGAGCGAATCGCGATCTCTGTCTGTTGTCCCCGATCCGGCTTCAGACCTCCAACAATCCGAAATCCCTCCGCTGCGTGCTGGTCCTCGACCTGAATCGAGATCACGTTGGGCCGGCCCGGCGCGCCGCTGCCACACTGGACCCCGAACTCGGGACGATGGGCCGCCACTGTGGCCAACCCGGCAAATATTCCCACGAAAGCCAACCCAAACAGCTTCACTCGAGCATGCATGAGAGGCTCTCCAGGGTTATGCGTCGGCCGTCCTCGTCATCCGCTTGAAGATCCAGATCGCCAGGCAGATTGCGCCGACGATGAACCCGATCTTGATCGCCAGGAACAAAAACCCGATTGCGATGCCGAACAGCGGGAGAATGAACAGCGCCATCAGCTTCCAGAGGATGATGGCAAAGACGCCAGTGGCGGCGAGACCGAGGACCGGCTTCATCGACAGCTCCGTGCAGAGGTTTCAGAGTAGTACGTAGGCTATAACGGAAAGTGTCGCCCGGCGTAAGTTGTTATTCCACAGCTTGATAGATCATTGCCCGTAGGCGGTCAGGGAGGTCGATTCCGGGGTTCGGGAGCAACTGGGTCATGAAAACGCAGACCAGTTTCTCCTCAGGGTCCACCCAGTAGTTGGTGGCGTAGGCCCCACCCCAACCATACAGTCCCGCATTCCCGAACTGCCCTGCCCGGCCGGGATCGTCCAGCACGTCAAACCCCAGCCCGAATCCCATGCCGTTTCGAGAGAACAGCGTGTCGACGTGATTGATGGTCATCAAGCTCACGGTTCGGGGGCCGAGGATTCTCGCTCCGCCGAGTTGCCCGCCGTTGGCCAGCATCTGGAGGAACTTGGCGTAGTCACTCGCGGTCGACACCAGGCCTGCGCCTCCGGAGTAACTCAGTCGTGGCCCGACGATGTAGTCACCCTGTCCCTTGGCTCCATCCGCGGCGCGGGTCAGTGCTGAATCGCCTCTGGTATACACCACCGCGAGGCGGCCGGCCTGGGACTCGGGGGGAAAGAACCAGGTGTCCCGCATGCCGAGTCGCCGGAAGATGTGGGTCGAGAAATACTGGGCCAGACTCATTCCCGAGACCCTTTCAACCACGCAGCCCAGGATGTCGGTGTTGTACCCGTAGACAAAGCGCTCCCCGGGCTGAGCGACGATCGGCAGTTTGCCCACTCGATCCATCGAGGTACAGATCGGCTCGTTCTTGTCGGCGGTGTACCACCCGAATCCGGCCGACGGTCCCAGTCCTTCGGCGGAGTAGGCGTTCCGAACAATCGAGTCATAGCCGTAGGAGATCCCGGCAGTGTGAGTTAGAAGATCTCGGATGGTGATCTGCCGCTTAAGCGGCGAGAGGACCAGGCCGGTATCTCCCTTGGTCGCCACCATGGCGTTGCGAAGATTGGGCATCCACTTCGATGCCGGGTCGCTCAGGCGAACCAGGCCCTGCTCGACCAGCGTCATGATTGCCACGCTGGTGATGGCCTTGGTCTGGGACGCGATCCGGAAAAGCGCGTCGACCTTCATCGGCTGCTTGGCTTCCCGGTCGGCGTAACCAAAGGCCCGCTGATAGGCGATTTTCCCATCCTTGAGTACCAGCACTACCGCACCGACAATCTTTCCGCTGTCGACCGCGGTTTGCATCACCGGGGTGATCCGCTCCAGCCGCGCAGTAGAAATGCCGGGGGCGGCGGTGCGGACTGGACCCTGCGCGCCCAGCGAGGTCGCCAGAGAGAGCGCGACTCCACAGGCCAGACTGAGTGAATGGGTGCGAATGAAAAGGCCTCGTCGGGAGGGACGAGGCCTAAGGTACTCGGCTATGCGGTGGAGGTAAGGGATCCCTCGCTACACTCGGGATGCTGACATCGGTTACTTCGTACCCGATATCAGCAGAACGCTACCTGAGGAGCCAGCCGTCCCTGAACTTCTTCATCTCATCGGTTACCGGCATTCCGGCCTCTTCATAGGTGACCACTTCGAGCCGGGGATCCTCGACCATTGTGATAGTCGCGCTATGGCCGGTGCCTCTCGACTGATACTGCACTTCAATCTGATCACCCGGTTTGTGGGCCGTTTTCACCGCCTGGTAGAGGCTGTCCGATCCCAGCGGTTTGCCGTCCAGCGCGGTGATCACATCTCCGGCATCGAGACCGGCGAGGTAGAGCGGTGAGCCGATCTGGGTCGAGCCCAGGATTCGGGCGCCGGTGGTGGTGTAGTCGAGCTGCAGCAGACCGAGGTAGGCCGCTCCGGGCTTCGAGGGCCGCAGCAGGAACCCGGCGTTGGCCAGCAGAGTCTTGAAGTCAACCACATCACGCCCGCGGATGTAGCGGGTGAAGAAATCGTGGGCGAAGGCCGGGTCTTTGGTGACATCGGCCAGCGCCTTCTCGATGTCGGCCAGGGTGTAGGGGATCTCGGTCTTACCGTGCCGAACCCACATGAGCCGCATCAGCTCATCGAGCGTATGACCCCGGGCTCGCAAGGTGAGATCGAGCCCGATCCCGACCACGCTGCCCCAGGTGTAATAGGAGATGAAGGTGTTGCTGCGATTGACCGGATCGACTGACGTCGCCGCATCGACAAACGGTGCCTGCATGCTCATCTCGGCCGGACTGAAGAACGCCCGGGCGGGAGAGTTCACCACGAAGTTGATCGGCCCGCCGAGTCCGTGGGCGAAATCTTCCACTGAGTTGATGCCGGCCCGGGCGATGGCCAGCGGTCCGAAGTAGTTGGTGAACCCTTCGGCGAACCAGAGCCCGTCGGACATGTTGGCCCGGGTGAAATCGAACGGTTCCAATCCCCGGGGGCGGATCCGTTCGACATTCCAGGAGTGGAAGAACTCGTGCGACAGGGTCCCGAGCAACCCGCTCATGTTCTGGGCCAGGTTGCCGGTGGAAGAGATGATGGTCGAGTTGCGGTGCTCCATCCCGTCGCCCGATGCCCAGGGGAGGTAATCGGCGATGAAGGTGTAGTAGCCCACGTCGTATCTGGGCGGCTCGCCATACACCTTCATGTGAGCCTCTACCACCTTCTTCGCCAGGACCGCGTAGCTGTCGGCTTGAGCGACCGTACCGGTATGATGCAGGGCGAGTCTGATGGGATAGGTCTTTCCGCCCGCCGTCACTGTCCACTCGCGCAGCATGTAATTGGACAGCTCGGTCGGACTGTCCATGAAATACTGCAGGCCCGGAGCGGTGAAGCTGAAGGGGTCGCTGGTAGTGAACAGCTGGCTGGCAACCTTCCAGTCGGAGCCGGCCGGGGGATTGAACTTGATCTTGATGGGCCGGGCATCGAGTCCCTTCACCCACATGAACGTGGCCGGCATGTTGAGGTGGGCGTGGGTCTCATCGATCTGGGCGTAAGTCCCATCGCCCAGATTTCCGAAGAGGGTGTAAGTAACCTTCACCGTGCCATCGTGTCCCGCCACCAGCCAGCTGTAAGGATTGGGCCGAGTGGCGACCAGGTCCTTCCCGGCGCCGTTGGTGACCTTCACCCCGTAGACGTTCTTGGCGAACTCGTGCAGTGCGTAGCGTCCCGGCGACGAGCGGCTCATCCACAGCTCGGCCGGCCGTCCGCGCAGGAGACCAGTGGCGGTGAGGGTGATCTGAGCTTCATGATGAATCGCATTGGGGAAGGAGACTTCGTAGCTGACCGACTGCTGGGCTGATGCGGGGAGCCGGGTGCCGAGCAGCAGAGCGAGCACCACGGCCGTTTGACGTCGAGTCTGCAAAGCAGGTTTCCTTGAATGGTCGGTTATGTCGCGGGGACAGTTGGGTATTCACCACAGAGAGATAGAGGACACAGAGATTTCACAGAGGGATCCAGAACGTCCAATCATCGCCTCGAACCTCAGTCACGTTCTTCTTCGTTAACTAATCTCAAGGCGAGGGGTGTTGCCTGCGATTAGTTCACCCAAAAACTTCCGGTATGCTTCCAAAGAGATCGCTACCTGGCAGGGTATCCTCTGTGCAACCTCTGTGTCTCTGTGGTGAACCGCATTGGAATTTCCCGGGCACCTAGGACGACCTTCGGATCCGACTCTACACGGCCCGCGCGAAGTGACCCCGGGTATACTCCCGGCCAGTTAGCTGACGAATTTCCTTTGGATCCAGCGGACTCCCCGAGGCCAAACTGTCCAGCATCCGCCGATACGCGGCCACCACGTCGGCCACTGGATCGCCCGGGACGTTGAAAACCAGCCGGTAGTTTCGGAAGCCCGATTTCCACAGCGTGGGGAGGTATTCCGATCCGTCGACCGGGCGCGAGTGGAGCAACCGGTTGCGGCAGGCAGAGTCGGTCGCCACCGGAAAGAGGTAGCCGGCTGGATCGGTGAGCTGGACATTGGTGTGTTTCTGGACGCAGAGATCGCGACAAGTCTCCGGCTCCCGCTCAAAGGCGGCCGAGAGAACGCAATGCTCCAGAGTCATCCCTTCAGGGCGACCGTAGATGAAGACTTCGAATCCCTGCCCACTCCACGGCGCAGCCACCTGGGCCATTTCCTCGCCCGTCAGCTCCACGCTCAACACGATCCGCCGGGCACCCCGTCCAAAGATCTCCGCCGCGGTGTGTTGATTGAAGCAGTTCACCGCGTAGTCGGCCACTACACTTCGGCCCTGGGCCGAGAGTTCGGCGACCAGCCCCAGATGTCCGCTCACCAGCGGTGTCCCCAGCGCCAGCCACTTGTCGAGCACCTTTCGCTCATCGGGCCGAACGATGGTCGGCGTCCGGAGCCGAAGGGCCACGCCCTTCTCGGTCAGCGAAGCGATCAAGGCTTTCACCCGGCTCACCGGTGGGGTCGGGTGCCGGAGGAAGAGGTCGAGCGAGATCTCGTTGGCTCCCGCTGCTGCGGCGGCCTCGGCGTCTTCAAGGCGCCAGACCTCGGCGGTCAGGAAGGCACCACTATCTGTCCGTCTGTCCGCCTGTCGGTCCGAAGGAAGATCGATGGCACTGGCGATCTTTTCCTCCCGCACGGCCAGCCGAGCCTGCTCGGCCCAATCCCGGCGGGTCGCCAGCTCCGCTACCGCCTCCTGTCGCAGGTCGTTGAGGGCGCTGACCGGAATGAAGAGACCAGAACTCAGCCCGGCGAGATCGAGCCCGCCGAGTGTGAATGGAGTTTCCCCCAGGCGGCCCAGCTGGGCCCGGAGCCGTTCGGCATCGAGCCCGTGTTTGGTTGCCGGTGAAAGGGTCGCGGTGCTCTGCACCGTGACGGTCTCGCCCGCCGCATTCCATTCCAGCCGGAGCGGCGAGCCCGCTGTTCCCCACACTCGCACATCCACCCGAGTTCGTGGCCCTGCCAGCGGAACCACGCCGGCGTAGCTCTGTCTGGCGCCGGCGAGCAGTGCCGCCTGAGCCGATCGCACCACGATCCATCCCGCAGGAATGTTCTCGGCAGGCTGAATTGCCTGAGTGATCTTTCCGCCCTTCTGACCCGGCAGGTTGCGTACCGTGGTGACGGCGAACCCGGTGTTTCCCCTGGCAGCGCCATCGGGATGCTCAAAGCCAAGACCATCTCCCGGGGCGATCGGCTGGGTGACCGTGACGATCAGCTCGTTTCCTTCGATCCGCAGTACTTTGCCCAGCTCGGCACCGCGATTGTCGGGCTGGTCCCGAGTGATGTAGTCACGCCCGGCCCGACCGCCGTACATCCCGCCGGTAAAGCCGCGGGAGAAAATCTGAACCAGGGGTTGGACCTCCTGAGGAGTCGGCGGGGCCCACTCGCCCGCCGCCAGCCGGTCAAGAAAATTGCGGTATCCCTGGGTGACAGTGGCGACGTACTCGGGCTTCTTCTTGCGGCCTTCCACCTTGAGGCACCCGATACCGGCCTCGGCGATTTCGGCGAGATGATCCCAGGCGCCCAGGTCGCGAGCCGAGATCAGGTAGCCCCGATCCAGTTCGGCTCCGCTGTTGGCATCGTTGAGGAAGTAGTCCTTGCGGCAGGACTGGGCACAGGAACCGCGGTTGGCGCTCCGCTCCGAGATCATGCCGGACATGTAGCACTGCCCGGAGTAGGAGATACACAGCGCCCCGTGGACAAAGCTCTCCAGCCCCAGCTCCGGTACCGCTGCCCGAATGGCTCGAATGTCCTCCAGGGTGTTTTCCCGGGCCAGTACCACTCGATCGACTCCGATGTCCCGCAGCAGCCTTGCGCCGGCCGGGTCGTGCACCGTCATCTGGGTGGAGCCGTGGATTTCCAGGCTGGGATAGATCGCTTTGATCAATCTCACGGCGCCGAGATCCTGCACGATCGCCGCATCGATTCCGCAGTCGATGCATTGGCCCAGGTGGAGCAGGGCTTCCTTCAATTCGGCGGGCTTCAGCAGGATATTAAAGGTGAGATATATCCTCACCCCACGGGCGTGAGCCAGCCGGCAGGACTGGGCCAGGTCGTCCATGGTTAGCTGAGCCCCGTCGTCCCGGGCGTTGAATTTCTCGGCGCCGAGGTAGATGGCGTTGGCCCCGTTGGCCAGGGCGGCGCGAACCGCGTCCAGGCTGCCGGCGGGGGCGAGTAGCTCGGGGACCGAGCGGGGATGGGCGGCTGACACGGGGAGCAATCTATCGAGGGGGACGGGGGATCGGGGGCTGCATCCGAACCGGTGCCGGTGTCGTATAGGCTCCACCCCAGCGGAGCGAATCCGGCCCCTCGGTCACTGGACCAAACCGGACTGGGCTCCTAGGATGATGGCCGAACCGATGGTCGAGAAGGGAGCTGCTGCTATGGCGTATCCAACCCAGAGTCTGGAGATTCCGCTGAACCGCCGAGGGTTCGTTGGCGTGTGTCTGGGGGTTCTCGGGGTCGCGGTCAATGGCACCAGGCTGTCGGCGGCTTCGCGCCGGGGACCGCATCCCCATCCCACTCCGCGCGAAGGGATCACCTCGGCCAAGGTCTTGAGCCACGATGAGCTGGCCAGCGCACCCCACGCGGTCGACGTGTTCGACCAGGTCCGGGAAATCCCCCAGATCGTGGATGGAATCCGCTGTCAGTGTGGCTGTGCCGATCAGCCGGGATTCTATTCCCTCCTCTCCTGCTATGAGTCCGAAGGAATGGCCCGCTTCTGTGAGATTTGTCAGGGTGAGGGCCGGATGACCTACCGGCTTCACAAGGCTGGACAGTCGCTCGACGAAATCCGTGCAGCTATCGATGCCCGCTTCGGTTGAACAGGATTCCCAATGCGCCTCGAACAGATTCTCTTCGTCTCCGCCTGCGTTGCCGGGTCGGTTACCGATGCTGCGGGCCAGATCCGGGCCAGCGAATTCGCCACCATCTCCCAGGTCATCGACGGCACCGAGATCAAGCTGGAATACTCCCGGCCTCGGCTGAGGGGACGGGGGAACGCGGTCTTCGGCGATGAGGTGAAGTGGAACGAGGTGTGGACTCCCGGCGCCAACTACGCGACCACCCTCGATGTCAGTCGCGACATCAAGCTGGACGGGCATCCGGTTCCCAAGGGGAAGTACTCCATCTGGCTTCAGATCAAGAAGGATGGCCCCTGGACCATGGTGCTGGATCCACGGAGCAAGCTCTTTCACATGGCCCATCCCGACTCAGCCGACAACCAGATTCGTTATCCGGTGACGCCGGAGAGCGGACCGGAGACCAATGTGCTGACCTGGAGTTTCCCCGAGATCCGGGTGAACGGCGGCACCTTGGCCATGCAGTGGGGCACCACCCGAGTGCCGTTCCGCATCGATGTGACCCCGACCTACGATGTGAAGATGACCTCGGCCCAGGCCAATCCCTATTTGGGGAAATACGACTTTGCCTGGACCCAGAAGGAGCCTGGAGACACCGTCGCGACGACCCTGACGATTTCCTACCGGGATACCGCGCTGATCGGGGAGTTTGCTCCTCAGCTCTGGCCGGGAGCGGAGAAGGTCATCCTGGTGCCGGTGAAGGAAGGATGGTTCTACCCCGCCTTCCTCGAGAAGGACAGCGGCGAGATCTACGACGTGGAGAAGAGCATGTCGATGGAGTTCGCCAGGCGGAAAGGGAACGAGAAGGCGGCGGGCTTCGAAGTGCGCGGGACAGGAGATTCGCTCTGGGCTACGGGGAAGAGGAAACGTTAGTTTGCTCTAAGACTGTGTCGTCCCGACATTGAGCGTAGCGAAATGGAGGGATCTCAAACTGTCATCGTTTGAGATCCCTCGTCGTTTCACTCCTCGGGACGACAGGTTTTCAGTATAGTCGGCCCGCCTGACCGCCTGACCGCCTGACCGCCTAGTACGTCACCCCCAGCTTCTTCAGCGCCTCCGGTGGGCACCCCTTCCACTCAGTCACAAACTCATTCCCGATGTACTGCAGGTCGGCCACGCCCATCTTGCTCGAGAAGAAACCTGACGCGGTGAAATCGCGGAAGCGGTTGAAGAACGCCACTCCATGCGACAGCGCTGGTTTCGCCTTCTTGGGAAAGGCGATATCGTCGAGGATCTGACGCCGTTGGGCGTCCGACGCCTCCACGAAGCTCTTGCCGAATCGCTTCAGGGACTCTCCGTCCAGCCAGGCCAGCCCGCCGCGAATGGCAGTGCGCATGTCCTTGTTCTCGTCCAGGATGAAATCCATGAACTCCGGTACTCCCGCTTCGGTGGCGCTGCCGGAGCGGTCGTCCCGGGGAATAATCAGGTCGACCAGGATGTTCACTGTGGCCAGCTCGTGGGCGGTCCAGAACTTGGGAGTGAACGGCGCCCCGCTGACCCGCGATTCCCGCGCCGCCAGAGTGGCTCGGCGAACGGCCTCGGGTGAAAGACCGGCCGCCAGCAGGGGAATCCCGCCCAGAACCTGCAGCGCTTCACGGCGATTGACGTCGCTCACAGTTCCCCCCGCTTCATCGCGTCCGCGATGTAGGACGATGTGCGCATCGAGAGGGCCAGAATAGTCCAGGTGGGATTCTTGTCGGCCTGGGAGACGAAGGGCCCCCCGTCGGTCACGAACAGGTTCTTCACGTCCCACGCCTGGCAGTTGCTGTTGAGCACCGAGTTGGCCGGCTTGTCTCCCATCCGGACACAGCCCAGCTCGTGGATGATCCGCCCGCCGGTTGCGATACCGTAGCCATCCTCCTTGCTCGGCATGGAAGACCAGACCTCACCACCCATTGCGGTCACCAGCTCCCGGAAGGTCTGCTGCATGTGCCTGACCTGGTTGTACTCGTAGTCACTCCACTTCCAGTGGAAGCGGAGAACCGGGATGCCGTACTGGTCCACAACTTTGGGATCCAGCTCGCAATAGGAATCCTCGTTGGGTACCATCTCACCCCGGCCGGAGAACCCGATCGTGGCGCCGTAGTACTTGCGATAGTCAGCTTTCAGCTGACGGCCGTAACCGCCGCCCGGTGGATAGCTCTGGATTCCGCCCATGAATCCGTAGGAGGGAGGATAGAGCCCGCCCCAGATCTCGATGTGATAGCCGCGAGGGAAATCGAGCTTCTTGTTGTCGATCCACCAGGGCATGTAGAGGTGAGCCCCGCCCACTCCGTCCTCGTTGTGAGGGATGTGGTCGACCATCGAGGGGATGTAGCCCCCCACATCGGTGCCGGTGGTGTCGGTGAGGTACTTGCCCACCATTCCACTGTTGTTGCCCAGACCCTGGGGGAACCTTGAGGACTTGGAGTTGAGCAGAATCCGGGCGGTCTCGCAGGCACTGGCCGCCAGGACGATGATTTTGGCGTCGACCCGCTTCTCGGTCCGGGTCGCCTTGTCGATATAGAGAACCCCGTCAGCCTTCCCGTCTTTGCCGAGTGTCACCTCACGGGCCATCGCCCCGGCGACGATGGTGAGTTTCCCGGTCGCCATGGCCGGAAGAATCAGGACGTTGGTCGAGGTGAAGTTGGCGTTGACCGCACATCCCCGGTTGCACTGGCCGCAGAAGTGGCAGCCGGCCCGGCCGTTGTGCGGCTTGGTGAGTATGGACAGCCGGGAAGGAATGCAGGTGATCTTGAGTTTGTCGGAGGCCTGTTTGACCAGCATCTCCCAGCAGCGGGGCTTGGGCGGCGGAAGGAAAATCCCGTCGGGATGGTTCCGCAGTCCTTCGTTGCTGCCGAAGATGCCCACCAGTTTGTCGACTTCGTCGTACCACGGCTTGATGTCGTCGTAGGTGATTGGCCAGTTGTCGCCCAGTCCATCGACACTCTTCCTCTGGAAATCGTCGGGCCCGAATCGCAGCGAGATCCGGCCCCAGTGATTGGTCCGCCCACCCAGCATCCGGGCTCGCCACCAGTCGAACTGGGTTCCCGGCGCCCGAGTGTAGGGCTCGCCCGGTACATCCCATCCGCCGATGCAGGCATCGAACTCCCCAAAGGGCCGGTCGGGAATCGACGATCCCCTCCGGGGAGATTCGTGGGCCCATTTGAGCATCGCCGAGTCCTTGGTGTTGTCCCACATCCCGCCGGCTTCCAGCAGGACAACATCGGCTCCGGCCCTGGTGAGCATGTGCGCGGCCATGCCGCCACCGGCTCCTGAACCGACGATACAGACGTCGTATGGTTTGCGACGAAGTAATGCGGGCATTGGGAGATCTTTGAAGGGTGGGCCAGTGCGAGGTTGACTGAATCTGGAGTCGAGGAGAGGGGACGTCAATTGCGGTGAACGGTGAACAGTGAACCGGAAACAGCCGGTCCCAGACCGTTCACCGTTGCCCGTTCACCGTTCACTTCTCACCCGGCCATCCCGTCCAAAATCCCGCTCATCACAATCCGAGTAGCGCCGGGTACCCTGCCACCTCACATTGGGTCCATGGCTTCCCGCCGCTGGGTCTTTCCCGTTTCAGTCTTCGCCGTCTTCACCACCTTCGGCCTGTCCCGGTTCTTCTACACCTGGCTCGACGAACTGGCCCGGGCTCACCAACCGGAGCCGTTGGTCAAGCTGATCGAGGAAATGACCGGTGCCTATGCCGGCGGTCTGGTCTTCCTGAGTCTGGTCTGGGTGGTTCCCCGCTTCCCAATCAGGCGGGACAACTGGGTTACCCGTCTCCCGGCTTATTTCGGGATCGTGCTCTTGCTCGGCGCCTTGCACACCACCCTCATGTGGGCCAGCCGGTCGCTGCTCTTTCCGATCGCTGGTCTGGGGGCCTACGACTACGGGATCATGCGGTTCCGCTATCCGATGGAGTTCGCGAGTCAGGCCCCCAACATCGCGACGTTCATCATCATCCTCCACGCCTGGGAGTGGTACAAGCGTTCCCGGGAACGGGAGCTCAACGCCGCCAGGCTGGAACAGGAGCTGAGCCGCGCGCGGCTGGAACGACTCGAGTCTCAGCTGGAGCCCCACTTCCTGTT
>CAZOES010000057.1:0-24869 GCA_964578865.1 uncultured Gemmatimonadaceae bacterium | reverse complement strand
CTGGCGCTGGATCGAGCAGGCCAGGCCTGGACCAGTGAGGCGCTCGCCTCGAAGCTGGGTCGCTGGCGCGACGAAGGGCGGGCACTGGCCCTGCTGGTCGGTGGCTCCCACGGGCTCGATCCGGCCCTCCTGAAGGAATCTCGTGAGCGGTGGAGTCTGGGAGCGTTGACGCTCCCGCATGAACTGGCCCGGGTGGTAGCCTACGAGCAGTTGTACCGGGCCTGGACTATCATCCGGGGCGAGCCATACCACAAATGATCATACCGAACGCCGAACTGACCGCCTGGCCGCCTGACCGCCTGACCGCCCATGGCTGAATGGTTCGAAGAGTGGTTCGGCGAGGAGTATCTCCACCTCTATCCCCACCGGAACGACGCTGACGCCGATCGGGTGGTCGGGTTGCTCACCCGGGTTCTTCCCTGGAAAAACGGCTGGCGCGTCCTGGATGTGGCCTGTGGTGCCGGGCGGCATCTCACCGCCCTGGAACGCGCCGGTGCAGTTCCCTTCGGCTTCGACCTCTCCTCGGCCCTGCTAAACCGGGCCCGGAGCGCTACCCAGCGGCCTCTGGTCCGGGCCGACATGCGGTGTCTGCCGTTTCGGCCCCGCTCGATGGATCTCGCGGTCAACCTGTTTACCAGCTTCGGCTACTTCGCCGGCGACGAAGAGCACACCGATGCGCTGGGTCAGATGCTCTCGACCGTGAAGCCCGGCGGCTGGTTCGTGATCGACTTCCTCAATGCCGAGCAGGTCAAGGCCTCGCTGGTGCCGGGTGAAACGGTGCAATACGGCGAGCTCACCGCGCAGGTCACACGCCAGATATCTTCCGATCAACGCTTCGTCCAGAAAACCATCTCGCTGGCCGATGGCCGATGTTTCCATGAGCGGGTCCGCCTGCTGGGACCTTCCGAGCTGGAGCGAATGATCGTCGCGCATGGGGCTACCATCACCGGACGCTACGGCGACTACGCCGGTACCCCGCTTCCTGCCGGGAACCGGACCATTCTGACGGCTCAGGTGCCCTTGTGACTTTTCGGATTGTGACCACCCCGCTGGCTGCACCCCTCAGCTGGCCAGAACAGAGGGGTGGTGGCATTGACCAGAACCTGCTGGCCGCCTTCGTCTGTGCCGACGGAACCGACGGAGCGCTGGACAAGCTGAAGGACCCCGGAATCCTGGTGGTCACCACCGGACAGCAACCCGGTCTCCTCACCGGTCCCCTCTACACCATTCACAAAGCCCTGTCGGCGGTGGCGCTGGCCCGGATCTGCGAGGCTCGCTGGCAGCGGCCGGTGGTGCCGGTCTTCTGGGCCGCCGGTGGGGATCATGACTTTGCCGAAGGCAATCACGCCTCCTGGATCGGAGCTGACGGGACCACCGTCACCATGACCCTGCGGGAGCGGGCACCTGATGCGCCGCTCACGCCGCTCTATCGCGAGCCGGTCGGACCCGAGATCCTGCCGGTGCTCGATCGGCTGGCCCTGGATTTGGCCCAGACTGAATTCGGCGACCAGGTGCTCGAACTGTTCCGCCGCTGGTACCGGCCGGAGGCGAACCTGGCCGAGAGTTGCGCCCACGTGATCGCCGAGTTGCTGGCCCCGTTCGGGGTGCTGGTGTTCGACGCGACCCACCCGGCGGTGAAACGGGCCCAGATTCCCCATCTGCTCAAGGCCCTGGAACGGACCGAGAAACTCGATCGCGTGTTGACCGAGCGGCACGCCCGTCTCAGTGCCGAGGGCCGCGACCCGGGAGTCACGGTAGGGGATGGGGCAACTCTGGTGATGTTCGAAGGCAGTCAGGGGCGCGACCGGATGGTGGCCCGGGGCTCCGGCTTTCAGACCCGCCGAAGTCAGGAGCAGCTGTCACTCCCGGATATCGAGAAGTTCGCCGCCTCGGAGCCGGGACGATTCTCCCCCAACGTGCTGCTGCGTCCCGCCGTTGAGAGTGTCCTGCTGCCGACCGTGGCCTACCTGGCCGGTCCGGGCGAGCTCAAATACTGGGCGCTGGCTGAGGCGATCTATCCGATCCTCGACATTCCCCGCCAGAAGCCCGTGCCACGCTGGTCCGGTGTCATGGTCGACAGCCGGGTCGATCGGGTGCTCGAGAAGTACAAGGCGACCCTGGAAGAGCTCATGGAGCCGGGCCAGAGGCTCGAGGCTAGAGTGGTTCGGGATAGTCTCCCGGCCGATGCCCGTCAGGCGCTCGAGGCCCTCCGCAGCGCGATCTCGGAGAACTACGAGATCCTTTCCAAAGCTGCGATCGCCATCGATCCGACTATCGAGAAGTCGCTTCGCAATCTGGCCAACCAGGCCACCACTGGCGCCCAGGACGCGGAGAAAAAGCTGGTGAACCACCTCAAGAAGCGGCAGGAAGTGGAAACTCAGCAGATCGGCCGGGCTCGCGAGCTGGTGGCGCCACTGGGCCGACCCCAGGAACGGGTTCATACCATTGCTCCCTGGCTGGCCCGCTACGGCCCAACCCTGTTGCAGGAGCTCGAGTCCACCATCGACTCCTGGTATCACGCAGGGCTTGAAGCGCTCGACTGATTCTCCTAGACTCGACCCATGATGTTCCTCGGTGTTCTCCTGCTGGTCGCCCTCATGATTCCGATCGTGGGGCTGGTGATCGATTCGCCCATTGGCCGGGCGATTGCCCGCCGAGTGGAAGGTCCGGAGCAGATTCCCGCGAACCTGGCTGACCTGGCCCGCAAGGTCGAGGCGCTCGAGTCGGAAGTTGAAGACCTGCGAACCACCGTGCAGACGCTGCAGGAGGAGAATCAGTTCTTCCAGCGGTTGCTGGAAGAGAATCCCCGGCCGACGCTGCCGCCCCCTCCCAAGCCCTGACCGCGTCCCCGGCAGCTCCAGCCCCGTCTGACAACCAGGGCGCCACCCCGCGCACTCGCGGCTCGCACGCGGTGCTGGTAGCCGCGGGCATTTTCCTGAGCCGGATCTTTGGATTGATCCGCACCCGGGTGCTGGCGCACTATCTCGGTTTGTCGGACGCCAACGATGCGCTCACTGCGGCGATCCGCATCCCCAATTTGCTGCAGAATCTCCTGGGCGAGGGGGTGCTCTCGGCCTCGTTCATTCCAGTCTATGCCCGGCTCCGGGCCGAGTCCAAGCCGGAAGATGCCGACCGCCTCGCCAACGCGGTGTTCGGGCTGCTGGCGCTGGCAACGTCCATCATTGTGTTGATCGGGGTGCTGCTGGCGGCACCGCTTACCGATCTGATTGCCGGCGGGTTTGAGGGAGAGAAGCGGCTGCTGACCATCCGGCTGGTTCGGCTCTTGTTCCCCGGCGCCGGCCTGCTGGCGCTTTCCGCCTGGTGCCTGGGGGTGCTGAACAGCCACCGCCGGTTTTTCCTGTCCTACGCGGCCCCGGTGGTCTGGAATCTCGCCATCATCGCGACGGTGAGGTTCTCTTCCGATCGCCACGACGAGAATGGCGCTGCCGTGGCAGCCGCCATCGGTGCGGTGATCGGCAGCGGGTTGCAGTTTCTGGTGCAGCTGCCAACCGTTATCAAATTGCTCGGGCGGTTCCGGCCTTCCGTCAGTACCAAGTCCAGTGATACCCGGACCGTGCTGGGCAATTTCGTCCCGGTCTTCCTTGGCCGCGGTGTGGTGCAGATCAGCGCCTTTGTCGATACCATAATCGCCAGCTTCCTGGGGCAGGGGCCGGTCGCCGCGCTCAATATGGCGCAGGTCCTCTACACCCTGCCGGTCAGTCTCTTCGGGATGTCGGTGTCGGCCTCGGAGCTCCCCGCCATGTCGAGCGCGACTGGTAGTGATGCCGAAATCGCGCGGGCTCTCCGGGAACGGTTGGAGCATGGACTCCGGCGGATCGCCTACTTCGTGGTCCCCTCCGCCGCGGCATTTCTGGCCTTCGGTGGGGTGATCGCCGCCGCTCTCTTCCAGACCGGTCGATTCACCGCAGAAGACAGCCAGTTCATCTGGGCGATCCTTGCCGGCTCCGCGGTGGGTCTGCTCGCAGCAACTCTGGGACGTCTCTACAGCTCGGCGTTTTACGCCCTGCGGGACACTCGCACTCCGCTGCGCTACGCGATGCTCCGGGTCTTCCTGACCATCGTGCTGGGCTACCTCTGCGCTATCCCACTGCCAGGCCTACTCGGCATAGAACAACGCTGGGGCGCGGCGGGGTTGACCGCATCGGCAGGATTGGCTGGATGGGTGGAATTCATCCTGCTGCAGCGGGGGCTGGAGCGGCGTATCAGCGCCGCGGGGATCTCTCCGGGATATCTGGTTCGGTTGTGGGGCGCCGCCCTGGTTGGCGCTGCCGCCGGGATCACGGTCTACCTGGTGACCCCGAACCTCTCGCCGATCATCCGCGCGGTTGTGGTGCTGGGTCCCTTCGGGCTGGGGTACCTTGCCATCACGCTGGCACTCGGTATCCCCGAGGCCAAGGCGCTCACTGCGCGAATTCGCGGTTGACGGCTGGCTTACGTTTCGTTTGTCCGTCTGTCCGTCTGTCCGTCTGTCCGTCTTCCCGGCCCAATGCCCGACTCTCTCCCCGAAGCCCTGCAACGCAAGCTCGACACCCTTCCGGATGCACCCGGTGTGTATCTCTGGAAGGATGCACTGGGCAATGTCTTGTACGTGGGGAAGGCCAAGCGGCTCAAGAGCCGGGTGCGGAGCTATTTCGCCACCGATGCGGCTGCCAGCCTCAAGAATTTCTATCTCCAGCGTCACATCGCCGATGTGGAGACCATCGTGGTCACCAGCGAAGCCCAGTCGCTGTTGCTGGAGAACAACCTCATCAAAGAGTACCAACCGCGGTTCAACGTCCGGCTCAAGGACGACAAGAGCTACCCCTCGATCGCCGTAACCCTGGGGGAGCCGTTTCCCCGGGTCCTGGTGACTCGACGACGGGATATGCCGGGGGCACGATACTTCGGTCCCTATACCGATGTGGCCCTGCTGCGGAAGACCCTCGCCATCGTCCGCCGGCTCTACACCGTCCGCAGTTGCTGGGATGATCTCCCCAGAGAACGACGGGAACGTCCCTGCCTCGACTACTACATCGGGCGTTGCAGGGCGCCCTGTGTCGGCTGGCAGGCGGTGGATGAGTACCGGGCGATGATCGATGAGGTCGTCGACTTTCTCGAGGGGAAAACCGTCGATGTGCGGGGCAAGGTTCGAGAGGCCATGGTCGCCGCCAGCGACCGGCAGGATTACGAGCGGGCTGGGCTGCTGCGCGATCAATTGAAATGGCTGGAGCAGATCGAATCTCCGGCCGGTATCGAGGTGCTGGGGACCGGCGACGCCGATGTAGTCGGCTTCGCCCGGGACGGCGACGACGCAGTCGGGGTCTTTCTGCGGGTCCGCGACGGACGAGTGGTTTCCCGGGAGCATGCCTTTCTGGAAAACCTGGGCGAGGAGACCGACGACCGGATTCTGGAGTTCCTGCTGGTCCGGTCCTATGTCCCGATGCAGGGCAGGGTGCGTCGCCTGGTGCTTCCATTCCCTCCGGCCGACGTCGAGCTGTTGCAGGAGATTCTGCCGGAGACCGAGTGGAACGTGCCCCAACGTGGCACCGCGCGGCGCTGGCTCGATCTGGCCGATCAGAACGCCCGGCACCTGATGGAGAGTCTCCGGATCGAGTCGTTCGAGACCGACGAGCGGGCCGGCGATCCGGTCTACGCGCTCGGCCGGGACCTGGGGCTCAATGTGGTGCCCCGCAGCATGATCTGTGTCGACATCTCGACCAACCAGGGACGAGATACCGTCGGCTCGCTGGTCTGGTTCGAAGCCGGTCGCCCGCGCAAAGCCGAGTATCGCAAGTTCAAGATCAAAGGGGTCGGTCAGCAGGACGACTTTGCGGCGGTCCACGAAGTGGTTACCCGGTTCCTGACTCGAAGGAAGGATGAGCAGAAACCGCTGCCCGATCTCATCGTGATCGATGGCGGCAAGGGCCAGCTGAGCGCCGCGGTCGATGCGGCCGCCACTCTCGGGGTTACTACTCCGATTATCAGTCTGGCCAAGAAAGAAGAAGAGGTATTCCTCCCCGGAAAGTCGGACAGCATTCGGCTGCCTCGCCGCAGTCCGTCTCTGCGATTGCTCCAGCGGATTCGGGACGAAGCCCATCGATTCGGAGTGGCCTATAACCGCAAACGTAGAACCAAGCGGACCATCACGTCAGCACTGCTGGATATTCCCGGCGTGGGCCCAAATCGGCGCACCGCGCTTCTGGAGCGATTCGGCAGCCTCGCCGGTGTAAAGAGTGCCACCGCCGCCGAGATCAGCAGCCTGCCAGGCTTTTCCAAGAAACTGGCGGAGAAGATCCTGGGAATCCTCTCGGAGAAGTAGCTTCGGACCGCCCTTCCGCCCTTCCGCCCTTCCGCCCTTCCGCCCTTCCGCCCTTCCGCCCTTCCGTCTGTCCGTCTGTCCGTCTGTCCGTCTATCTTTGCCCCATGTCCCGCGCCTTCGTCAAGGAAGACCACGAGGAAGTCCCTCAGCGATACGAGCTGCCGCCTCGGGAGGATCCCGGATTCCCCGCCGCCGCTGCCTGGGTATTGCTGGAAGGAGCCAACAAAGGCGATTCCCTGGGCGCCGAGCAGGCCACCGGCTATCGCTGGGGCGAGCCTTCTCTCCGGCCTCATGTCGAACGAATCCTGGAGCACGCACGTAAGAAAGGCGACGATCGATTGGAGCAGCTGGCCGAGCGATTTCTGAGCGTGAATCCGTAACCCACACACGTCTCACGTCTCACGTCTCACGATCACCGATCCAACCCTTCCTCGGATTCACTGAATGGACTGGCGTCTCGAATGCACCGCCTGCGGGAATAGTCGCGGCCCCGAAGGACTTCCCAGCGTCTGCGACGTCTGCGGCCAACCCTGGCTGGTACGCTACCCCGATCGGCCGGCTCCTCCCCTGATGGCGCGTGCCGAGGTACGCCGGGGACAGGGCATGTGGCGCTTCCGTCCTTTCCTGCCCATCAATCCTCAGGAGTCTCCAGTCACTCTAGGGGAAGGGGACACTCCGCTCCTCGCCAGCCCGCGGCTCGGTGAGCGGGTCGGCATAGCCGATTTGTGGGTGAAGGACGAGGCCGCCAACCCCACTGGCTCATTCAAAGCGCGGGGTCTGAGCGCAGCAGTGACTCGCGCAGTCGCCGCCGGGGTCACCAGCTTTGTGATTCCGACTGCGGGTAACGCCGGCGTCTCCGCCGCAGCCTACGCGGCCCGCGCCGGAGCCAGCGTCAGGGTCTACGCTCCCAAGTCCACCCCCAAGGCAATCCTGGCCCAGATCGTCACCTTCGGCGCCGAGCTGAAGCTGCTGGATGGTCATATCGGCGACTGCGGGAAAGCGGCCCGAGCCTGGGCCGGCGAAACTGGCGCCATGGATCTCTCAACCCTCCGGGAGCCCTACCGCATCGAGGGGAAGAAGACCCTCGGCCTCGAAATGGCGATGCAGTACGGCTGGAGTTTTCCCCAGGCGATCATCTATCCTACCGGCGGCGGAACCGGCCTCATTGGGATGTGGAAGGCCTTCAACGAACTCCGACAGGCTGGCTGGGTTACCGACGAACTGCCCCGGATGTACACGGTACAATCGACCGGTTGCGCTCCGATCGTCCGGGCCTTCGAGGCTGGTGCCGAGCGGGCCGAGCCGTGGCAGGATCCCTGGACCTCGGCCAGTGGGCTCCGGGTTCCCGGTCCCTTGGGCGATCGACTGATCCTGCAGGCGTTGCGGGAGAGTAACGGCAGTGCAGTGGCGATCCCCGACTCGGAGCTGGAAGCCGATGCTCGGCTGGGCTCAGCTACCGATGGGATCGTTTTCGCCCCCGAGGGGGGGGCGGCGATCTCGGCCGCGCGGGTCCTGCTTCAGCGGGGAGAGCTCTCCCCCACCGACCGGGTGGTGGTCTTCAACACCGGCGCAGGGTGGCTCTATCGCACCCCGGGGGAATTGCTCCCCGACTGAATTACGGGTGATATTTCCCGGCTATGACGAGCCGGTTCGCCATTCTCGATCCTGCCGCGGGCATCAGCGGTGACATGCTGCTCGGAGCCCTGCTGGATGCCGGGGCACCGGCCGAATGGCTCCAGTCGCTACCGGCCCGTCTGGGGTTGCCCGACGTTCACATCGAAATCCACCGGGTCACCCGCGGGGGCATCGCTGCCACCAAAGTGAATGTGCTGCTGCCGGGGAACCGCACCGATGGCCCGAGTCGTCCCTACTCCGACCATGCGCACCACCGCGACCCGCACGATCCGGCGCACGCCGGTCATCATCACCTCAGCGATCTTCTCGGCATTATCGATCGCGGACGCATCAGCGACGAGGTCAAAGGGCGGGCCGGGTCAGCCTTCCGATTGCTGTGCCAGGAAGAGGCCCGGATTCACGGGCGGGCCCTCGAGTCGGTGGCGCTCCACGAAGTCGGCGCCCTCGATGCGGTCATCGATATCGTCGGGGGAATCGAAGGCTTCGAAACCCTGGGCATTGATCGGGTGTATACCCGGCCGGTGACGCTGGGGAATGGCTGGGTCCGCGCTTCTCATGGAGTGATGAGCGTGCCGGCACCGGTCACGTCACGGTTGCTGGAGGGCTTGGAAATCGGGCCTAACGGACCGGTGACCGGAGAGGCAACTACACCGACTGGAGCGGTGCTGCTGCGTGTGCTGACCTCCGGGCCTCAGCCGTCTCACTGGCGTCCGCTGGTCACCGGCTGGGGAGCCGGCGAACGTGATCCGGAGCACTATCCTAACGCCCTGCGATTGCTGCTCGCCGAGCCAGCGCCGGAGGCGGGACAGGTGGTGACACTGTCCTCCGATCTGGACGACTTGAGCCCAGAGTACATCGAGCCGCTTCGTGAAGCGCTGGTCGGTGCCGGTGCGCTCGATGTGCAGGTGTGGGGTACCCAGATGAAGAAAGGCCGTCCTGGCTTCAGGATAGAGGTGCTGTGCGAGCCCAAGGTTGCAGAGCGCGTCACCGAGGCATTCTTTCTGCATTCTACTACCGCCGGAGTGCGCCGAAGTGTCGCCGAGCGCGTCACCCTGCCGAGGCGGACGATTTCAGTGCCGGCGGCAGATGGTGTGGCGGTCCAGGTTAAAGTCTTGGAAACTTCCGCCGGTCCGCGGGTGAAGGCCGAGTTTGAAGATGTCCGTGCGGCGGCGGTCCGATTGGGCCGTCCCGCAATCGAAGTGGCGCGCGAGATCGAGTCGAAAGCGCGCACGCTGGTAGCCGGAGGGGCCGCTGGCGGTTCACAATCACTGAAGGAGCGGGGATGACCAAGGTATTTGCTGGGGGGTTGCTTGCGTTGCTGTTAGCGGTGCCGCTGGCCGCGCAGCAGGACGGCGTCCAGAGTCGTGTCGCCGGCTCGCTCGATACCCGGTTGGTCCAGCCCGATTGCAAGCTCGATGGCGGTGGGGATTTCCGTGTCAGCAGCGGGAAGACCTATCTGAAGACCGGCATCGAAGGCAGTGGTGATCCTTCCAACCGGGTGAACGCACTCAAGAACGGAGTGCGGGTCATCAGCGAAGCCATCAACGCCAACGGCCAGCAGAAGAATCCCTCGGCCTGGTACTGGCTGGGCCGGATCTACCTGCAGCAAGGCGACGTGATCGCAGCCGACAGTGCCTTC
The DNA here is from genome assembly GCA_964578865.1 of uncultured Gemmatimonadaceae bacterium. GTDB lineage: Bacteria > Gemmatimonadota > Gemmatimonadetes > Gemmatimonadales > GWC2-71-9 > JADJOM01. Next base: position 15,276 of record CAZOES010000057.1, on the reverse strand, counting down.
AACAAGACTCTGGCCCTCGCGCCGGCCTGTAAGGATGACATCAAGAAGTACCGCTATCGCACCTGGGCCGCCCTGGTCAACGCCGGACAGACCTTCCGCAACGCCAAGCAGAACGATTCGGCGCTGGTGATGTTCCGGGCCGCCAACGTCATGGACAACACCCTGCCGCTCGGCTTCGTCTTCCTGGGCGACCTGTTCAACGAGCTGGGGCAGAACGACAGTTCGCTGTACTACTTCGGCAGAGGTGCCGCGACCGAGCCCAGCGATCCCAATATGGTGAAGGCTCGCAATCAGGCCGCCTTCAACTACGGCGTGTTGCTGCTGAATGCCGGCAAGCCCAAGGAAGCGCTGGCCGCTCTGCAGCGATACCGTACTCTGCAGCCCGATGATGTCGCCGCCAAGAAGGCGTTGGCCCAGGCCTTCCGCGGTTCCGGGATGGCCGACAGCGCGGCGCTGATCGAGAAGGACCTGATCGCCGCCTCGGGAACTGGCGGGGCCGGTGGGGGTCAGGACGCGGTTTCCGAGAACGACTTGATGGAATTCGCGGTGAAGCAGTTCAACGACAAGAACTACAAGGATGCAGCCGCCACCTTCGACAAGGTGATCGCCAGGAATCCCTGGAATCGTGATGCGGTGTTCAACCAGGCCAACGCCTACATGGCTCTGCAGGATGGAGCCAACCTGGCCGCGGCGGCCGAGAAACTGATTGTGATCGAGCCGCTGTCCGAGTACGACCACAACATGCGGATCCAGGGCTACAAGCTGGCCAAGAATCAGGATGGGGTATTCAAGGCCGTGGTGGGGCAGGCCAGTCTTCCGGTGAACATCGAAGTCCAGAGCTTCAAGCTGGCGGCCGATGGGGCCACCTTGGAAGCCAAAGTCACCGGCCGGGAAGCCCGGGACGAGAACAACAAGATCATCCCGGCCAAGCCGCTGACGCTCACGGTGGACTTCCTCGGCGCCGATGGCTCGGTCATCAACACTCAGGAAACCACGGTACCGGTGCTCAAGGCCGGCGCGTCTCAGGTTCTTAGTGTTCCCGGCAAGGGAGCCGGCATTCAGGCCTGGCGCTACAAAGCGAAGTAAGTCTCATAACCCGGCGAGGGCTGAGCCCTCGCCGGGTTGACAAGCCAGTTGAGCGCCCGGCACATTACCCGCCCATCGCGGGCGTAATTCAGTTGGTAGAATGCCAGCTTCCCAAGCTGGACGTCGCCGGTTCGAGTCCGGTCGCCCGCTCTCACTTCGACGCCCTCGCCAGTGTGGCGGGGGCGTGCCCCATCCGGCCCGACCGGGGGCGGAGTTGTCCGCCGGGGTGTCCCACCAGTGGATCGGCTGGACCCGGGGGGCGTCATCATCAGGCGGCGAGCCTAGGATTCCCCTCAATCGCCGTTCGATTGCTTTACCGCAAGACGATTTACATCAACGACTTACGACGTATCGACCGGGCAATGCTACGGTCGCGAAAATTAGCACCCTCGAGGCCCGCCTCTTGCCTCGCTGGTACCCAATAGATGCAGGCCACAACCCCCTTTTCTGGAGTTCGGGATGAAGACGCTGCTTCGTTCTGCCGTTGTCCTCGCCACTGTGGGCGTCATCGCGGCAGTCCCTGCGAAGGCACAGGCGGTGCCTGAAGGCGCCACTCAGGCGATGGTCGACAAGGGCAACGAGATCTTCCATAAGTCTGGTCTCTGCTACGCCTGTCACGGCCAGGACGCCAAGGGTCTGGTTGGCCCCAACCTCACCGACGACGTGTGGATCCACAGCAAGGGCACCTATCCGGAGCTGATTGCTCAGATCACGAAAGGCGTGCCGAAGGAAGAGTCCAAGAGCGGGGTGCCGATGCCCGCTAAAGGTGGCTCGACCATTTCCGATGATGACGTAAAGGCTGTGGCGGCCTACGTATGGAGCCTGAGTCACAAGTAAGACGGCCATTGTCCGGCGGCCTCGGGCATATGCTTGCCGCAGGACGCCGAAGAACTAACCCCGAAGCTGGGTGACAATAAAGTTAGGGTAAAGCTCTGTAAGTGATTGTGATGCCTTGTGTTATGTGGTTTTCCACAAACACTGGCACACCTGTTGCCTTTCACGGTAGCCAGGAAGGCCGGCCAGGAACGCCGGCCAAATTCACGACGGGAGCTGGTATGTCCAACAAGGGCTTTACCCTGATCGAGTTGCTGATCGTCGTCGTGATCATCGGCATCCTTGCCGCGATCGCGATTCCGAAGTTTGCCAACTCGAAGGAAAAAGCGGTTCTCACCTCGATGAAGACCGATCTGCGCAATCTGGTGACCGCGCAGGAAGCTTTCTACTTCGATAACAACGACTACGCCGGTGGCGTGACGGCGGGCACCCAGGTGAACGGGACCGGCGGAGCTGGCCGAGTAACCTTCACTCCCTCGAGCGGCAACGTTCTGGTCATCGCCAACGTGACCAACGTGGGTTACACCGCCACGATGACCAATCCGGTCCTGGCTGGTGGGCTAACCCAGTGCGGTGTGTTTATCGGACCCGCCAGCAACCGGCCTAACCCAGCCGTCACTCAGGAAGGTGCCCCGGCCTGCTACTAGCGGCAAAGCGGTCAGCCGGTCAGACGGACGGGGGCCCAAAGAGGCCCCCGTCTTCGTTTCCGGGGTCAATTTGTGACCGCCTTACCGCCGGACCGCGATCGAGCGCCTTGGGGAGCCAGGAGGGCGACCCGGCGCGAATGAGTCCTTTAGGGCCCGACCGCTGTATCTTCCCCCCCGTTATGATCCGCGTTACCGCCGTCTCTCCCGAGTCACTCGGGGCCGAATTGGGCCTTCAGCCCGGGGCCGAACTCCTGACCATCAATGGGCGGGAGATCGAAGATTTTCTGGACTGGGAATTTCTCTCGGCCGACGAGCAGTTCCTGCTCCATGTGCGGCAGCCCGACGGGGAAGAGATCGAGTACGATATCGAACGCCCCGAGGGACTTCCCATGGGTGTGGCGGTCGAATCGGCCCGGATTCGCCGCTGTGCCAATCGCTGCGATTTCTGCTTTGTCGATGGACTGCCCCAGGGACTGCGCGAAGTGCTCTACATCCGGGATGACGACTATCGTCTCTCGTTCAAGTACGGCAACTTCGCCACCCTGACCAACCTCAAGCCCAGAGATGTCGAACGGATCATCGAATACCGGCTCTCGCCGCTCTACGTGTCGGTGCACGCCACCGATCCGGTGATCCGCCGCTGGCTGCTCCGCAATCCGCTGGCGCCCGATATCATGGAGCAGCTGGGTACCTTCGCTGGGCATGGAATCGTCTTTCACACCCAGGTTGTCCTCTCCCCGGGAGTGAACGACGGTCCGGTGCTGGAGCAGACCCTGGAGGATCTCTGGAGCTTTGGATCGTCGGTACTCAACGTCTCGGCGGTTCCAGTGGGTCTCACCACCTTCAGTAAGCACCATCTGGTCCGGGAACCGACCCAGGCCGAGTGTCGCGCCGCGATTGGTCAGCTGGAACGTTGGGCCGGGCGGGCGAGGCAGGAGCGAGGGAGCAGCTGGGCGTTCGGAGCTGACGAACTCTATCTCCGCGCCGGTCTCCCGTTGCCGGCGGCCGACCAGTATGACGGGTTCGAGCAGGTCGAGAACGGGGTAGGGTCGGTGCGCTGGCTGGAGAAGCGCATCGCCGATGACGCCGCCGATCTGGCCGACTGGCGGGGCAAGAAAATCGGAGTGCTGACCGGTCGCTCGATGGGAGGATTGCTCCCTCAGGTGCTCGAACCGTTGAGCCGGCTGACTCAGGCCGAGTTCGAGCTCATTCCGTTGGCCAACCCGCTCTTCGGCGATGCAGTGACCTGCGCCGGATTGCTTCCGGGACGAGCATTCCAGTCGGCCCTCGCCAACCGGAACGATCTCGATCTGGCCCTGATTCCCGGTGAATCACTCAATGAGGATCGCCTCTTCATGGACGACCTCACCCTCCAGGCACTCCGCGGCTCCAGCCCGGTAGACATCCGTCCCTCGTACCATTTCACTGACGCCCTCGACACCCCGCCGACCAAGTGAGTCGTCCAACTGTTGCGATCGTCGGCCGACCCAACGTCGGCAAGTCGACGCTGTTCAATCGAATTCTGGGTGGCCGTGATGCCATCGTCTCCGATGAGGCCGGCACCACCCGGGACCGCCACTTCGGCGAAGCCGACTGGGGTGGGCGGAAGTTCTGGCTGGTCGACACCGGCGGGTTGATGCCCGGCTCGACCAATTCCATGGATGTGGCCGTGCGGGAGCAGGTCGAGCTGGCGGTGCAGCAGGCTCAACTGGTGGTCTTCGTGGTCGACGGCAAAGAGGGGCTCAACCCGGTTGACCGGGAGATCGCGGTGCAGCTGCGGAAAGCCAAACGGCCGGTTCTCCTCGCGGTGAATAAGCTGGACGACTACCCCCAGACCTCGGCCCATCTCGGCTTCTATGAGCTGGGCCTGGGCGATCCGTTGCCCGTCTCCGCCTCAGTGGGAAAGGCCAGCGGCGACCTGCTCGATGAAATCGTCGCTCACCTCCCACCAAAGGACGAGGCCGACGATGACAGCGCCATCGGGGTCGCCGTGGTTGGCCGGCCCAACGCTGGGAAGTCCTCACTGATCAATAAGTTGCTGGGCGAGAACCGGCTGGTGGTCTCGGATCAGCCCGGCACAACCCGGGACGCAATCGACACCCCCTTGCGGTACAAGGGAAAAACGCTCAACTTCATTGATACAGCGGGTTTACGGCGCAGAGCTAAAGTACAAGATGATATCGAGTTCTACTCTACGCTCCGGACCCACCGCGCCATCGAGCAGGCCGACGTCTGTGTGCTGGTTGTTGATGCCGAGAACGGCATGCATGCGCAGGACCTCCGAATCGCCACCGAGGCGTGGGATCGGGGTGCCGGTCTGATTGTCGCCGTGAACAAGTGGGACCTGATCCCCGATAAGGACGCCAATACCGCCAAGCGGGGACAGGATCAGTTGGTTGAGAAAGCACCGTTCCTCCGATACGTGCCGTTCGTTTACATCTCGGCGCTCACCGGACAACGGGTGAACAACATTCAGGAGAAAATCCTGGAGGTTGCCGAGGCGCGGGATCGCCGGGTGCAGACGGCGGAGCTGAATCGGGTACTGGAATCGCTGATCGCCCGAAACGCTCCGCCCCAGCAACCGGGTGTCGAAGTGAAGCTCTTGTATGCCTCACAAATCGGAACCCGGCCGCCGACCATCGCGATCGTCTCCAACCGGCCGGACGACGTGCCCGAGGCCTATCAGCGATACCTCCACCACGGATTCCGGGCCGAGTGGGGTTTCGACGGCGCTCCGTTACGGCTCAAGTTCACAGGAAGGGGAGCGTCACAACATGACCGGCGTGATGACGGCAGGAGATTTCGAGAATGATGCGAGTCGGTCATCAGTCATCGGGCTTCAGTTGTGCCTGACGACGGTCGACTGACGACTGGCTATGGAGCCGCTCATTTGGCTGGTGGCGAGCTATCTGCTGGGTGCCATTCCCACCAGCTACTTGGTCGGCCGCCTCTTCAAGGGCATTGATCTCAGAGAGCACGGAAGCCGGAACCTCGGAGCCACCAACCTCTATCGCACGCTCGGCTGGCGCTACGCGATTCCGGTGGGATTGTTCGATGTGGCCAAGGGCGCCATACCAGTCCTGGCGTTTGGTCCCCAAGTCACCGAGGTGCCCTACTTCCCGGTCTGGTGTGGTGTGATGGCGGTGGTGGGCCACGTGTACTCGGTCTTCGTCCGCTTCAAGGGCGGGAAGGGAGTCGCCACCGCCGCCGGAATGTTGATTGGCCTGGCACCATTGGCGGTGCTTGCTGTCTTGGTGGCCTGGATCCTGGTCGTGTGGCTGAGCGGCTATGTCTCGCTGGGTTCGATCGTCGCCGCGGCGCTGCTTCCGCTGGCCGATTGGCTGTTGCAGCCGGCGCGCCGCTCACCGGTGACCCTGGCGATCGATCTGGCTCTGGCCGGCTTCATCATCTGGAAGCACCGGGCCAACATCCAGCGATTGCTGGCGGGCACCGAGAATCGTTTCGGCAAGCGGGGGCAGAAGCCTCAGGCGCCCGCCACATGAGTGCGATTGCGGTTCTGGGAGCCGGAAGCTGGGGCACCACACTGGCCGATCTGCTGGCCCGTCGGGCCCATGAGGTCAGGCTCTGGGCCTTCGAGCCGGAAGTAGTCAGCGCGGTGAATCAACGGCACGAGAATCCGGTGTTCCTTCCCGGTTGCCCGCTGGAGCCCGGTCTCCAGGCCACTTCCGACCCGGTGGCTGCGTGCCGGGGGGCCGACGTGGTCCTGACGGTGGCGCCCAGCCACGTGCTGCGAAGGGTGGTGGAGCTGGCCCGTCCGGGGATTGCCCCTGAGGCCCTGGTGGTGAGCGCCACCAAGGGCATCGAGCCCGGTACCCTCAAGCTCATGTCGGCAGTGCTCGAGGAGCTGTTGCCGGCGCATCCGGTCACGGCGCTGTCGGGGCCCAGCTTTGCGCTGGAGGTGTTCCAGGGCCAGCCCACCGCGGTGGTCGCGGCCGCCCGGGAGGAGCGCACCGCTCAGGCAGTACAGGATGTGTTCGCCACCCCGAGATTCCGGGTCTACTCCAACACCGACGTGATTGGCGTGGAGCTGGCGGGGTCACTGAAGAACGTGATCGCCATAGCGGCCGGCATCCTCGAGGGATTGGGGCTGGGCAACAATCCCCGGGCTGCCTTGATCACCCGGGGCCTGGCCGAAATGACCCGGCTGGGCGTGGCCATGGGCGCCGACCCGCTGACCTTTGCCGGACTGGCCGGAATGGGCGACCTGATTCTGACCACCACCGGCGCGCTGAGCCGGAACCGGGCGTTGGGAATGGCGCTCGCAGCCGGCCAGACCCTGGCGCAGTACAATGCAACCCATCGAAGCGTGGCCGAAGGGGTCAACACGGCCCAGGCCGCGATGGAGCTGGCGAAACAGCTTGGTACCGAATTGCCGATCTGCGGTCAGGTGGCCGCGATCTTGTTCCAGGGCAAGCCGGCCAGCCAGGCAGTGGGAGAATTGATGGAACGCACCCTCAAGTCGGAGCAGTGGCGTTGACCATGGCGCGACCGGTACAGGAATTCTTCTCCATCGGGGAGGTCTGCGCTCTGACCGACCTCAAGCCGCACGTGCTGCGGTATTGGGAGAGTCAGTTCCGTTTCCTGAATCCGGCCAAGAATCGCTCCGGCAACCGGGTCTACAAGAGCCGGGAAGTCGAGCTGATCATGCTCGTCAAACACCTCCTGTATACCGAGAAGTACACCATCGAAGGGGCCCGCCAGCGGATCGAACACTATCGCCGGACCGGCGAGCTGCGGGGTGCCGCCCGCAGCGCCATCGAACGGGAGACCCTGCGGGAACTGCGCGAGGCGATCGAAGACATCGTCCTCATTCTCGATGGCAAGGTTCCACCGCCCAAGCCGGAACCGCCGACCGAGTAAGTTCCTCCCTACATGAACATTCTCGTTTCCAACGACGACGGGATTCTGGCACCTGGCCTCTCCCTGCTGGCCGAGGTATGCCAGACGGTGGCGGACGTCACGGTCATCGCGCCCGACCGGGAGCAGAGCGGTACTTCCCACAGCCTTACCATGCACCGGCCGCTGCGCCCGGCCCGCCGGCCCGACGGTTCCTATCAGGTCGATGGGACTCCCACCGATTGTGTGTTGCTGGCACTGGGGGCCCTGCTGCCGGAGCGGCCCGATTTCGTGTTCTCCGGAGTCAACCACGGCCCCAACATGGGTGAGGACGTGCTGTACTCGGGCACCGTGGCCGCCGCGATGGAGGGCGTCACCCTGGGTGTGCCCAGCGTGGCCATCAGTTTCGCCGGGCCCAGCAGCGACATCGCCGCGCTCACCAGCTACCGGGACATCCTCACCAAGCTGGTGAGCCGGATCGTAGGGGTGAAGGGCTTCCCGCCGGAGACCCTGCTGAACATCAATCTCCCGCCGGGCGGGGCCCCGGCGGTGCGGGGGATCAAAGTCACCACCTTGGGCAGCCGCTACTTCAGTGAGTCCCTGACCCGGATCAAGGATCCCTGGGGACGGGAGATCTTCTGGATTGGCGGCGGCGAGATTCACTGGACCGGCGGTGCCGAATCGGATCACAGCGCCGTGGCCGAAGGATTCATCTCGATCACGCCGCTGCACATGGATCTTACTAACTATCGACTTCTGGAAACGGTACGAGGATGGTCGCTCGAGGCCTGAACGAGGGTGATGGCTACGGGGGGTATCGCACCCAGCTCGTGGCCGACCTCCAGGCCAAGGGCATTCGGGACCTTGCCGTGTTGCGGGCGATCTCCCAGGTGCCCCGCCATTTATTCGTCCCCGAGAGTGTCCGGCACCGGGCCTACGAAGACTCGGCTCTGCCGATCGCCGCAGGACAGACCATTTCCCAGCCCTGGGTTCAGGCCCGCTCCCTCGAGCTGGCCCGTCTCACCGGCCGGGAGAAGGTGCTGGAGATCGGCACCGGCTCAGGGTATCAGACCGCGTTGTTGACCCAGCTGGCCGATCAGGTCTTCTCAGTAGAAAGAATTCCCGCCCTGGCCAAGGCGGCGAAAGCAGCACTCGATCTGGCCGGAGTGAGGCATGTCGCGGTGATGGTGGGTGACGGATCGCTTGGCTGGAGACCGTATGCTCCCTATGACGCCATTATCGTGGCGGCCGCCTCTCCCGATGTACCCAAGCCGCTGGTCGAGCAGCTGTCGCCCGGTGGCCGCCTCATCCTTCCCATCGGAGACCGGGATACTCAGACCCTGATGCTGGTCACCCGGAACGGGGACCAGGTCAAAGTCGAACCGGTCAGCGATGTCCGCTTCGTTCCCTTGCTCGGTCAGTTCGGCTTCGCCGCCGAACCGACCCCCTGACCATACATGGAACTGCTCAAGGATTTCGTCGACCTCTTTCTCCATCTCGATAAGCATCTCAGCGTCCTCATCCAGCAGTACGGGACATCGACGTACGCGATCCTCTTCCTGATCGTGTTCTGCGAAACCGGGCTGGTGGTTACCCCATTCCTGCCGGGCGACTCCTTGCTCTTTGCGGCTGGGACTTTTGCCGGGATGGGCTCTCTCAATCCCCTGGTGCTCTTTCTGGTCCTCTTCGCCGCCTCGGTTACCGGCGACAGCACCAACTATTGGGTTGGGCGATACGTGGGACCCCGAGCCTTCAGCGGAACCATCCGTTTTCTCAAAAAGGAGTACCTCGACAAGACCCGGGAGTTCTACACCCGGCACGGGGCCCAGACAGTGATCCTGGCCCGGTTTCTCCCAATCATTCGGACCTTCGCGCCCTTCGTGGCCGGGGTAGGGGAGATGCCCTACAGCCGGTTTCTGACCATGAGCCTGATTGGCAGTGTCTGCTGGGTCGGATTGTTCGTCGGGGCCGGCTACTTCTTCGGAAATCTCGAGATCGTGAGAAATAACTTCAGCCTGGTGGTCATGGCCATCATCGCGGTCTCGCTGATCCCCATGGCGCTGGAGATCCTGAAGGGCTGGCTTGCGGCCAGGCGCCGCGGGTGACCCGGAAGTACCTGATTACCGGGCGGGTCCAAGGGGTCGGGTTCCGTTACTTCGTCCTCCGGCAGGCCGGGTCCCTTGGCCTGGCCGGTTGGACCAGGAACCTGCCGAACGGGGTTGTTGAGGTGGTAGCGAGGGGTGAGGAAGTAGAGCTGTCAGTCCTGGAGGCCGCGTTAGCTCGCGGTCCGAGTCACGCCAAAGTTGAAAATGTTGAAAAGTCCCAGATTTCGGATGACATTGCTGACGTAAGTGGTTTTGAGATAAGGTGATTGCTAATATCACATCAATCGGATTCTAGGTGATGAATAACGACCTTCAGGGGCGACTTCGGCAGACTCTCCGGGCCATTCCGGACTACCCAAAGCCCGGCATCGTGTTTCAGGACATAACTCCAGTACTCCAGAACGGGCTGCTCTTCAGGCAGGTCCGAGAGGCTCTGTCGGAGCCATTCAGGGCTGCCGGGATCACCCATGTTGTTGGGATCGAGGCCCGGGGGTTCATCTTCGCAGCTCCGGTAGCTGTGACCCTGGGGTCCGGGTTCATTCCGCTTCGCAAGCCGGGAAAGCTGCCCTGGAAAACCGTCCGCCACGAGTATCAGCTGGAGTACGGGATCGATTGCCTCGAGGCCCACGCCGACGCTGTCCCCAAGGGTTCGAGGGTCCTGATTGTTGACGATGTTCTGGCGACTGGGGGGACTGCCTGGGCGGCAGCCGAGCTGATCAGAAAGTTGGGCGGGGAACTGGTGGGCTGGTCGTTTCTGCTTTCGATCCCGTTCCTCAAGGGAGCCGACCGACTGGTCGGCGCCCCGGTCCATACGGTGCTCGAAGTTTAGGCTTGGGGGCTGTCGAGGCCGGCGAACAGTCTGGTATTGGCTTCGAAGCCGCCGATGGCCTCCCGCACAATCGCATTGGCCCTATCGGGAGCTGGCGAGAGAGCATCCAGGGATCCCCGGTAGCGGTGCTTGAAAGCGTCGGCATCTCCCAGGGCAGGAAACTCGTAGAAGCTCACACCTGAGCCGGAGAGCTTGAAGGTTTCCGCCACAATTCGCTTGAGGATCTGCCCCCCGGATAGATCTCCGAGGTAACGCACGTATCCGTGGGCGACGAGCAGGGCAGGGTCCTTCGCTGCGGCAGCGTGGATCTGATCGGCATAGGCCCTGGCTTCAGGCAGTACCGGCAGGACCGCCCAGTTCGCACCGCCCAAACGATCGAGATCTTCCTGAATGGCCGCGCTGCGGGCCAGTCCGGGATGATAGAATGGCGCCACGATCGGATCGTTCTTGTGCCGCTCCATTTCTTCTTCCAGCGCCTGGTAGACCGGCAGAAGATTGCGGAGCAGCGCTACGTAGGTATCCAAGCCGAGAGTCTTGGTGAGCAGCTTCCGCATGATCCCGCTGCGCTCCGCCTCGGTGTGGTTCTGCTTGGTTTCCTGGCGCAGCCGGGTAGCGAGTGACTCGGACACGGCCTCTCCTGCAGGATCGTAGATTAGGGACAGGGGAACTCGGCTATACACGGTAAGCCAATCAGCCATTATGACTTGCCCAGTGTTACCGCTCGGAGTGATATTAGTAGGCTTGGGCAGTTGCCGGTAGCCGGTGGACGAGACACTGGCCCCCGTAGCTCAGCTGGATAGAGCAGCGGTTTCCTAAACCGTTGGTCGGACGTTCGAATCGTCTCGGGGGCACTGGGAAGCAGCCGTAAATCAGCCCCTAACATCTTTGTTTTCAGGACTTTTGCATGACAGCCACGGCACCAGTCTCCACCAAGTCAGCCACCGCAGTGAAGGGATCCACCGGCGGGTCCAAGGCGATGGATTGGCTCAAAGACTCCCAAAACCGCTACCTCGCCCTCGGTCTCGCCGTTGCGGTTATCGGCCTGCTGGTGTGGTTCATCATGATGAGCGGCCGCCGGAAGGAAGACTTCGCCGGGCGGGCGCTGGATCAGGCCCGGTCCGCGGCTGAGTCGGGGAACCTGCCGCTGGCAGCCAGCGAGTTCCAGAAGGTGATCACGACCTACAGCGGTACCCAGGCAGCCCAGGAGGCGGTGATCAACCTCAATCAGGTCCGCCTGATCAATGGGCAGCAGGAGCTGGCGGCGGTGAATCTCCAAGACTTCCTGAAGAGCAATCCCGACCCTCAGTTCAAGTCGCCGGCTTACGGCCTCCTGGGCCGGGCCTACGAGAACTCGAAGCGTCCGGGCGAGGCGGCCACGGCCTATGAGAATGCCGCCAAGATCGCCGAGTACGATTACCTCAAGGGCGATCTGATGCTCGATGCCGCCCGGGCCTACACCAACGCGGGGCAGCAGGACAAGGCGATCGCGGCCTACCGGAGCATCATCAAGGACTTTCCCAAGACCAGTTCGAAGGTTGAGGCCGAAGTGCGGCTGGCGGAGCTCACCGGCGGCGCGATGTAAGGCTCGTTTTCCAGGCACTGGCATGCCCTCGGCTTCGGTCGAGGGCATTGTTTTGCGAGCCCATCTTATGTCGTATAATATGTATTATGTTAAGTAGGCTGGTGGATAACTGGGGATAACTTTGGCCCTCTTCCCAGCCTACTCTGCAGCTGATTGTAGGAAATGGACTTACAGCAGGTCCGGTGAGGACTTAGAGAACCCCGGTGAACACCAGGCGACCCTCGCCGGAAAGCCAGACTTCGGTGGCCTGGGCTCCTGACAGTGTCGCGGCGATGTGGAGAATCTTGCCCCCGCGTGAGCGGATATCGATAGGCAGATTCTCTCGGCCGGCGTGAGCCAGGAGAACCGCGGCGGCGACGGCGCCGGTTCCACAGGCCAGAGTCTCCCCCTCGACCCCACGCTCGTAGGTGCGTAACGGATAAGGCCCACCGGACCCGTCCCCGATGCCGCCCACGAAGTTCACGTTGGCTCCGGCGGCGCCGACTCCGGGATCGGACCGCAGGACCCGTCCCCGCTCCATCAGGTCTTCCTGCTCGATGTCGTCGACTTCCAGAACCAGGTGCGGCACCCCCACCGTCGCCAGCATCCCTCCCCTCTCGCCGGAACGAAGGGCGATCGGAGCTGGAGTCGAGGGCAGAGCGAAGTCGGGCAGATTGAGCTCGGATTCGGTCTCGCCAGGGCGGGTCCGAGTCGGAAAGGTCCCGGCCCGAGTCACCAGCTTCATGCCGTCCTTTGGGACCATCCCCAGGTTGGTGGCCAGCCGAGTGCTGCAGAGGGCGGCGTTGCCGCACATGTCGGCCCGGGATCCATCGCAATTCCAGAAGTCCATCCGGACTTTGGGGGGAGCTTCCGGGGTCAGGATTACCAGGCCATCACCCCCCACACCGTGGCGCCGGTCGCAAATCTCAATGATCCGCTGGGTGGGCCAGTCGGCGATCGTAGTGGTCCGGCCATCGAGCATGATGAAGTCGTTGCCCGAGCCGGTCATCTTGTAAAACGTGGTGCTCAAAGTTTCCCTACCATCGACCTGAGTCTCAGCCACCAGACCATCCAGACCGCTTCCCGGACGATCTTCTTGCTCATCTTGCTGGCGCCCTCGACCCGGTCGTGAAAGATGATCGGGACCTCCTTCAGCCTGAATCCCTTCTTCCAGGCCCGGAAGCTCATCTCGATCTGAAAGGCATAGCCGTTGGATTTCACCCGGCTCAGATCGATGGCAGACAGCACCGACCGGCGGAAGCACTTGAAGCCGCCGGTGGAGTCGCTGAGCGGCAGTCCGGTCACTACCCGGGCGTAGAAGTTGGCGCCCAGTGAGAGCAGCAGCCGGGAGATCGGCCAGTTGATCACGTTTACACCGGTGGCGTAGCGCGACCCGAGCACCAGATCGGCGTCATCCAGGGCCTTCAGGAAGGCTGGAATGAAGGTAGGATCGTGGGAGAAGTCGGCGTCCATCTCGAAAACCGCCTCGAAGCTCTGTTTGAGAGCCCAGTCGAAGCCGGCCAGATAGGCCCGCCCCAACCCCTCCTTGGCCTGCCGGTGCAGCACATGGACCCGGGGATTGGCCGCGGCCATGTCATCGGCCAGCTTGCCGGTCCCGTCGGGCGAATTGTCGTCTACCACCAGGACTTCAACTCTGGAGTCCTGAGCCAGCACAACAGGGACAATCTGGGGAAGATTGACCGCTTCGTTGTAGGTCGGGATGATCACCAGCACGCGGTTGACCGGTCCGCGTCCGGCAGACTGACTCGGCTTGGACTCAGACACTGCGGCGCTTCTCCCGCAAGGCGAGTCCCCAGGAAACGACCGTTGCGACGATCACAATGATCCAGGAGAACGTGGTGACCAGCTTGGCCTCGGCCACAATGGCTGGACGATAGGAAAGCGAGATCGAGTGGGTACCGGCTTTCTCGAGGGGTACCCCGATCAGCGCATGATTCACCCGCAGTACGGTGGTCGGCGCGCCGTCGATGGCAGCCTTCCACGATGGATGGAAGGTCCGGCTGAGCAGCAGCATCGAGGGCCCGGAGGTGGTTGCCTCGATGGCAAGGCTGTCGGCACCATTGTCCACCAGTCGGGCTGTCCCGGTCCCGCCGCCCGGCCCGAGCGAACCAACCGGCGCGTCGACCAGAACCTCTTTGGAGACATTGAAGGTCGGATCCCACAATAGCTCGAGGCGCCTGACCGAATCGGGCTCGACCCGGATTCCTGGCACTACCGTAACGGCGCTTAAGGCAGTCGTGTCACGGTAGACAGTGATCTGACCGTTGGAGCCGAGTGACTTGAGCCCGGGGACATTCAACGCAGTCGGGAGAATCGCTACCCGGGTGGCGAGGGCGGAAAGCGCCGGACTCCGAACGAAGCTTTCCCAGTATTGTCGCGGGTCGCCTCGTTCTCGTTCCTCCCGGCGGGTCAACTGGTCGTACCAACGGAGCTGATTGCTGTGGTAGCCAAAGACCTCAGGGATCCGGTAAGTGGCGAGATAGCCGCCGTCCGGTCCGCCGCCGGGAAGAGTACCGGTGAACGGCACCACCCGCTCACCGGGGCCGAGCTGGGAGCGCACGGCCTCGATGGTCGGATCATCGGGGAAGAACTGCGAGTAGGGGGCGACCTGGATATAGCTGAAGTCGACCCGCATCAGGTCGAGGGTGGTGATGGCGCTGAGCGAGAGAATCACGCCGGTCGCCCCCAGGATTCCGCGCTTCCACGCAGCGAGGACGCCAATGGCAAGACCGCACCAGACTGCTGTGAGGATTCCGCCCAAAACCATCCGGGGGATGTTGGCCTGGATATTCTGGAATGCCCGCGGGGTCCCGAAAATGCCGTTCCATGCCGACAGGGCTCCCGCCCCACCTGCCTGCACCGCGATAGCGAGCACCAGGCCGAAGATGCCGAACGCCGCCAGCGTGCGGCTGGTGGTCTAGATCTCCGGCGTGTCTCGATCCTTGAGAATCCGTTCCAGCAGAAGGGCGGCGAGGATCACCAGTGAAGTCAACGCCAGGAAGGTGGCGAGACTGGGCGCTCGGAACCGCTTGAGCCCCGGTATGGTGAGGTACATCAGCCGAAAGATCGGGGTGGTCGCCCCGAGCGCGTAGAGCAGCGAGACGCCGGCCATGATCCCAAGGCCGATCCGGCGGCGATCGCCCTTGAGGGCAATCAGTCCGGCGATTCCCAGCGCGAAGGCCAGGACCCCGCCGTATTCGGTGTTGTGCTTAAGCGGATTGCGGCCCCAGTAGGTCTCGTTATCTCCCGAGAACTCGGGAACCACGAAGTTGACCATCTCTTCCGGGTTGAGCGAATAACTGGCTGCCGCCTCAAAGCTGAGCCCCGGTCCTGCTC
>CAZOES010000056.1:21898-24986 GCA_964578865.1 uncultured Gemmatimonadaceae bacterium | reverse complement strand
TGCGCACCTCGTCCTTCCCAAACCGGCGATCATCCGGCTAGTCAAGTTCGTGCACGTCCCCCGCCGTTTCCGCCGCCAGGTCACCAACACTTTCCTCTTCGCCCGCGACCACTACCGCTGCCAGTATTGCCACCGCTGGCAACTGGAGCTGCGTCCCCGCGAGTGCCTGACCCGGGATCACCTGGTTCCCCTCTCTCGCGGCGGTACCAACGACTGGACCAACGTGGTCACCGCCTGCTCCAGCTGCAACACCCGGAAGGGCAACCGGCTGCCGGAGGAGTGCGGGATGCACCCGCTAAGCCATCCCCACGAGCCGCACTTTGTGCATCTCTCATGGGCGGTTCGCCGGCTCACCACGACGCAGGCGAAGTACATCCGCCTCTTCTACGGACCGGAAGCCTTGAAAGCGCTGGGCGGAGTTCAGGCTGCTACGGCCCACAAGTAGTCTTCTAAGCACCTTATCCCGAGTGAGTGAAACGAACGAGGGGACCTGCTCTCATTGAGTAGGTCCCTCCATCTCGTTGCACTCGATGTCGGGATGAGGTGTTCTAGCTGCTCCTCCCTTCCGCCTTTTCCGCCCTTCCGCCTTTTCCGCCCTACCGCGTCACCTCGAACTGCTCCGATGCCGGCGCCGCCAGATTGGCCCTTGGCAATCCCGCCAGGCCAAGCACCAGTCTCCTCGCCCGGTCGGCAAACCCGCCCCCTTCACTGTTCCCCGGATCCAGTTCTCCTCTGAGCACCCGCTCGAACTTGTCCAGGTCCGAGTCTGACAGCGTCGATACCGAGAGATTCGCGGAGTAGTAGTACTTGCCGGGCTCTTTCGGAGCAACCGGGAATTGGTAGCCCACCCGCAGTACTTCGGCCAGCGCACCGGCGGTGCCGACGATTCGACCGGTAATACCCTTAAACGGTCCCAGCCGGGTCACGCTGTATTGGTCCAGCAGTGGCTCATGGCGAACCACGATGGTCCAGTCCAGTTGGCGAATCGGCTCATCCAGCCAGGCCTCGCGGGAGCGCCAGATTTCGAGGCGATACTGCAGGCGAATGGGGAGACCCTGACGCAGGGTGGTGAGCCAGGGCGTGCCTTCCAGCAGGTTGCGGGTGAAGACGATTGGATCGTGGCTGGTGGGTGCCAGGTTCACTTCCAGCCGGACTCCGGCCTGGTCCTGGGCTTGAAGCGCGCCCACCAGCAGCAGGAGGAGCACCAGCAACCATCCTGCGCGAACCCGGGCCGCCCTCATGATGGACTAGAACCGCCGCTCGAGTCGAATGTAGAACCGGAGCGGCTCGCCGTCGGTCAGCGATTTTACCAAATAGGCCGCGACACCGCCGGCATCGATGCCCACGCCGGCGTCGGCTTTCCACTGACTGATCGACTGGAAGCGATTGTTGGGTACCCGACCCGGACCCTCACCCGAGAGCCAGGCCGAGCCGGCGTCTCCGAAGATCACCAGGTCGGGATCTTCGATGCCGATGAACCGGCTGAACTCCTGATGGTTGGGGTCTCGCATCACGTAGCCGGCCTTGAGCGGCAGGCGATGACGGAACTCGGTCTGAGTGATCAGGGCCCGATCGCACAGCGCCGCTTTACTGGGGTCGTCGAAGCCGGGCGGAGCGCAATGGAGATCCCGGAAGCCGTAGCCCGGCAGCAGATCGGGACCGCCCAGCGAAAGTCTCCGCTGAATCGGCAGCGGATCCCCGGCCAGCCAACCGCCCGACCAGACCCGGAAATTGAGCTGAGCGTCGGGCGAGAGCCGGTTATATCGCCGGGCGTCGAAGGTGAATCGGTTGAAGCTGTAGTGAGAGGTCGGGATCGGCTGCCGGATGGTGGCCGGCAACCCGACCGGGGCCACGTCGTTGCTCCGGGCATGCTCAACACTGCCTCGTATCCACCAGCCCGAGGTCGGGCCGGTTCGGGCATTGCGGCTGTCGTACTCGGCGCTCAACCCGAAGGTGGTGAAGTGGCCATCGTCGATCAGCGGGTTGGGGCGCCAGGTGCTCTTGTTGCGGAACAGAGACCAGGGGTCGTTGGCCCGCACCGAGCCCTGTTTCTCATAGCGGACGGCCGCATCCATCCGGAACCGGCGGGAGAAGTAGTTGTAGGCGCTGAGGCCCACGCCTTCACTGCTGAAATAGTCCCGGTTGTCCCGCTGGAAGAGAAAGGCATTCCACCCGATCTCGTCCCGCGGCATCGAGTGTTCTTCGATTCCGGCGATCACCGAGTAGGTCCGGGCTCCGAATCCGAAACCGCGGGCTCCGTGGAATCGCCAGTCGGTGCGTATCAGCCAGCCGAGATCCCGCCGGAAGGGTGAAGCATCGGGAGCGGTGCGCAGGATGCCCCGCATATCGAGACTGGCGGTGAGCGCATCACTGGCCCGCCACTCGAAGGCTGGGCCAAAGACCAACCCCAGTCCTTCGATCCGGTTGTAGGTCTGGGTGGTGGTCAGCCGGAGGGTTGTGCGGATGTCGCCGGTCTGGAAACTCTTTTCCGCGGTGGCTCGCTCACCGATCGGCCGGCGCCGTTCGCGCAGCACCAGGGTTCCATCCGACTGGCGCTGAACCGGGGCCGCATCCCAGTAGACCCGAGGCGCTCCGTCGTGCAGCCCGCCCGGTTCCACCGTGAACTTCCCACCAGCCACCAGCACGTCGCCGTGAATGACCCCGCCGGGCATCACGATCAGATCGCCATTGATCACCGCAAGCGAGCCGGTGAATTCTCCGGCGATCCGCATGGTACCCCGGAAAGCAGCAACTTTTCCCGAGAGCGTAGCCCCTGCCGGAAGGGTGAGGCCGCCGGGGAGCCGGACGGTGCTGCTATCGTTCCAGGTGTTGAGCAGTTCGGTGATGATTCCCTGCGGCAGACCCAGTGAGAGGGTGTCGTCCTGGGCTTCGTCGGGCCGGATGACCACGATGCTGTCCTGGGCCGCCACCGGACCGGCCAGCGTCAACAGCAGACCGCAGAGAATCGCGCCCTTCGACCAGCGACTGCCGCTAACCACCCACTGCCTCCCCTCGAGCCGCCAGTCCCAGCCGTTTCATCCGGCGGTACAGATTGGCCCGGTCGGTCTGCAGCGCCCGAGCCGCCTCG
>CAZOES010000056.1:3168-21888 GCA_964578865.1 uncultured Gemmatimonadaceae bacterium | reverse complement strand
CCTCGGCGACATTGCCTTCGGCTCGGGTGAGAGCATCGGAGATCAGGTCCCGCTCGTAGCGATCCAGTGCGTCGGTAAGCGAGAGGGTCGGGTCGATCGCGGGGCGGGGTGCGCTGCTGCTCAGTTCGCTGCGGGGCGAGAAGGGTGCTGGCTTGCCCCCGATCGGAAGCACCAGCTGGACCTGTTCCGGTCCGATCACTTCGCCCCCGAGAATTGCCAGCCGCTCAACCAGATTGGCCAGCTCCCGGATATTCCCCGGCCAGGGATACTGCCGCAGCTGCGCCAGCGCCTCGGCCGAATACTGCTGGGGATAGCGCGGGCGAGCCCGCTGGGCCAGGTGAGCCACCAGAGCGGGAAGATCTTCCAGCCGCTCCCGCAACGGTGGAAGATGAATCGGAAAGATGTTGAGCCGGAAGAAGAGATCCTCCCGGAAGCCGCCCTGCGCCACGGCCTGATCCAGGCGCCGGTTGGTCGCGGCGACCACCCGCACGTCGACTCGGGTTGGCTGCTCCGCCCCCAGCCGCTGCAACACTCCGGTCTCCAGGGTGCGCAGCAGTTTGGCCTGGGCTTCGAGGTTGAGATCGCCGACTTCGTCGAGAAAGAGGGTTCCCTTGTCGGCCAGTTCGAACCGGCCCAGCCTCCGCTCACCGGCGCCGGTAAAAGCTCCCCGCTCGTGGCCGAACATCTCCGATTCGACCAGCTCGCGGGGGATGGCGGCGCAGTTCACCGTGACGAACGGTTCCTTGCTGCGCTTGCTGGCCCGATGGATGGCCGAGGCCACCAGCTCCTTGCCGGTACCCGATTCACCGGTCACCAGCACCCGCGCATCGGTGGGCGCGACCTGGGCGATCAGCTGGCGGATCTGCCTGAGCGGCGCGCTCTGGCCCACCATCTCATCGCGGGTCTCCAGTGCCTGACGCAGCTGGCGATTCTGGCTCCGGGTCCGGCCCAGTTCTACCGCGGCCCGCAGGGTGACCAGCACTGCTTCGGGACTCAGCGGCTTCTCGAGAAACTGGAAGGCACCCAGTTGCGCCGCCCGAACCGCGTCGGCCAGCTGGGCCTTGCCACTCATCATGATGACCGGCGCCTCGATGCCCTTGCCCCGAATCTGGCTCAGGGTCTCCAGCCCATCGGGGGCCGGAGGCATGAACAAATCGAGGAAGATCGCGTCGGGATCGAGATTCTCGAGGGTGATCAGGCCGGCGGGACCATTGGGGGCCTCGTCGACCACGAAGCCCTCGGCCCGCAGCAGAGCCGCCAGCATTCGCCGGATATTGGCTTCGTCGTCGATGATCAGAACGTGAGGCATGACTTAAGATACCGTTGGGTGTTCGTGAGACGTAAGACGTGAGACGTACGACGTGGCTTCATCATCGATCGTCTCACCTCTCACGTCTCACCTCTCACGATCGCAGCTCTCTTCTTCGGCAGGGTAATCACGAAGGTCGCCCCGCCCCCAGGCGTCGGCTCATGCCACACTCGTCCACCATGGGCCTCCACCGTCTGTCGCACCAGCGCGAGGCCGAGACCGGTGCCACCGACCTTCCCGGTGACGTATGGGTCGAACAATCGTTCACGCAGCGCCTCCGGTACCCCGGGGCCGTGATCGATGATTCGCATCTCGGCTCCGTTCTCTCCCAACGGCTGACAACCGATGCCGACCTGGCCGTTGCCTCCCACCGCCTCGCTGGCATTGCGCAGCAGGTTGCTCAAGGCCCGCCGTAACGGCTCGTAGTGCCCGGTGATAATCGGGGTCTTGGGATTGAGGTCGACTCGCGGAGTGATGCCGGAGGGCAGGGCGGTGCGGGCGAGTTCGCTGAGGAGCTCGCCCAGATCGACTTCTGCCGCCGGTCCTTCGGGGAGCCGGCCCATCTCGGTGAATTCCCTGGCCAGCTGCTCCAGCCGGGCCGACTCGGCCTGCAACACCTCCAGCGCTTCCTTTTGCTCCGGTTGGGCCGAGCGGGTCAGTTGGCTCACGGCGAACCGAATCGGAGTGAGCGGGTTCTTCATCTCATGGGCTACCCGGCGGGCAACTTCGCGAAACGCCCGGAGTCGCTCGCCCTCGATTTCCCTCGCCCGGGCTTCGGCCAGGCTCGAGGCCATCTCCCGGAGCGCCAGCCGAAGCGAGGCGAATTCCGGGGCGCCGCCTTCCCGTTCATCCGGTGGTAATGGTTCGGCTCGGCGAATGTTACCGGTCCATCCGATCAACTCTTCGATCGGCCGGCTGAGCTGGCGCGAGAGGTAGCCGCCCAGCCGCATCGCGGCGACCAGCACCAGCCCGCCGATGACCAGTACCAGAATCGGGAGGATGTAGGAGTAGTAGGCGGCGTAGGTGTCCTGCCGCTGGCCCCGGGAAAGCGCGTCGTTGAGTGCCCTGCTGTGCGCCGCCAGCGCCTTGCGATCGGCGGGGCGGAGTCGGGTGGAATCGAGCGTCTCCACCAGGGTCCGCCCGGTCTTTCCCAAATCCTCCATGATTTCACGATTGGCGCGGGTAGTTCCCGCGGGGGTGCGCACCGCGATGGCAAGCCCGACGAGTGCCAGAGCAGTTGGCAGGACGCCTAACAGAACCACCACGAGGAGAATCCGCTGGCGAAAAGGAAGCGGCATCGATCCTTTCAGTCTTCGGCGGGGGCCACCCGGCGGCGAGAGTACACTCCAGTACTCCATCCGAGTACGGCGCCGATGACGGCTCCAATCCATTCCGGGCCGGTCGTGGGAGCCGCAGAGGTAAGATAGGGAACTCCACCGAGACCGGAGAGCAGCAGCAGCGCCAGCAGGCCGGGAGCCACCCGTGGCCGGCTTCGGCCGGCCCAATAGCCCACCGGAACGACCAGCCCCGCCAGCCAGATCGGGTTGAAGAGCACCCACTCGAGGTACACCGGAAGACGAAACGGGAGCATGGTCAGCCAGCCCAGTCCCACGGTCAGCGGGAGGGTTGCCATGTCCTCCCGGCCACCGCTCCGGCTGAGCAACGTCAACCTGCGCGCGGAAACCCCAGCTTCGATGCTGGCGCTGTCACCTGCGGACCGGCCGGGGAAAAACGGCAATCGAACCTGCAGTTCTCTCAAGCCCCAACTTTCAAAGCGGGTGCGGACCTGGAATACCAGAATGGTGCGACCCTGGAGCAGAAAGAGTTGCACTGCGCGAGTGGAATCGGTTACCCCAAAGATCACTGCAAGGCCCGACGGGGGAGGACCCGACACCACCTGCGCGGTTACCTGAGGGTTCCCTTCCCGCATTGACTGCCGCAACCTGACCGGCTCCCTCAGCTGAGCGCGGGACGGACGCTCCCCTGACAGCCGCACATCCAACAGGGTACCTCGATAGGGGGCAAAATTGGCCAGATCGGGTGTCCACTGTCCGAACCACGGCAAGTCGCTCCCCTGGGGAGCGACTCCAATACCCGAGAGAGTGAGCACCAGCAGTACCACCAGGCCGCTTCCCAGCGCGAGGTGCAGTCCTCGGCGTCGTCCGGGCCAGCGGATCACACCCCATCGCGGATAAAGCCAGATACCCAGACCGCCCCCGGCAGTGTTGGCCAGAATATCCCGGAAACTGGAATCGCGACCCGGGATACTGACTCCCTGCAGTGTCTCGATGGCTACCGTCAGCAGCAGGCAGACCGCGAGTGCGGGCCGTGGCTTCAACCAATAAGACAGCACCCACCCCAGCGGTATAAACAGGAGAATGTTGCTGAGGAGATCTCTGAGACTCTGGTTGCCACATCCGAGGATGCAGAAGAACGAGGGATACTCAGTCGACTGGCGTGAGGGTGTCAGCGTGAGCCGGGCAATCAGCAGCAGCACAAGAACGGTCCACAGAGTCGCCCGCCACCGCGGTGGCTGTGCTGAAGGCGGCGACTGTGTCACGGTAATCCTGTTTCGGGTGAGCGGCTGAATTCTGCCACGGATTCTCTCATTGTTGTGGCTGGATCGCAACAGCGAACTTTCTGCTCTTCCGTGCACCCGGGCGAGTGATGCTATCTCCTTTCCCCATCGTTGGATACACCATGAAGGTGGAAGCCCGATTTTGGCCCGACTCCTGCTAGCTCCGGCGGCGTGTCGTGTGGCAACTGACTTCTCACACGAGCGTCCGGCTCGGCTCATCCTACCATTGGGGGCTGCAAACTCACGAATGCGTGCTATCCCGTTGCCTCCGTGCTGGCCCAGCGTCCACATCTTCACTGTGGACGTGGAGGACTATTTCCAGGTCAACGCCTTCGAAGGCGTGATCAGCCGGGACAACTGGAGTCAGTATCCCTCTCGGGTGGAACAGAGCACCGATCGTCTGCTGGATCTGCTGGCTCGCCATGGGGTGCAGGGCACCTTCTTCACCCTCGGTTGGATTGGGGAACGGCATCCCGAACTGGTGCGGAGGATTGCGGCCCAGGGTCATGAGGTTGCTTCTCACGGGCGCTGGCACCGCAAGGTGACCGCCCTGACCCCGGAAGCTTTCCGGGAAGACATCCGCGATTCCAAAGCCGCCCTCGAGGATATTACCGGTCAGCCCTGTCTCGGCTTTCGGGCGCCCAGCTTCTCGATTCGCCCCGGAATGGAGTGGGCCTTTGAGATTCTGGTCGAAGAAGGCTATCGCTACGACAGCAGTGTTTTTCCAATATCACGCCCCGATTACGGCTATCCCAAGGCGCCGCCCTTCCCAGTGATGCTGCACACCGCGTCCGGTGCCCTGTTGGAACTCCCGCTGGCAACTACCCGCGTGGCCAGCCTCCGGCTTCCCGCCGCCGGTGGGGGTTACCTGCGACAACTTCCTTTCCGACTGACGACCGAGGCCTTCACCCAATGGGGAGAGCTGGGAGTATCCAGCGTCCTGTATACCCATCCGTGGGAGGTCGATCCGGACCAGCCCCGGCTTCCGGTAGGCCTCCTGGCCAAAATGCGTCACTATCGGAACCTGCGCCGAACTCTGCCCCGCCTTGACCAGTTGCTGGATCAGTTCAAGTTCACCAGCGTCGCCAAACGATTTGGCGAGACTCTTCGCGCGAACGGAACAACCGAGCTGTTCGAGCCGACTCAGCCTGCCGCGTGAATTCCACTTTCGCTGGTGACCTCATGAAGGTTCTACCCCAGCCCGATTCCAGCGTCATTTGCTGCGTGGTCGAGGATGGCGCGGTGCTGTTGTCGACTGTGGATGAGGTCTACTATGGTCTCAATCAGGTGGGGCTTCGGATCTGGCAGCTGCTGCCGCCGGCCCATGCAGATCTGGACGAGCTCTGCGGAGTGCTGAGTCGGGAGTATCCCGGTGTGGCTATGGAGATTCTCCGTGAGGATGCCGAGGCGCTCTTGACCGATCTGGCCGCTAACGGTCTGGTAGTCAGCCGGGGTTCCTGAGTCGAAATTCGACCCACGATGTAGCGGCCAGGCCACAGCAATCAGGTGAGTCTGGCTCGGTTTTGGTTTTCCACCTTGTAACAGAACTGAGGTCTTTCGGTAATTTCTTTGCCGACATGCGGTTACCCCCTCCTTTCTGAGCCCGCCGTCAGCCTCTCGAACAGCCTAACTGGCACCGAAACTGCACCCTGACTAGCACCCCTGTTTTGCCGTGGGTGGCGGCACACTACGCCAATGGGTGGTCTTCTCCAGCGGGCTCGGCAGGTCAC
Organism: uncultured Gemmatimonadaceae bacterium; assembly: GCA_964578865.1. Lineage (GTDB taxonomy): Bacteria > Gemmatimonadota > Gemmatimonadetes > Gemmatimonadales > GWC2-71-9 > JADJOM01. The sequence goes on along the minus strand of CAZOES010000056.1, from coordinate 16,271 downwards.
TGCTCAAGAATGGGTAGATCTGGCTCGGGCGCTCATCGACTTGGTCAGGGCTGAGTGCGTTGTTCGCCTCCGTTCTCGGGGCAGTCTGCTGGCGTTTGAGAACAGCGCCGACCGGCCCGCTGTTTCATCCACCGGGGATCAGCGGGCCCGCCAGTTAGCCTGGGCAGTCCGGCGAGCTGCGGAGTACGGTCCGGTCCGCTCCCGTTGCCTTGCCAAGAGTGTTGCCTTGCACCGGCTGCTCCGGGCTGAAGGTATCGCAGGCAGCCGAATTCATATCGGTGTCCGGCCCGACCCTTCCGAGTTTCTGGCTCATGCGTGGGTCACGCTGGGTAATCGGGTGCTGGGTGATGATCCGGCGTTTGTGGCTCGCTTTATCGAGATCGCCGACGCCCGCACCGTGGAGTTCGCGTGAGCGGCCTGGTCGCGGTCTTCGGGGTCCCCGGTACCGCCGAGGATCAGGAGCTCCGGAACATGCTGGAGCGTACCCGCTCCCGCGGGGTGGACCGCACCGGCTGGTGGCAGGGTGATCGCGGAGCCATCGGCATCGGCCGCAACAGCTGGGAAATGGGTTCCGACTTCGCCGGTGGAGTGCTGCTGCTGGAAGAGGATCGGCTGGTGATCGCCGCCGATGCCTCGCTCTACTACCGAGAGGAGCTGCGCCGGGCGTTGCGGGCCGCCGGGGCTAAGCTGAACGGCGATTCGGTGAGCCACCTGCTGGCCGCGGCGTACCGAGTCTGGGGCACCGGGATGGTCGAGCGGCTGGAGGGCGACTTTGCCTTCCTGCTCTGGGATGGCCGGGAGAACCTGCTGCTCGCCGCCCGGGACCTTGGTGGTAACCGTCCGCTCTATTTCGCCCAGGCTCGCGATCGGCTGATCGTGGGATCCAGTCTGCCGACTGTTGCGGGGCATTCGCTGGTGCCCCGTGGGCTGAACCGGCTGGCCCTGGCTGAAGACCTCATCGGCTCCTCGAGCATGATGGTGCGGGAGACTGCCTTCGAGGCGGTGCAGCGGATTCCCGCCGGCTCCCGGTTGCTGTGGCGGCCCAACTCAGCCGCGACTCTGGAGCAGGTCTGGACTCCGCCCCATTTCGATCGGGGTGAGGGCCCCGACTTCGACGAGGCCGCCGAACAGTTGCGAGCCCTGCTGCGAGCGGCGGTTCGAGAACGTCTCGCCGGTAGCGAACCAACCGCGGTCTGGACCAGCGGTGGCTATGACTCTCCCGCCGTTCTGGCCCTGGCCCAGGCCGCGGCTCGTCAGGGCGAGCAGGGATCGGTGGTCCCGGTCTCGATGAGTTACCCCGAGGGCGACCCCGGCCGGGAGGACGAACGAATCGCCGCGATAGTTAGCCATCTCGGACTGAAGCCGAACTGGGTCGACATCCGTGAGGTCCCCGGACTGCCCGATCCGGCCGCTTGGGGCAGACAGCGAGACGAAGCCTTCGCCCATCCGTACGAGGAATGGAATCGGGCGCTGGCCAAGGGGAGCCGCGCCGCCGGCGCCCGGGTCATTCTGGGCGGAAACGGGGGCGACCAGTTCTTCAGTGTGTCGCCGGTGTTCCTCTCCGATCTGCTGCGTCAGGGTCGCTGGTCAACCCTGATTGGTGAGCTGGGGAGTCTGGGCTTTGGCCTGCGCGACTGGCGTGAGGTGGTCCACTGGACGGTGCAGCCTTCGCTGCCGGCCCCGGTGCTCAATCTGGCCCGCCGGGTCCGGGGCCGTCCGCTTCGGGCCCACCTTCAGTCTCCGGTGCCCGACTGGCTGGGCCTGGACCGCAGCACCAGCGAGGCGTTGTGGCAGCGCCAGTGGCAATACGCCGGACGCCGCCCCGACGAAAGCTTTGGTTCGGCCGAAACATCGTGGTATTTGAACTCCGCGTTTGCCCAGCGGATCGGCAGCGCGTTGAGCGGGTTCCTGCTCCAGAGCGGAGTCGAGGCACGCTCTCCCCTGTACGATCGCCGGGTGATCGAATTCATGGCCCGGCGGCCGCGGGAAGATCGGTTTGCCAAACGGGAAACCAAGCGTCTGCTGCGGCGGGCCATGAAGGGACTGCTGCCCGACGAGCATCTGGCTCCGCGGCAGAGCCGCACCGGTCTTCCGAGCCGCTATCTCCAGCGGGTCCGGCGGGAGGCACTGCCTCGCTGGGCCGAGATGCTGGGATCGGAACTGAAGTTGGCCGATGTGGGGCTGGTGCAGCCCAGTGTGATGCGCCAGGCCCTCGACCGGTACCGGGCCCATCCCGAGGCCGGAGACCGGCTCCCTGGGCAGTTGTTCAATCTGTTGGCGACCGAGTTCTGGCTCCGGGCTCACACCGAGCCGGTGGCGGCATCAACCTCGATGGTCGCCTGATCACGAAGTAGGAATCGGCCCCGAGGGGGCTCGCTGCGTCGCGACCGACGCCTGCCTGGGTTCGGCAGTAGCTTCAAATGCAGAGGAGGAGGTGAGTCTATGTACGAGCGTCCTACGCTGAGGCGGTTTGGTTCACTCAGAGAGTTGACCCAGGCCGGGTGGGATGGAGAAAGCGATGGTTGGGTTCTTCGCATCGCTTCCACCACGGTCACCGGTAACCTCGATTGCAGCTTGACCGGGCGCAACTGCTCCTGAGTACGGGGGCCCTTCGGGGCCCTCACAAGCTGGCCTGGGCTTTGCGGATTGGTCACCCTGGTAGGTTTACCTTCTGCCGGCATCCGGCAAAGTTTCTCCGATCAGGGAGGTGTCAGTGTACGACCGCCCGCAGTTGAAGCGCTTCGGCTCGCTCCGCGAGCTGACCCTCGCCGGCTTCGATGGAGACAGCGATGGCTGGTATCTCCGCATCGCTCCTTCAGTAACTGGCTGCAACCTGTACTCCGCTACGACCTGCTCATGAGAACGGGGGACTTCGGTCCCCCCAACTCGTGGCTCCCCGTAATCTCTGGTGCCGGTGCACTGGTATCGCGTGTATGGCCGGCTACTCGCCTCTGATCTCCGTTTCCCCGAATTGGCGGAAGCGGACCCCGGTCAGCCAGCCTGGACCTTTCGGCAACAAGACTCGGTAGATTCCACTCCGACCGAACCACCCCAGGAAGTTCTCGGCCGCCAGACCATCTATTCTGGTTGCGACGCGACCCTTCGGCGGACTGCTCGTGGCTGGTCGATAACAGTCGACGATACCGGCACCTTCGAGCTGACCGAAGAGTGTCGCTCGGTGGGTTGGCGCGCGCTACCCGATCATCTTCCTGATTTTCTCCGGGCCCATCTGCTGGGACGGGTGCTGGCCACCGCGATGCACTTCAGCGGTTCGCTGGTGTTGCATGGGAGTGGTGTTGCCTATCCCGGCGGAGCAATTCTGTTCCTGGCGCCCAAGCACAGTGGCAAGTCGACCCTCGCTCTGGCATTGACCATGGCCGGCGGAAGGCTGGTGTCGGACGATACTCTCGCGGTCGACTTCGATGGAGGTCCCGTAGTCTGGCCCGGGGTTCACTCTCTCAGACTGCTCCCCGATGCGGCCGAGCGACTGGGCCGGACCGGGATGGACGCCAGTCGAAGCGATGGCAAGCGGATACTGACCGATTTGCCGGCCGAACAGGTTGAACATCGGAGACTCCCCATTCAGGCTGTGTATCTGCTGACTCCCGCCGACAGCATCGAGGGCGACCGGGCGGTCGCGCGGCGGCAACTGCCGGCACCGGTCGCGGCCGCCTCGCTGGTGGGGCAGGGAAAGGTGTCGGAAATGCTGGGGGTCGGTGAGCAACCCACTCTGCTCCGCCGAGCGGCCACTCTGGTCTCCCATGTCCCGGTCTACCGCCTGGCGGTGCAACACGCGCTCGAGCGGCTCGATGAGGTGACCGCTCAAGTGGCCCAATGGCATTCCGGCGCTCCCCGGGGCGCCCGGCTGTGAGTGCTCCGGCGGTGGAACTCCAGGATCTGGGAAAGCACTTCCGGAACCGGAGACCCTGGCGCGAATTGCTCAAGCGCGCCCGGCAACCCCCGATCATCGCTCTCGCCGGTCTCACCATCACCGTCCCGGAGGGAGAGTTCTTCGGTCTGCTGGGTGAGAACGGGGCCGGCAAGACCACACTCTTCAAGCTGCTCTCCACTCTGGTGGTGCCCGATGCCGGACGGGCCGCCATCTTCGGTGCCGACGTGGTGCGGTCGCCGGCGGCGGTGCGCCGGCTGCTGGCACCGGTCTTTACCAGCGATCGTTCGCTCTACTGGCGGTTGACCGCGACCGAGAATCTGAGGCTGTACGCCGCCTTGTATCGCCTGCCGGCGAATCAGGTGGAGTCACGGATCACAGAGCTGCTGAGCCTGGTGGGTCTGGCCCAGACCGGATCGCGACTGGTGGGCACCTTCTCCTCCGGCATGAAGCAGCGACTGCTGCTGGCCCGGGCCCTCCTGGCCCGCCCCCGATTACTGCTCCTGGATGAGCCGACCCGGAGTCTCGACCCGATTGCGGCCCGGGACTTTCGCGAGTTTCTCCGCCGGGAGATTGGCCACTCGCAGGGATGCACCGTCGTCCTGGCGACTCATGATCCCGATGAAGTACGCGACTTGTGCGATCGGGTGGCGGTGCTGCATCGCGGCAAACTGATGGCCCAGGGCAAGGTCAGCTCCCTGGCCGCTCAGCTCGGCTATGAACGTTACCGGGTGGTGACCACCGCGCCGGCCCATCCGGCGCTGGAAGGTCTGGCTGACCAGGGCGTGCGTCTCGGCCCGGTGCCGACCGCTGAACCGAACGCCGGCGAGCAGTGGCAGAGCCGGGATCTGGATCTCACCGGCGGTCACCCCGCGGCGGCTGCGATCCTGGCCCGGCTGCGTGATGCCGGAGTTCCGGTGGCCAGTTTTGGCCGGGTCGAGCTGCCGCTGGCCGAGTTGATTGAGCGCCTCAGTCGCGGCGCGGGCGGTGAATCTGATGCGTGAATCAGCGGCGCTGTTCCGGGCCGGGTGGCTTACCGCCAGCAGCTATCGCTTGAATCTGGTCTTTTCGCTGCTGGGGCTGGGATTGACCCTGGTCCCGATCTACTTCGTGGCCCAGGCGCTTCAGCCGGTGGCGGCAGCTTCGATTCAGGCCGAGGGAGGCGAGTACTTCGGATTCCTGGTAGTAGGCCTGGGAGTGTTCTTCCTGGTCAGCGCTTCGCTGCTGGCCCTGCCCAACGCGATCGGCGGAGGGATTTCCTCCGGTACCCTGGAAGCATTGCTGGCGACTCCGGCATCGTTGGGTTCGCTCCTGGCCGGGCTGATGAGCTTCGATCTGGTTTGGGCCGGTCTGCGGGGCCTCTGCATTTGTGTGGCTGGTCTGGCGTTGGGAGTGCGATTTTCTATCGCAGGTGTGCCGGTCGCCCTGGTAGCCCTGATCCTGACACTCCTGTCATACGCCGGGATCAGTCTGATTCTGGCCGCAATGATCCTCGCTTTCCGGACCATTGGTCCACTGGCAAGTGGGATTCTGGCAGCGTCCAGTCTGCTGGGTGGGGTATACTACTCGACCACAGTGATCCCTTCGTGGATCCAGAATCTTTCGGTGCTGGTGCCACTGACCTATGGACTTCGAGTGATGCGACAGGCGCTGCTCAACCGCTCGAGTCTGGCGCTCATGGCCGATGACCTGATGATGCTCAGTCTTGCGGCTGCCATCTTTCTCGGCGCCGGGATGATCGTGTTCGCGCGGGCCCTCCGTCATGCCCGCGAGCAGGGAAGTCTTGGCCAGTATTGATGTGGGCTCGCCCACTGGTCTGGCACCCGAGCCCCGATTGCTTCTGGCCGTCGCCGGGGGCGACGGGAGCGACGAACTCATTCGCCAGTTAGCGGCCGGGCCGCTCACCTGGGACCAGTTGCTGGTCCTGACGGCTCAGGAACGCGCCGAGGCGGTGGTTTCCGCCCGGCTGCACCGATTGGGCATTACTCCTCCCGATCACGTCCGCGAAGTTCTTCAAGGACTGGCCATCCGGTCCGATCTCCGCATGGCGATGCTGGACCGCCGACTGGACCAGACCATCACTGCCCTCGATGCAGCCGGAATCCCGGTGATGCTGCTCAAGGGTTCCGCGCTGGGCCGGACGGTCTATGGATCTCTGCCTCGCCGACCTATGCTCGATCTGGATTTGCTGGTCCCGGCCAATCAGGCCGCCGGGGCGCGGGAGGTTGCGCTGGCCAATGGCTGGGCTCTGGGAGAGATGGAAGAAAAGTCAGCCTTTTACGAGGGCCATTACCATCTGCCGCCGTTGCACGACGCTCTGGGGCGCAATTTCAATCTGGAGATTCATACCGCGCTTTTTCCCGAGCGTCATCCGTTTGTCTGGCCGGTCGAGCAACTCTGGACCGAAAGCCGGGTTCTGCCGGGGCAGAAAGCCCGGATACCCGCACTGGAAGATCTGCTGCTGCATGTCGGGCTGCACTTCATGTGGTCCCACGCCGGGCAGTTTGGACCGTGGCGCAGTTTTCGGGATGTGCGAGTAATGGCGGAAGACCCGACCCTCGACTGGGACCGGTTCACCCGAAAGGCCCGGGCCACCCGGGCAGCGACCTCGGTTTACTGGACTCTACGTTTGGCCCGGCTGCTGACCGGAGCGGCGATTCCCTCGGCGGTCGAGCAGGCTCTGGCGCCTTCGCTGCCGGAGTCGGCTCGGGCGATGCTGGACCGGCACTTCACCGGCCAGTGGTTCAGCCCCGAAGGCAATTGCCCGTCCCGCCGATTGGAACGGTGGCTCTGGCAGCTCGCCATCCAGCCCCGGCCCAGCGGCCACGGCGCAACCCGCCCGTGGGATCGCCAGGTGCTGTTCCGGCCCTCCGGCGCCTTCACTGCTCCCCGAGGGGCCGGCTACAAACTGCTGCACCATCTCGGCAGTCCCGGGCGTTACCTCAATTACTTCCGCCGTATCGCCTGGGGTACCGGGAGATGAATTCTCCGGTTCCTCAACCACAGCAGTGCATTTGCCTCGGACGAACTCAGTGCCTCTGACTGTCGAAACCTTTCGCGGGACCGATGCTGAATGGGATGGCTTCGTCCGGGCCCAGGCCAACTGGACTCATTTCCACCTGTCCGGCTGGCGCGGAATCATGGCTGGGACCCTGGGACACCAGACTCCCTACCTGGCTGCCAGAGATGCTCGGGGTTCGCTGGCCGGCGTGTTGCCCCTGGTCCGGGTGAAGAGTCTCCTGTTCGGACACTTTCTGGTGTCCCAGCCATTCGTTAACTACGGCGGTCCGCTGGGAGACCCAACCGCCGTGAAGTCGCTGACTGAATCGGCTGTGGAGTTGGCCAGGGCAACTGGCGCCGGTCTGCTGGAACTGCGGAGCCGTATCGAGCTGCCAATCGACCTGGCGGTGTCCCATCGCAAGATCACGGTTCTGCTCGATCTCCTCCCGGGTGACCCCGAGAAGACTTTCAAGCGATTCGATGCCAAGCTCCGCAGCCAGGTTCGTCGCCCCATCAAGGAAGGGGTGACCATGAAGTTCGGCCCGGAGCAGGTGCGACCCTTCTTCGAGGTCTTCGCCCGCCACATGCGGGATTTGGGCACTCCAACCCAGCCCCGGGCGCTCTTCGAGGCGTTGGCGCTCGCCTTTCCCGAAGACATGTGGGTCGGATGTGCCTATCTGGGGGATCTACCGGTGGCTGGAGGTATTGGTTTTCGCTGGGGTGACGAATTTGAAATGACCTGGGCCTCGTCGCTGCATTCGCACAGCAAGATTGCCCCAAACATGCTGTTGTACTGGTCGTTCATGGAGCGGTGTGTGCGCGAAGGGATCCAGGTGTTCAACTTTGGCCGGACTTCGCCGGACAGCGGTACCCACCGGTTCAAGATGCAGTGGGGCTCCCGGGAACAACCACTGCACTGGTATCAGCATGGTGCCGGTCTGGCCAAGACCCCGTCTCCCGACGATGCCCGCTATTCCTGGGGGCCCAGGATCTGGCGCAAGCTTCCAGTTCCGCTGGCCACTGCGGTCGGTCCCTGGGTGGTGCGCGGCATTCCGTGATCGCCCGCACCCTTCCGCCAGTTTGTTCTCCACTCACGCTTACCGCGATAGGTCGAGGGATCGGCGGTCTGCTCGGCCAGGCCGGCGCCTCGACTCGGCTGCGCTCAATGCTGCTGCAGCAGTACCGCTCGCGGGACTTGCTGCTGACCGATAGTGGCACCACCGCGCTGTCGCTGGCGCTCCGCCTGGCGGTGGGCCGCCGCCGGGACACACCTCGAATCGCTCTGCCGGCCTGGGGCTGTTATGACCTGGCGACGGCCGCCGATGGTGCCGAGGTCGAGGTGGTGCTCTACGACCTCGATCCCCGCACGCTGGGACCCGATCGGGCTTCGCTCGACCGGGCCTTGGGGACGGGCGTTGCCGCCGTCGTCGTCGTCCATTTCTTCGGATTGCCCGTTAACCTGACGGAAATCCCGGGTGCTGCGGCTGCCGCGGGAGCCCTCGTCATCGAGGATGCAGCCCAGGCTATCGGGACAGAGTTGAATCAGCGGCCCGCCGGAGCGGTCGGAGAGCTTGGAGTCCTCAGCTTTGGTCGAGGCAAAGGCTGGACCGGCGGAGGTGGAGGTGCCTTGCTCCTCGGCGGTGAGGCTCCGGCCGAGCTGGACCTTTCAGCGCTGAGTACTCTGGCTGCGCCCGGCTCCAGTCTCGCGATGTTGGCCAAGTCGAGTGCCCAGTGGTTGCTGGCTCGGCCGGCGTGGTATGCGCTTCCGGCTGCTCTTCCTTTCCTTCGACTGGGCGAGACGATTTACCATCGCCCGCACCCTCCCGGGGGTCTGTCATCAGCTCAGGCGGCCATGCTGCTGGAAACTGCTCGTTGGCAGGATTCCGAGGCGGAGGGGCGGCGGACTCGAGCGGCACGACTCTCCAGAGCTATCGAGCGGGCTGTGGCCGGTTCGGTGCCGACTGGATGGGAAGGGGGCCGGCCGGGCTTGCTCCGGTTGCCTTTCCTTCCCAACCAGCGGGTCTTATCGCAGTGTGCTACAGGCGAGGCGCGCCGGTTGGGAATCATGCCGGGCTATCCGATACCGTTGTCGCGTTTGAATGGATTTGCCGGGCGCCTGTATCGATCGGAGCCTTCGTATCCGGGCGCCGAGGAGTTGGCGGGTCGGCTGTACACCCTCCCTACCCACGGCCTGCTCACCCAGTCGGATCTGCAGCGTCTGGAAGGGTGGATCGCTCAGGCTGGTCGTTAGTCCTGCCCCGTCGAATCGAGCCGGCGATCACCGCCCCTCCCGCTCCGCCTGCCAGGGGCAACAAATAGGCATTGAAGACCGGAAGTCCCAGAGGCCCGAGGAAATGCAGGATCACGCCGGATCCGGCCCCCAGCAGAAGCGCCGCGAGCCATCCGGGAGGGTACACCGTGGCCAGAATGAGAACCAGCAGTGCGCCCGAGGCCGCGGCGATCGGGGGAATCTGGGCATCTTCGTCTTCGGAAAGACCGGTGCAGCCTGCTGCCAGGCTTGCAGGCTTCGAAACGGTCGCATTCGAGACTGGGGTTGGGCCGGGTACGCTGTCGGCTCCATTCATGATCGCTTCGATCTGGCCCGGGCTCAGTGCTCGAGAATAGATCCGGATGTCACCCATCCGACCGGCGAAATAGAAACGACGGGAACCGCTCCGGCGCCCCAGGTATACCGATGAGGCAGTGCGAGACTGGCGTTGACGGTTGGTGATCTGACCGGCCTGGATGCCGTCGTCCAGTTTGCCATTGAGATACACGTGAATGGTCCCGGCCTCGGCGTCGTAGACTCCTGCCACGTGATACCAGGTGTTGGTCTTGAGCGGAGTGGCGCCGTATCGTGACATCACCTCGCCGCAGGCGGTGGAGAGCTTGAAGCCGACAGTCCGGGGTCCGGTGTCTTTGCTGGTGTCAAGCTGATAACCCATTCCGTCCGCATCGGAGGCGATGGGCGCGTCATCGGAGGGAAAAGACTTGGGGTTGATCCAGCCGGTAATAGTTAGGCTGTGGGTGATCTGCAGCTCCCGACTCTTGCCCAGGTCCACAAAGTCACCGATACCATCGAAAACAGCTGTCCCGCCGGGAATCGGCGGCGCAGTGGGCTCGGGTGAAGTTTGCGGTCCGTTGGGGCCTCGTCCCTGCCAGTGGGCAATCAGCTCGCCGGGCCGGGAGTCGGCCAGGGGATCGACCCGGTCGCCTGCAAGGCCTGAGACCCGGAAGAGAAGCGCGCAGTAGAGCAGGCCCAGCGGAACCGCCATCCAGCGGCGAATGGTCACCTCTTCGATCCGGAGACCCAACTTCAGCGCCATCAGGGCGCCCAGCGCTGTACCCAGGGTGTTGACTACCAGGTCGACCCCGGATGGTGATCGCTGTACCATCGGGATCTGACTCACTTCGCAGAGCAGGGACAACAGGGCGCCTGCCAGCGTGCTGCGCCAGAATCCCAGTCCGGCCAGCAGGATTCCCACCGGGGCATAGCCCACCAGGTTGGCCAGGACATCGATGATCTTTACGTCGAAGCTGACGGTCCACTGATCCATCGGCCGCAACTCGACCGGAATCGCCGTAGCGGCGATCACCATCATGATCAGGGGCCAGCGCAGCCCCAGTCGGGCTTCGGGTCGGGAAGAGAGCACGGAGGGAGGGCCGGCCGAGGGGAGCACTGAGGCCTGACTATCTCAGTGCTGCGCGGCCTGGTGTACCAGCGGCGTGAGCCACTGCGCCACGATCAGGTTCCCAGCCGGCGAATAGTGCCCCCCCGGCATGAACCACGAGTCGATCGGTCCAGCAGACTTCTGCGCCAGAAAAGCATCCGATGCGTCCCACACCGGGATGTTGAGCCCGGCCAGCCGCTGTACCAGGGATGCGTACAGGGTCGATCCTCCCGATCTGCGGCCCGCGACCGATTCCCGGTCTGGCAGGAACACGATCTCCGGTCGCAGGCCGGCCGCGGTTACTGAATCGCGAAAGGCCTGGAAGATCGCGACCTGCAGCTGAAACGCGGCCGACTCGGGATTGAGCTGGCCTCCGGCCAGCACCCGATTGGGCCGGAACTGCCGGTTGGCCACCCGGATCCAGGCAGCCGAGATGAGTCGCACCGTGGCCGACCAGTCATAGGCCGGGTTCTCGTAAATCAGCCGTTCATACCACTGGTCGGCAGCCCCGAATCGACGCACGCCGCGGGGATCCTCCAGCAGCGGACGATAGTCCTCAACCGAGTGGAGCGGATTGGGCAGCAGTCTCAGCCGATCCTCGCCCGTCAGCTCGAAGCGAGGCTTGAAGAGCGGGAGTTCGGTGGCACTGAGAAAGCGCCGGTAGACATTCACCACCCGCCGCATGTCGTCGGTGGTGAAGCAGATGAGCACCACCGACGGATTGAACTTCCGGCCCTCGCGCAGAAACCGGAGATAGGCTTGATCCACTCCGTAACCGCCCACCCCGAAATTGAGAACCTCGAGGCTGGAATCGCCCTGTTCCATCTGGGCCGGCCAGGACTCAAGAGCCTTGGTTTCGTTGCCGTACACGAACGAATCGCCGAAGGCCGCGACCCGGGTTTTGCCCGGTGGCGGGTTGGAGGTGTACTCCCGCTGGCCCCGCAATCCGGCCGAATTGTGAATCGTGTTGCGGTCCTGCCAGTTGGGACGGTAGGTCCAACCCAGCTCGGCGTCGAAGATCAGGCCCCGGGCGGAATCGGAGAAAAACATGGCCTGGATCTGCCGGGTTTGCTGAGCATAGATCGCGGGAGTGCGCAGAATCGGTTCGACCAGCCGGGACGATCCCAGCTTGATGAGGATGGCCGAACTGATCTCCAGCAGAACAACCAGGATGACCACGGTGAGTGCCGCCAGCCCGGCCTTACGCCGTGACGTTGTATTCATTCCAATGACTCCAGCGGCACGGGTCGTGGCTCAGGGATGAGGATCGAAGGCTGGTAGTTTTGCGTCTTCCCCGGCCGGCTCGCAAGCCCTGACGGGACATGGCCTAGCGGCGCCGGAGCGGGCGACAATCTGACCCGAACCACCCCTGGGCGGGTGACCGGAATCACACCGGCTCCGGTCAGCCGTCCTTGAGGCTGACGGCAGGGAGTCCGATACTAAGGTGACCCCATTTTCAAGGCTCTCAGGTGCGTTCTCATCTGTCACAGATCGTGACCCTTTTCCTCATTGCTGCCTGCTCAGCGCCGCAGGAAGCGGGTATCGATCCGGGAACCACTCTCAGCTCGATTGATGTGAGTCCCGGTCGGGATACGCTGATTCCCGGGGCCACCCGGAGTTTTTCGGCGACCGGCCACTATAGCAACGGTTCGACCGACACAGTGAGCGTAATCTGGACCGCCACCGGCGGGACGATTGGAACTGACGGGGTATTTCAGGCCGGTGGAGCGGTGGGGACCTACCGGGTGGTCGCAACCGCAATGGCTGCGGCCCGCGCCGATACCGCTGACGTGGTAATCCGCGCGGCGACCTCGATGGATGGGCTCAGCGTCACTCCGGCACTGGATACCTTGCTCCCGGGTGAACCGCAGAATTTCGTGGCGACCGCCCACTTCGATGACGGCTCGACCAGCGCGGCGGCGGTCAACTGGAGCGCCACCGGCGGCACCATCAATTCCTCGGGCCGCTACACCGCGGGTTCGACCGCCGGCACCTACCGGGTGGTGGCGGTGACGACGACCGGCGGCTTTGCCGATACATCGGTGGTGGTGATTCGCCCCGCGACCAGCCTCGATGGTGTGATCGTCTCGCCGGCACTGGATACCCTGCAGACCGGAGCCCAGCGCAACTTCACCGCCACTGCTCACTACACCGATGGGTCGACCGGGGCGGCGACCGTGAGCTGGACCGCGACCGGAGGCACCATCAATTCTTCCGGACGCTACACCGCCGGCAACACCGTCGGCACCTACCGGGTAGTGGCGACCACCACGACGGGTGGCTTTGCTGATACATCCACCGTGGTGATCAAGGCGGCTCCAGTCACCCTGAGTGCCGTGGTGGTCACCCCTCCCAGCGTCACGGTGGATCCGGGCAGTACTACGACCTTCACCGCTACCGGGCAATACAGTGACGGCAGCAGCGGGGCGGTGGCGGTCAACTGGACTGCGACGGGCGGCAGCGTCAACGCCTCCGGGGTCTACACCGCCGGCGCCGCCGCGGGGACCTATCGTATCATTGCGACTGCCACCGCTGCGGCCCGG
>CAZOES010000056.1:0-3158 GCA_964578865.1 uncultured Gemmatimonadaceae bacterium | reverse complement strand
TCGCAAATCACCATTCGCGATACCACCACGCCACCGACCGGGGGAACTGTCCTGGTCGATGAACCATTCAACGACGCGAATGTGGGTCCCCGCGGCTGGTACGCCAACACCGACCCGGCTATCAGCACCACTCAGCAACACGCTGGAGCCGGGGCCCTCGAGCTGCGTTGGACTCCTGGTGCCACCATTCCGATCAAGGGTGTTTCGCTCCGGCGACAATTCACCGCCAGCAGCACTCTCTATATCCGCTACTGGGTCAAGTACAGCAGCAATTTTGTGGGCTCGGGACTGTCGTACCATCCACACGAGTTTACCCTGCTGACCAACGAGGACGGCCAGTGGATTGGGCCTTCACTCAGTCATCTGGGCATCCTGATGGAGCACCATTGGACCGGCGGCAGTGGCTATCCCCGTCTCTCCGCCGGCGACGCACTCAATGTCGACCCCACCAAGATCGGGGTGGACCTGACCAACGTCACCGAGCAACGGGCCGCCAACGGCTGCAATGGCGAGACCGATGGCTATCATACCGACTGTTTCCAGAATGGGCCCGATTGGTACAACCAGAAGGAATGGACCTCGGCGACCGCGTCAATGAATTCCAGCGCCGGCGCTGCTAACAAGAACAACTGGCATAAGGTAGAGGTCTACCTCCAGCTGAACAGCATCGCCGGCGGCAAGGGACAGACCAACGGGGTGGCTCAATTCTCGGTCGACGGCCAGCTCAAGCTCGACCTGCACAACGTGCTCTTCCGGACCGGCGCGTTTCCCAACATGAAGTTCAATCAGATACTGATCGCGGGGTATATCGGAGATGGTTCGCCGGCCGATCAAACCATGTGGATCGATGACTTGATCATCGCCACAGCCCCGGTGCCCTAGCCGCGACCGGGGTCAGGCCTTCGCGGCGGGGTCGGCCAGCCGGGCCAGTTCGAGAACACAGCGGTCGATTCGATCGAACGTCCGCTCGAAGAAGGCCACGTCCAGGCCGTAGGGATCCGGGATCGCCCGACTTTCCACTGCGGCGGGATCCAGGTCGCCCAGAATCAGCAGACGATCCCGGGTTGCTCCGAACTGGCTGACCATCTTGTCGGCCTGATAGCCTTCCATAACCACGATAATTCCGTTCTGCCCGGCATCTTCCCGGGTGACCAGCCGGGAACGGTGGTCGCTCAGGTCGATGCCCCGGCTCAGCGCCACTGCCTTGCCCCGGTCATTGGCTGGACGGTCGGGTCCAAAGAAGCCTCCCTGATTTACCTCCGTCGCCATCCCCCTGTTCTGGAGCTCCCGCTGCAGGGCCAACGCAGCATACGGGCTGCGGCAGATGTTCCCGTAACACAGAACTATCATCCGACTGATGGGCCGCTGCCGCAGCAGTCGTGCTTGAGCGCGGCGGCGGCGCCACGGGTGCAGCGTCCGCTCGACCCAGCGAAGCCCAGCTTTGGCCGGCCCGGCCAGGATCGGCCGAAGTCTCTGCCACAATCCAGAGGGCTGACGGGATGGGACGGCGGGCTCAGCCGACATCGATATCCTTATCCTTTACCTGAGTTCCTGACCTGTCCGACAACCTCGCAACGCTCCTGCCAGCTTGAGGCTACGGGCATAGAGCCTGCGTATTTTGAACCGCTTCCGGTCCTTGCCGGTGTATATTCGGGGCCCGAACCAAGGCCGCCTGATCGCCCAAGTATACCGGAGTACCGAGGGCCGGCGCCGGAGACTCGAAGAGAGGCAGTAATGGAAGCAATGGAACAACGTCTGCAGACAATCTTTCGAGCGGTGTTCAACCTCTCTCCCAGCACCGATCTCGCCGGCTGCGCTCAGGCGAACACCGAGTCCTGGGACTCCATGGCCCACGTCTCCCTGGTGGTGGCGATCGAAGAGGAGTTCGGAGTGACCATCGATGCCGGCGATTCACTGATGCTTACATCGTACGAGGCGGCCCGCCGTTATCTCGCGGCCCGCGACGTCTGAACCAGCTCGTATCCGTCTCATGAACTTTCTGGAAGCGCGCCAAATCGTTGCCGATTTCGCGGGCGGGGCCCGGCTGCCTCTGCTGCTCGCGACCTCCGGTACCGCTGAGCCCCTGGAGCTCTATCTCAAAGCCGCTGCGGCTCGGCAGGGCTTTGCCGCGGAGCCCCAGTTTCTTTCGTTCAATACCCTGCAACAGACCCTGCTGGCCGATCCGGTCGCTCAGCGTCACGAGGTCTTTCTCCTGCTCCCCTGGGATCTAGTCCCCGAGCTCGACTGGCGTTCCGGGCTTGCGGCTGAACGGCTCGATCCCGCGACCGCGCTGGCCAATGCTGAATCGGTTCTGGCCCGGGTAGTTCGCCGCCCCGGCGCTTCCATCATATACCTGCCGGCCCCGATCCCGGCGGCTTTCGCGGACGGGCCGACTCACGAAGGCGTGGTGGCTCAGCTGTCGGCCAGGGCTGCGGCGGCCGGCGCCCTGTTGCTGGCGCCCGAGGATTTCTCATTGGCCGGTTACTTCAGCAGCGGTCTTCCGGTCGCCTCCCGTTCGCTGGGCAAGGTCGCCGGCGCGGCGATTTCGCTGGCCACTGCGCCGAAGCGAGAACCGGCCAAGCTGCTGGTCACCGATCTGGATAACACTCTCTGGCGCGGCGTCATTGCCGAGGATGGACCCGAGGGAATCTCGTGGGGAGCCGAAGGGGCGGGGTACCGTCACTTCGTGTATCAGACCTTCTTGCGCCGGCTCAAGGGCGAGGGGGTTCTGCTCGCTGCGGTGAGTCGCAATTCGCCCGAAGTGGCCCGGGCTCCCCTCAGCGCCGGACGAATGACCCTGCGAGAGGAAGACTTTGTCAGCGTGGTGGCGAGCTATCACGCCAAGAGCGCCCAGATCCGGGAGCTGGCCAGCCAGCTCAATCTCGGTCTCGATGCGGTGGTGTTCGTGGATGACAATCCGGTCGAGTTGCAGGAGGTTTCCCCAAGCAGGACGATGGACTCCCGCTGCTGCTGACCGATCTCAATCGCCGTTTCGGCCGGCGTGATCTGACCGCCGAAGATCGCGGTCGTACCGAGATGTACCGCCGCCGGCTGGAGGGAATGGTTCCTCAGGAGGCTGCCGGGGCCGATCTCCAGGGCTTTCTCCGCGACCTGCGGATGCGACTGATACTGCACGACCGCAGCACCGGCGATCGGAC
>CAZOES010000055.1:20309-25107 GCA_964578865.1 uncultured Gemmatimonadaceae bacterium | reverse complement strand
CAACCGGAAGCCCTCGACCGGGTGCTCTCCAGTCGAACCCGGCTGTTCTGCTTTACTCAGGTTTCCAACGCCACCGGTGCCATCTCGCCGGCCGCCGAGTTGTGCCGTCGGGCCCGGGCTGCGGGGGCAAAGGTCATGATCGACGCTGCGCAGTCAGTCCCTCACTTCCCGGTCGACGTGCAGAGTCTGGGCTGTCATTTCCTCGCCTTCTCGAGTCACAAGCTGATGGGCCCAATGGGCACCGGTGTGCTCTGGGTCGATCGGGCGGTGCTGGATCAGATGCCACCCTATCAGAGCGGAAGTAACGCAGCCCACTTCGTCACCGAGAGTTCGGCCGAGTGGAGCGAGGGTGGTTTGCGGTTCGGGGCGGGGACACCCAATGTCGCAGGAGCCGTCGGACTGGCGGCCGCCATCGAGTTCATCGAGCGAATTGGATTCCCGGCATTACAACGGCATGAGGAAGAGCTGACCCGCTACACCCTGGAACGCTTCGCCGAGTTGAAATGGCTGCGCCTGCTGGGCCCCGGCACCACCAGGGATCGCATCTGCCTCTTCAGCTTTCATCAGCCCGGGAGTGATCCCGCCAGACTGATGAGTGGGCTGGATCGCCAGGGTATCGCGATTCGAAGTGGTGACCTCGCCGCTCTGCCTCTGCTCCGGAGACTGGGGGCCGAGCGGGTGGCCCGGGCCTCGCTCTACCTCTATAACAGCCTCGATGAGGTTCGGAGCATGTTCGAAGAACTGGCCCGGCTCGGCCCAGAGTGAATCTTGAGATGGTGGTTCCTCCGTCAGGGAGCCCCGATTGTGCAGGAAGCGGCTGGCCGGCCCGTCACCCGGCCCTGATCCTTCCCCGTCTCAGGAGCATCTCATGTCAGTGGGTCGGCTGTTGAAGGCCACGGTCGTGGCCAGCCTTTGCTTGTATCCGGCAGTGGTTCGGGCCCAGATCTCGGCCGAGGAGCGGCAGAACCGGCACGACCAGCTGATTGCTGCCGACCGGGCCGCAGCTGATACCACCGTCGCGAAGGGATTCGCCGCCGGACTCACCGGCGCCGCCGCTGCGGATTTGGTGTTGGTGTATCCCGGGGCTCCGGTGATTGCCGGACGGGATGCGGTGAAGCAGCTGCTGGACGCGCAGGCCCCGCTCAAGTCAATCACACTTCGATGGGTGCCCCTCTATGCTGAGGTTTCCAAGGATGGAAGTTTCGGCGTTTCCTACGGAGTAACGGGGATCTCCAGTTCGGCCGCACCTCCCGCGGGTCCGCTGCGCTTCGGGAAGTACATCTCGGCCTGGCGGCGGGAGGGAAGTGGCTGGGTCATGGTCGGACATGTACAAGTCGGGCTGCTGCCGGCGGCACAGTACACCGCTCCAGCCGGTTTTACTGCCCCGTCACTCGCGGCCGTTCCTGCCTCGGGTCCGGTCGCCGATTTCGCCAGGGCCGATCTCCAGTTTGCCGCACTGGCGGGGAAGCAAGGCGCTCCGCTGGCATTCGAGGCTTTCGCCGCGGGTGATGCGGTGACTTTCCATGCCAGCGGTGAGCTGGCCCGGGGTCCGGCCGCCATCAAGGCTTGGCTGGGTGGAGACGATTCCGCATGGGAGTGGAGGCCGGTGGCGGGCGGGGGCGCGGCTGATCTGGGCTTCACGGTGGGCGAATCGGTGATCACCGCCAAGGGCGAGGCTCCCTCCTACGGGAAGTACCTCACCCTGTGGCGGCGTGAAGCTGGCGGGGCCGTGAAGTACATCGCCGACGGGGGCAACGCCCGGCCGGCTCCGGGCCGCTGACGCGCCGCCGACCCGGCGAGTTTGCCGACGGTTGAGCCTGCCGCGTTAGCGACAGCGGCCGAGCCGCCTCTTTAGAGGCGTGGAGTCTGCACCGAGCGGGACGCGTGAAGCTGGCGGGCCTCGTGCGTCAACCGGGCCAGCAGGGCCGGGCGGGGCCGGGCCAGTTTCACCGGTTTTTTCTCCTGGGCCACCTGGAACATCACTTCCACACCGTCTCCCAGCTGGTAGTCCACCAGACCGGCGTCGGCCACTCCCACGAAGACCGATCGGGCCGGTCGGCCGTCGAGCACCAGGGTGCCGCCGGCATCACCGGCCGCGCTTCGTCCGATCGCCTCCGCTTTGCTCAGCGCCTCTTTTCCACTCCGGGCCTGAATCAGCACCAGATTGCGCCATACCTGACCGCCGCGCCGGGCTCCGCCCTGTTTGGCAACGGTCTTTTGCACCAGCCACGCCCAGTACCAGAGGCTCCGCGGTTGTGCGGCCATCTGCCACCTTCCATTTGGCTGTGAAAACTTGAGAGCGAATGAGGATCCGCGAGGGCAAGCTATGCGGCGTGGGTCATTCGACCGTCAAAAGAGATCTAGATCTCTTTCTAGGCACTGTCGATGCCGAGAGCCGCCGAATTCGCATGACTTCTGGCGCGGCTATGACTTCTGGCGCTTCTAGGAGGCCGGTACCATCTCCTATGACTTCTGGCGCGAATATATTCTGCCCGAAAAGCTTTCCCGAAAGTGCTTGCACCTCATCCCGCCGATCTGTAAATAAGAGCTACTTCTCTCCCCGACATTCATGGCCAAGCTCGGCAGTCTGCTGACCATCGCATTTCCATCGCGTACATCCGAAGGCCAGCGCATTGTGCTGGCGGTCGCCGGGTGCGGTGGAGACGTCCCGTCGGCCGATGAATTCGCGGCCGAGTTGCAGTTCGACAACCGGCATCAGATGGCACGCACCCTGATGCGGGCCGGGCTTCCTCCGCTCGAACACCTTGCCGGATGGGGCATGCTGCTGGGCTGGACTCTCCGCACCGAACAGGATGGAACCACCCTTTGTGAAATCGCC
The DNA here is from genome assembly GCA_964578865.1 of uncultured Gemmatimonadaceae bacterium. Classification (GTDB taxonomy): domain Bacteria; phylum Gemmatimonadota; class Gemmatimonadetes; order Gemmatimonadales; family GWC2-71-9; genus JADJOM01. The sequence continues at coordinate 22,268 of CAZOES010000055.1, read as the reverse complement.
TCCGAGAGCAGTCGCGACCCCGCGGTATGCTACCGGCTGGTGAAACGCCTCACCGGCAAGGTGTGGAGTGAAGTGAGTTCACTGGGCTCCGCCTGGGTCATCAGCACCGTGCGCCAGCGCTATGGCTACGGTCCAACTCCGGTCCTTCCTCCGCCCCGCCGCCGCAGCGGCGATCACGAGCATCCCCTGGTAAAGGTCTAGTTTTCGCCCCGCCCGACCGGGGCCTGCCCCACCGCCGCGTCAGTCGCGGCAGCAGTGAAGCTGCCCGCTGGTCTCTGCCGTCTATCTCCCCGCTGCCCGGCAACCGCCGGGGTCGCCTTATCGACACTCATGGGGAGATCTCGCACATGCAACGGATGTGGCTGTTCGCCAGCGCCCTGATCCTGGCCCTGCCCTGGGCCCCGGATCCCAAAGCGGTAGCGGTCATCGATACTTCGATCGAACACATGGGCGGGGCCGCTGCGCTCCGGGCACTGACCCGGGTTCGGCTCGAGATGATGACCCAATGGCAGCGTACATCGTTCGACTCCCGGCCCTACACCGATCTTCCCTCCTACGAGCGCCACACCGATCAGCGGAACTACAGCATTCCGGCCTGGCGGAACTACCGCAGGTTCGCCTTCGGCAGCGGCTGGCGGGAGATCACCGACGTGGTGCGAGACAGCGTCGCCATTCGGCAGTCGAACGGCGCCTGGGCTCCCCTCAATGTGGCCTACGTCGATGAGCGAAATGAGCTCTTCACCTTCGCAGCAGAGCGGGTGCTGCTGGCGGCCCGTGAGGCGGGCGACTTGAAGGCCATGGCCGATACCACCATCGGCACCGTGCCTCACGCCAGGGTCAGCGCGACCGTGGGCGGCTACCCTACCACTCTCTTCTTTCGCCGCAACGACGGGCTGCTGGCGATGGTTCGTTACCTCGCGGCTCAACCCAACGATTTCGGCCTGGTACCCTGGGGCCGGATGGAGGTGGAGCTGTGGTATTCCAAGTGGACCCCCGGACCCGGTGGGGTCAGTCTGCCGTGGCAATGGGATGTCAGGCGAGTGGGGAAGCCGTACAAGCGGATGACGGTACTGGCATTCACGCTCGACACGGCTGCGGCCGATTCCTTTGCCGTCACCGATTCACTTCGGTCGGCCTTCTTCGCCACTGCCAATCGTCCAATGCAGGATATTCAGCCCGACTCCGCCAAGGCGATTCAGCCGGGACTGGTGCGCTTCGGTGCCTTCGGATTCCCCATGGGAGCGGTGAAGGTCGGGAAGAGCTGGCTGCTGCTTGAGGCCGGTCAGGCCGAGGTGAATGCCCAGCGAGCCATGGACTGGCTGGCCAGGAATCAGGCGGAAGGAAAAGTGGCGGGCGCGGTGCTGAGCATGCCCTCCGGCAGCAATGGCGGCGTGGTTTATCTCAGCCAGCAGCAGACCCCGCTCTACGTCGGCCCCGGAGCTTCGCCCTTCGTGGGAACGATTCTCCGGAATCATGGCCGATCACTGGCGCGCAGCAGCGAGATTGCGAAGGGGCAGTGGATAAGGATGTCGGGCGACTCGGTGTGGGTCGAGCCGGTGGATCTGCCCGACTCTCCGGCATCGCTCCTGGTCTACGTCCCCTCGCTCAAGTGGGCCTACTCCGGAACCGCGACCTCGCCACTCCATCAGCGTTACCTGCTCGAGAAGCTCAAGACCCACGGCTGGCCGGTCGAGAAGCTGGGATCATTGCGGGATCTCTGGGCGAGCCCCCCGGCATAGGCTGAAAACAGCGACAGGACGGCGCCACGAAGAAATGCGGAGCCACGATTCCACCACGGAGTCTCGAAGCGCACGGAGTTTCACGAAGAACAACAAGACCTTTTTTCTTCGTGAATGCTCCGTGTACGTCGTGTCTCCGTGGTGAGGCCGTGGCTCCGTTGTTCCTTCGTGGCGCCGTTCTGTCTCGGTTACACCGGAGGAGGCAGATGGGGCGCATAGT
>CAZOES010000055.1:3619-20299 GCA_964578865.1 uncultured Gemmatimonadaceae bacterium | reverse complement strand
ACTCGCCCGGCATGGCCCCGACCGTTTCGACCACACCCTCCACTTCGAACTCCATCACCTGCTCGGCCCCGGGGATGCCGGCGGCCGAGTCAGGGTCCCAGTTTATGACTGCACGGCCGGTGAGTTGCAACGTCTTTCCGGTGGCGAAGTCGGGAAAGATCAAACCGGCACGGGGATAGCTTGCCACATTGCCCAGGGTGTTGAACATCATGTTGCCCTTGTACTCCGGCCAGGTAAGCCGGTTACCCTGGACCCGCACAAATCCCGGGCGGCCGCCCCGATGGGAGGCATCGGCGCCCTCGCCGGGATTCGCAGTTGCGATGAAGAAGGTGTCGGCCTGAGAAATCCAGCGGGCCTGTTCCTCACTCAGGGTGGTTGAGACCCTGGTTTCCGGCCGGCCCGGCTGCCCAACTCTGGGATTCTCTACCCGGCGCTGGATGTACTTGGGACAGTTGGAGTACACCTGGTCAAGATGGATCAGGATCCCATCGTGATGATTGCGATCGAGCCGGCCATTGACCCGCATCCGCCGGCGGGTGGCCAGGTCGATCGCGATCAGACCGACGAATTCGCTCACCGACCGGTTGGACCCCAGCGGGTCGCCCGGGACCGGGCTCGCTTCAAGATGCAGCGAGCCGGGACCCGCCGACACGAATCCCGGAGCGCCATTGAGGATCGAGGCCCAGGGCCGCCCCTCAGCATCGACGGTCGAGAGCACCACCCAGCGGCGCTGGGCCAGAAACTCCTCCGCCACAGGAGGGATCTCGACCCGGACACCGCCGGCGATCTTCGCAGCCATGGGCTCCACGCCGACCCGGCGCTGGACTTCGAGTTCTCCCGGGTGATACATGCTGTCAGCCTCGCTCGATCTCAAAAGAATCCGCAGGTGGGCGCGGCCCCGTGGGGCGCCGGGCTTTGGCCCGCTCCAGTGGGGGCGAAGATCTCCAGCCGGATGCCGTCGGGATCCTCGAAGAACAGCCCGCCCGAATCACGCCCTTCGGCATGGGCTACCACCCCGCCATGATGGATCTTACCACCGGCTTTCCGAACTCGATCCTCGGCCTCCTTCACCTGCTCGATGCTCTCGACCTGGAAGGAAAGGTGATGCAAACCAGGCCGATCCCTGGTGAAGCCGCCCGAGCTCTGTTTCCAGAGCGTCAGGACGATCCCACCCCCTGACCCCAGAAAGGCGAACGACTTGTCGGGCTGGGTCGATTCACTGATCACCTCGAATCCGAAGACATCCTGATAGAACTGCCTGGCCCGGGCCAGGTCGCTCACATTGAGACCTACATGCCCGGTCTTGAAGGCGGTCGTGGTAGCGGTCATCCCCATCTCTCCGAGGTAGGGTAGTGGTTATTACCAGCAAAAGGCGCGATAGACGGTAACACAGAAACTATAACCAGTCAAATGCCTGTTTGATGGTAATAGTTCCCCGGCTATGTTACGGCATGGAAGAGGGGGGTATTCGTGGCTAAGGAATCGGTAGGGGGGGATCCGGCCGGCCGGTCGTTCATCCTGCTGGGCAACTTGCCGTGGCTCGATCTGGTCAACACTGAGGCGATGTCGGAGGGTGAGCCGGTCGACCTGCTCTCCGGCTTCGGGGATCTGCTGGCCTGGTTGAAGGAGGCCGGCATCATCACCGAGTCGGCGGCGCGGAGTGCCCAGGAACGGCTGGAAGGCAGAAGCGAAGCGGCCGCGGCATTTCGCCAGGCCATCGCGCTGCGATCACAGCTGCGGCGGATGGCCGAGCGGCTTACCGATGGAAAGAGCCCGACCGACGAACAGATCGATACGATCAACCGGGTGCTGGCCGAACGGCCCACTCACCAGCGACTGGTCCGGAAGGCCAAAGGATTCGCGGTAACCCGGATACCGGAACGGGAAACCGCTCTGCAGCTGCTCGCGCCGATCGCCGAGTCGGCCGCCTGGCTGCTGGAGCAGGGGAACCTGGAGTTGCTCCGGCGCTGCGAGAATCCTCATTGCATACTCTATTTCTACGACACCACCAGAAACGGCGGGCGCCGCTGGTGCAGCATGGCAGGGTGCGGCAGCCGGGCCAAAGCGGCGGCATACTACGAGCGTCAACGGAGCCGGAAACGGCATTGAACGGAAGGCTGTTGTGATCGATGCGGTTTGATGTCGCGGTGATCGGTGCCGGTGCCGCCGGTCTGATGGCGGCCCGGCGAATCGCCGAAGCCGGTCTATCGGTGGTCCTGCTGGAGGGACGGGACCGTGTCGGGGGGCGGGTGTTCACGGTCGACGGTGTGGAGCTCGGAGCCGAGTTTGTTCATGGCACACCCGGTTCGACGCTGACGCTGGCCCGCGAGGCCGGTCTCAGGATCCTGGGTACCGGAGGAGAACATTGGGTGGGAACTGGCGGACTGCTCACCCGTGAAGGCGATCCTTTTGCCAACCTCGATCGATTGATCGAAATGGCTCGCCGGCTGCCTCACGATGTTCCCGCCGCTGAGTTTCTGGCTCAGTTCCGCGATGATCCTCACCTGAGTTCCGCTGCTCTCTGGGCCCGGCGGCTGGCCGAAGGCTTCGACGCCGCGGACACCGGCAGAGCCAGTCTAAAGACTCTGATCGAAGAGTGGGGCAGTGATGCAGGAGTTGGATCGCCCCAGAGACGTATCCAGCATGGTTACGGTGCCCTGATCGCTCATCTGACGGACAGGTTGCCCCCCAGCGTCGATCTCCGGCTGGAGCACCGGGTCACCGCCATTGAGTGGGCCGGCCAACCCTGTTCGATCGAGGTCGAGGCCAAGGGCCAGCCAGACCGTTTCGAGGCCCGGGCCGTGGTCCTGACCCTGCCGCTGGGTGTTCTCCAGGCATCGGCCGGTGACATCGGCGCGGTGAGGTTCACTCCGGCTCTCTCGGCCAAACACGCCGCGCTCGAGGGACTGGTCATGGGAGCGGTACTCAAGGTGGTCCTTCGCTTCCGAGACCGGTTCTGGACTCGGCTGAGCCGGGGCAAGTACCGCAAAGCTGGATTCTTCTTTCGGATGACTGGTCACTTCCCCACCTTCTGGTCCAGCTTTCCCGAGAAGCAGTCGATCCTCAACGCCTGGTACGGTGGTCCCGGCGCCGCTTTGCTGTCCCAGGAGGCTTCCGACGTCATCATTGCGGAGGCGGTAGAGAGCCTGCAGGTGATCTTTGGAAGCAGTGTATCAGTCAGGCAGGAGCTGGAGAAGGGTCGAGTCTACAACTGGCAGAGCGACCGGTACTCACTCGGCGGGTACAGCTACGTGGCGGTGAACGGCAATGGTTCCCGCACCGCACTGGCTCAACCTATCGCCGGCAAGCTCTTCTTTGCCGGTGAAGCAACCGACGACAAGGGCGAGGCCTGTACTGTGGCCGGCGCGCTGTCGAGCGGTGAACGTGTCGCGGGTGAAGTTCAGGCCGCCCTGTCATGACTCAGGATGCTCCCCTGATCGCGCTGGTGACGTACAGTGAGAAGCCGGAGCTCACTCCCGACGATGCGCTGTTGCTGCCGGAGCTCGAGCGAAAAGGCGCCCGGGTGGTGGCGGTCCCGTGGGACGATGAGGCGATGGACTGGAGCAGCTGCTCAGGGGCCGTGGTGCGCTCGACCTGGGACTATCATCTCAACTTCGATCGATTCCTCGAGTGGACCGACCGGCTGGAGGGCCTCGGAGTGCCGCTGATCAACTCGGCCGCGCTGCTGCGGTGGAACGCCGAGAAGACTTACCTCAGACAGCTGGAAAGCGGCGGTATCCCGGTAGTTCCCACCCGGTGGGTCGGTCGGGGAGATCAGGACCCGCTGCAGGCTCTGCTCCGAGCCGAGCGGTGGGACCGGGCGGTGGTGAAGCCGGTGGTGTCGGCTTCTGCCTACCAGACCTGGCGCACCAGTCTGGACCAATCGGTCGAGGATGAGCTCCGCTTTCGTGCCCTGGTGGATCATGGCGAAGTGATGATCCAACCCTACATCAAGGAGATCGAGAGCGCCGGTGAGTGGTCGATCATCTACCTGGGGGATCGGTTCAGCCACGCGGTAGTGAAGCGGCCGAAGCCGGGTGATTTCCGGGTTCAGCATCAATTCGGAGGATCCCGGGAGATCCTGCAGCCGGAGACCAGTCTGCTCGACAGTGCCCGGGTGATTCTCGACCACGCCCCCGACCGAACCAGCTATGCCCGGGTCGATGGGTGCGTGATGGGAGGCAGGTTCACTCTGATGGAACTGGAGTTGATTGAGCCCGAACTGTTCCTCGCGGCCGATCCGCGCGCCGCTGCCCGATTTGCCGCCGCCATCCTCGACGCCGCCCGCCCTTCGTTGTAATCCCATCGGGAACTGAGTGCTTCCCACTACGGGATAGGTCGCGAGAGAGACGGCTTCGGGGCTGATTGCGCCCGGGGTTCGGACACCTTACCAAGGACCGGTGAAATACTCCGCGGCCTCCCGAGGTGTCGAATGAAGCGCCCTGGTTCGTCTGGTCTCATACTCCTGCTTCTCGCCGTCTCCGCCCTTCTGCTCCATGCCTGCATGGACGAGGCCTCCGACGATAGTACGTTGTCCTCCCTGAAAAACCCCGGTCATTACCAGCTGACGATTCAGGACAGCGGAAGCACTCGGGGCGGTACGGTAACCTCCAACCGAGGGGGACTGCTCTGCCTCTTTACTCCTCTGCTCGGAGCGATCACCCCCACCGGCACCTGCAGCGTGCGCTTCAAGACCGGATCGGTGGTGATTCTGACGGCCAAGCCGAGCGGTGGTGCGATTCTCAAAGCCTGGACCGGGTGTGCTCCCGCGTCGGAGAATCCGTTGAGTTGTCAGGTGACGATGAACCGCGATGCGATAGTGAAAGTCACCTTTGCCGTCCCACCCAACTCCCACCTCCTGAGTGTGACGGGTGGCGCCGGTGGGAGCGGGACGGTGGTGTCCGCTCCCGCGGGAATCACCTGCACCATCTCCTCGGGCATCGCGGCCAACAGCGGCTGCAGCGGATCGTTCCCGGCCGGTCAGGCGGTACTGCTCAAAGCCACTGCCGCGGCAGGCAGCTATCTCAAGGCGTGGGCCGGCGCCGCCTGTGAGACCGGCGGAACCGGGATCGGCGGCAGCAGCGGAACCTGCTCGGTCCCGCTGACCGATTCGCGAACCGTGGTAGTCAGCCTGGAGCGGAAGTCGGTCCAGGCACAGCTGGGAAGCTGGAGTGCGCCCATGACCTGGCCGGTAGTTGGGATTCACGCGCACCTGTTGCCCAATGGGAGGGTGCTCACCTTCGGCCGGACCGGACATGATCCGGCGGTGTGGGACCCGGTGACCGGGGTGCTGGTCAGCACCGCTCGGCCGGCCGACTTCTTCTGCAGCGGGCACACCCTGTTGCCCGATGGACGGCTGCTGGTCGCGGGCGGCCACGCCGGCGCCGACAACTTCGGGCTCAAGACTACCTATTTCTTCGATTACGCCACCAACAGCTGGACTCGGGGCTCCGACATGCGGAACGGGCGATGGTACCCGACCAACACCACACTGCCGTCGGGCGAAGTGCTGACGGTGAGCGGAGGCGACACCGCCGCCGCAATGAACCTGATTCCCGAGGTCTGGCAGAGCGATGGCAGCTGGCGCTCGCTGACCGGCGCGTCGATCAACCTGGCCTATTACTCGATGATGTTCGTCGCGCCCGATGGGCGGGTCTTCGCCGCCGGACCGGCCCGGGGCACCCGGTTCTTCACCACCAGCGGGACCGGTACGTTAACCGTAGGCCCCTCCAGCAATTTTGGATCGAGAGACTACGGTTCGGCCGTGATGTACGACAGCGGCAAGATTCTCATCGTCGGGGGAAATACCACACCCACGGCCACGGCCGAAGTCATCGACCTCAACGCCGGTGGGGGGGCCAGCTGGCGACCGGTGGGGTCGATGGCGATCGGCCGCCGTCAGCTCAATGCCACCATTCTGGCCGACGGGAAGGTGCTGGCCACCGGCGGCACCAACGCGCCCGGCTTCAACAGCGCTCCCACCGACAGCAGGGTGATGGCGGCGGAGCTGTGGAACCCCGCCACCGAGCAGTGGACCACGCTTGCCCGAATGAGTCACCAGCGGGTCTACCACTCGTCCGCGCTGCTGTTGCCCGATGGACGAGTGCTTTCGGTGGGCAGCGGCGAACCGGCGGCGACCACCCTGAGCGATGACTACACCGCCGAGCTCTTCTCACCACCCTATCTCTTCAAGCCCGACGGGACCCCGGCGACTCGCCCGACCATCGCCAGCGTACCGCTGAGCATTTCCTACGGGCAGAGTTTCTCGGTCCAGAGTCCCGAGGCGGCCAGCATTACCCGGATCACCTGGATCAGGCTGGGATCGGTAACCCATTCGTTCAATCAGAATCAGCGGCTCAACACCCTGAGCTTTACCCACAGCGGCGCTACCGGGCTTTCGGTCAGCCCACCGGGCAACAACCGGCTGGCGCCGCCGGGCCACTACCTCTTGTTCCTGATCAATAGCGCCGGAGTGCCATCGGTCGGAAAGATCGTCCGAATTCAGTAGAGGTCACGGAGTTTTTTCACCACAGAGACAGAGGCGCAGAGCGAATCGGCTACTCGGCGCCTCCGAGTCTCTGTGGTGAATTGCTTTTCTTGCTGGTTCTGGAGATCGCACGATAAGTTGTCGCCCATGGCTTCCCCAACCCGTCGCACCCCACCGGTATGGTTGCTGGTCTCCCTCGCCTGGATTGGCCCGGCGATCCTTGCGGCATTCCAGGCCTACGTACAGGGCCGGCTGGGCAACTGGAACCCGGCGACCTGGCGCAGCCTCCTGTGGGAGGGAGGTGACTGGTTCCTCTACGCGCTGCTCACACCCGCTGTGTTCTGGATGGGCCAGCGCTTTCCTCTCGAACGGGGCAAGTTCCTCTGGAGAATCCCGCTCCATTCACTGGCGGCCCTGCTGCTGTGCCTCTGCTGGGCATCCGGCGGTGTGGTGCTTCGCTGGTCTCTGGGTGAGCAACCCAATCCTCCCTCGCTTCATGGCCTGGTGAACTGGTTTCTCATCTCCCTTCCGTTCGGGGTGGCAGTCTACTTCGCGGTTCTCGCGGTTCAGCATGCTACCGCGTGGTTCGTCAAAGCCCGGGAGCGGGAAACTCAGGCCGCGCGCCTCTCGGCTCAGCTGGCCGAGGCCCGGCTTGGCGCGTTGCGGATGCAGCTGCAACCTCACTTCCTGTTCAACAGCCTCAATGCCATCACCGTCATTGTCAGGGACAGAGACAATGCCACAGCGGTGCGGATGCTGGAGCAGCTGGGAGAGATGCTCCGTCGGGTTATGCGCGCCGACCGGCCTCAGGAGGTGCCACTCGTCGAGGAGCTTGAATTCGTGCGCCAGTATCTGGGTATCGAGGAAATGCGATTCTCCGACCGGCTCCGGCCGGTGTTCCAGGTGGAGGAAGGCATACAGTCGGCGATGGTCCCGGAGTTCGTGCTGCAGCCGCTGGTGGAGAATGCGGTCCGGCATGGACTGGCCAAGCGTTCGAGCGCTACCCTGCTTCGGATCGAGGCCAGGCGTGAAGGAGATGAACTGGTTATCTCAGTGACCGACGATGGGCCGGGGCCGGAAGAAGGTAACGCGACCAGTGGCGGCGTCGGGCTCGGCACGACCCGGGAGCGGTTGGCGACGCTCTACGGCGACAAGGGACGCCTCGAGCTGGTCCGGACCGCCGAAGGTGGAGCGGCGTCGGTGGTCCGGATTCCCTATCATGAACAGGGAGGGAGTGGTGGCTGAGATCCGCGCCTTGATCGTGGACGACGAGCCGCTGGCCCGGAGGGGAATTCGCCAGCTGCTGGCGGCTTATTCGGATATCGTGATCGCGGGGGAATGCCGGGACGGCAAAGAAGCCCTGCGCTCGCTCACAACCATCAAGCCGGACCTGGTTTTTCTCGATGTCCAGATGCCGGGACTCGACGGGCTGGGGGTCATTCGGGTGTATGGCCCCGAGCGGATGCCGATGACGGTCTTCGTGACGGCGCATGATGACTTCGCGGTGCAGGCATTCGAGGCCCAGGCGATCGACTATCTGGTCAAGCCGCTCTCGGAGGCGCGCTTCCGGGCCACTATAGCCCGGGTGCGCGAGCGGATCAAACTCAACGACGCCGTGGCCCTCGCCTCACGGCTTTCGGCCCTGCTCGGCAGTGAAGCGGCGCGCCCGGGACCGGAGCCGACCGCCAGGCGTAGCGGCGGATCGGCACCGATTGCGGTTCCGACCGAGAGCGGTGAGATGCTGATCGATTCAGAGGAGATCGACTGGATCGAGGCAGAGGACTATCACGCGGGAATTCACACCGGAGGCAAACGCTTCCGGGTGCGTGAGTCGCTGGCGGCCCTCGAGGCCCGGCTCGATCCAGGTCGATTCGTTCGGATTCATCGCTCGGCCATCGTGAGGCTGGACCAGGTCCGGGAATGGAGAGTGGGCACCGGCGAGCGAGAGGCCCTGGTGATTCTGCGCGACGGCACCGAGCTCCCGGTCTCCCGTCGCCGCTTCGCCGAAGTGAAAGCACTTCTCCGTCCTTCGTCCAAACGACTCTGATCGTCTCCGCTCGCCGCTGGCTGCATCCCACCGACCGCTGGCTGCACCAACCACACCGTCCGGGAACCAGCTATTGATGGGCCTCGTCATGGGTCACACCTTTTTCCGCCATGACCACCATGACCGCCACTCTTGCCCCCTCGCAGGCGGCGCCCGGCGCGCCGGCCACCCGAATTCGGTCGATCGACATCATTCGCGGCGCCGTCATGGTCCTGATGGCGATCGACCACGTCCGAGTGTATTCCGGTCTCCCGGCCGGCGGACCAACGGCGGGAATTTTCTTCACCCGCTGGATCACCCACTTCTGCGCCCCGGCATTCATCTTCCTGGCCGGAACCAGCGCCTTCTTCTACGGCCGGAAGCACACTGATCTCTCGCGCCACCTGCTCACTCGAGGAGTCTGGCTGGTCTTCCTCGAACTGACCTTTGTCCGGGTGATGTGGACCTTCAATGTCGATTTCGCCAACTACGAGCTGGCGGGGGTGATCTGGGTCATCGGCTGGTGCATGGTCCTGATGTCGCTGCTGGTCAAACTGCCGGTCAAGGCGATCGCCGCGATCGGGGTGGTGATCATCGCCGGTCACAACTTGATGGATCCGAGACTGGGTGGTGTGATTCAAGGCCTGCAGGGCAATCCCCTGGCCTGGCTCTGGAAGGTCCTGTACGTCGGTTTCTTCGCCGGACCAGTGGGGCCCAACCTGATGGTGCTCTACTCGATCGTTCCCTGGATTGGAGTCATGGCTGCCGGTTACGGCTTCGGCACCATCCTGACTTTGGAGCCGGAGCGGCGTAACCGGCTTTGCCTGGCCATCGGACTCGGCGCTATCGCCTTGTTCCTGGTACTGCGCGGATTCAACATCTACGGCGATCCCCGACCGTGGACCGCGATATCCCGGAATCCCAACGCACCACCGGCCCCGCCAGCCTTCTTCCGCTTTCTCAACACCAACAAGTACCCGGCCTCGCTGTTGTTTCTGTTGATGACCCTGGGTCCTACTATTGCGCTGATCCCGCTGATTGAACGGGCTCGGGGCGCCGTGGCTGACTGGCTTACCGTGTTCGGCCGAGTGCCGTTCTTCTATTACCTGCTGCACATCCCGTTGATTCACCTTCTCGCGCTGGTGGTTTCGAAGATCAAGCTGGGCAGCGTGAGTCCCTGGCTCTTTGAAAATCATCCGATGGGCAATGGTCCAGCGCCGGATGGCTACACCTGGGGCCTGGGAACACTCTATCTGGTGTGGGCGATCACGGTGGTGCTGCTCTACTTCGCGTGCCGCTGGTTCGTGGAGATCAAGGGGCGGCGGCGTGACTGGTGGCTGGGATATCTCTGACCCACAAGAGGGGCCATGAATTTCAGTGTCGCAGTAGTGACGATCACGCTGGCCTTGACCAGCGTCTCCTCTGCCGCTGCGCAGAACCAGCAGGTGACCCGGGCGATTCAGTTGCCGGACACCATGGGCGCAAACTTCCCAGCAGCCGATAGCCTGACTGGTACCAGTGGACCGGGTGACTACGATTTTCTGATCGGAACCTGGAGTTTCACCTTCCAGGCCCGGCGGCGTGACGGAGGTTTTACCAATCCCTTCCCGGGGCACTGGGTATTCACCAGGAAGGAGACCGGCGGCAAGGGGGTACTGCTGGAGGATCACTGGCGGCCGGATGACCCCAAATCGACCTGGGACGCGGGCACCTGGACCTATCGAGCCTACAACCCGTCGCGCAAGCTCTGGGAGATGCAAGGCATCAACACCAGCAACGGCGCCTGGCAGCCGGGAACGATGTGGAGCATGGGAGATGATCGGGTGCTGATTGAATGGTACGGGACCATGCTGGTGCGGTTCCGCTATTTCGCGATCGAACCCGACAAGTTCCTCTGGCGGGCCGATGCGACCTTCGACCGGGGGAAAACCTGGATCAGGGATTACTGGACCATGGAAGCGCACCGTATTTCGCGGTAACTGAATCGCCAATAACTCAGGCTGACCGAATGAGAATGTTGATGCAACGTTTCTGCCTTATCCTGTTCTGCTGCCTTGGACTGACCGTGGCACTGGAGGGACAGCGATACGGTCCCCAGCCGGACGCCAGGACTCGCGCGGAGGTCCTGGCACTACGGGAAGCTGCCTGGCGGGCCTGGTTCACTAACGACAAAGCCGCATTTCAGCGGATTGTCCCTGACGAGCTCATCGCGCTGGGGTGGGACGGTGGAGGCTGGGGCGACCGCGATCAGACCTTGACCGATATGGCCTCCTTCGCGACCAGCGGGATGAAACTAGAGACCCTTGAGTTTCCCCGGACCGAGTTCCAGCGCTACGGTGATGTGATCCTGCTTTACACCACCTTCCGGGTGGTACTGCGGGATTCCAGCGGGGCTTTGTCAGAGACCGCGGGCCGGGGAACCGAGGTGTTCGTTCGTCGGGAGTCGCGCTGGATCCACACCGGCTGGCATCTGGACACCGTCAGTCGCTAGCGATCTTGCTCTCTCCCAACCTGACTGCCGAGTTCCTGCAAGCAGCCACCTGGCACGGCGATCTCATCCGCGCCAGCCAGATGCTGGCCCAGCACCCTGAACTCGATCGGGCCACGATTCACACCGCCGCGACACTCGGCAATGAAGCGACCGTCAGGGACTTTCTCGCCCGAGACCCCTCTTCGGTGAGTTCACTGGCGGCACCCTACAATGGCACACCGCTGGTCTATCTCGGCCTCTCCAAGTACCTCCGGTTGGACCCGACCAGAAGTGACGCGCTGATGGCGACAGCCACGGCACTGCTCGACGCCGGGGCCGATCCCAATGGCGGCTTCTGGACCAAGGGAGAGTTCCCCGAATTCGAGACCCCGATCTACGGCGCCGCGGGTGTAGCTCACCATGCCGGAATGACCCGGCTCTTCCTGGAACGGGGAGCCGACCCCAACGATGAAGAGGTCTGCTACCACTCGCCCGAGGGATATGATCTGGCTGCGATGAAGCTGGTGGTCGAAACCGGACGGGTAACGCCCCAGAATCTCGCGATGATGCTGGTTCGTAAACACGACTGGCACGATCTCGAAGGAGTGCGCTACCTGCTCGAGCAGGGAGGCGATCCGAATTTCCAGCGCGACAATGGATGGAACCCGTTCGCTCAAGCGGTCCGGCGGGACAACGACCTCGAGATCATCGAACTGTTGCTGGACCATGGCGGCGATCCCAGGGCCGCAATCAACGGGGTCTCGCACGTCGCGCTGGCGGCCCAACGGGGCCGGGGCGACCTGCTGGAGCTGTTCCGGAAACGGGGATTCTCGATCGAGCTGCCGGGCGTCGATCAGTTGACCGCCGCTTGTGCCCTGGACGACAAGACAGGGATCAAGGCAATGGTCGAGAAGAGTCCGGGTTTGGTCACCGAGCTTCTGGCTCAGGGCCACCTGCGTCTGGGTGAATTCGCTGGAACCGCCAATGCCGCAGGGATTGGCAATCTCCTCGATCTCGGGGTCCCGATCGACTCGAGATACCCGGGCGACGGCTACTGGGGACTGCGGCCGGACAGCACCGCCCTTCTGATCGCGGCATGGCGCGGATGGCATGGCACCGTGAAGCAGCTCATCGAGTGGGGAGCCGATGTGAATGCCAGGGACGACGAAGGCCGGACCCCGTTGATCATGGCCATTCGTGCCTGCGTCGAGTCCTACTGGAGGGAGCGGAGGAAGCCCGATTCGATCTCGGCTCTGCTGGGAGCCGGGGCTTCAACCGAGGGAATCCCGATTCCTACCGGCTACGACGCAGCCGACCAACTGATCGAGAACCATCGCAAACGCAGCTAACGCTCAGCCAACCATCCTGGAGTGTCCCATGCGGAAAACCTGGTCGATCGCCTTGTTCGCCCTCCTTCTTACCAGTCCGGCCGCGGCGCAGCAGGCGGCCGGTGACGCCGGCGCGGCCCTGAAGAAGAACTTCGCCGATGTACTCAGCCTGCTCGCCAAATCGGCCGAACTGGTACCGGCCGACAAGTACGGCTACAAGCCGGTCCCCACGGTTCGGAGCTACGCCCAGCTGGTAGGCCACCTGGCCGACTCGCACAACTACTACTGCGCGGTCGCCTCGGGTCAGAAGGTCGAGTGGTCCGATCCGATCGAGAAAGGGATCAGCGACAAAGCGACTCTGGTGAAGAAGCTCAAGGAGGCCAACGACCTGTGCACCAAGGTCTACGCCGGCGGGGGAAAGGTCGATGTCCTGATCGAGAACCTGGCCCACACCAATCACCACTATGGCAATATGGTGACATACGTGCGGATGCTGGGGCTGGTCCCGCCGGAGAGTTGATCTGCAGATGACGCGGATGAACTGCTGATGACGCAGATGCTTCACGTTGGCCAACAGAAGGCATCTGCGTCATCCGCTCTTGCATCCTGTGAATCTGCGGACTACCGTGGAGCGTGCGTTTCAGGACGCCTCCCGTCCGCGGAAAGGGCCGAGCCCACCTGCGAAGGCTGTAGTCACAATTCCGATCTTCTTTCAGCCCGTCATAGCGGACCCGGGCGCCTTTGAAAGGAGATCGTCCATGGTGGAACCCTCCTCGCGCCTTCCCGCGCGACCCTCCCTCGAACAGCTCCGCAAACAGGCCAAGGAACGGCTGCGCCAGCGCCGTCTTACCGAGGCCGATGCGACCCTAGCGTCGGTGCAATTCGCGCTGGCCCGGGAATACGGTTTCGAGAGCTGGCCCAAACTGGTCGAGCACATCGGGAAACTGTCACCCGACCGGATCGAAGAGTTCGAGCAGATCGCGGGGAACTTCCTCGCCGGGGTCAGAGGCGATCCCGATGCGCTCGACCGGATCATCCAGCATACCGGAGCATCCTACAACCACGAGCAGATCCGAATCCGGATCGAGTGGTGGCTCAGTGATGTGGCCGGTGCCGACAAGGCCCCCAACTGGACCCTGGACGACGCCAGGCTGACCGTGGCCCGGCAGTACGGGTTCGGCACCTGGGATGAACTGGCGGCCTCACTCAGGAACAAGGCGCAGGCGGCCCGGGGAACCGGAACCCCGCCGTTCTACTGGATCAACCGGGGCCGGCAGATCATCGAACTCCGGCCCCCGATGACCGATCAGGACTGGGAGGTCATCGCCGAAGTCATCGAGGATGAGGGAATCACGGGAGTCATTGCCAACGGCCAGATGACCGACCGGGGCCTGGAGCGGCTGTCCCAGGTGGAACAGCTCATCGAGCTCAACATGGATGGCAGTAACCGGGTGAGCGATGACGGCCTGCAGCAACTGGCCCGGATGCCCCAGCTGGAGAAACTGGATCTGAGCGGCTGGCACATGAGGTTCACGGACCGGGGACTCGAACCTCTCCGTCAGCTTCACGCACTCCGGGAGTTCAAGGCCTGCTGGCCCCAGCGGATCACCGACGCCGGAGTGGCCGGGCTGGCTGGCTGCCTGAATCTGCAGGAAGTGAACCTGATGGGGACCCATACCGGGGACGGAGCCATCGCGGTGCTGGCCGGGAAGCCGGAACTCCAGCGCATCAGTTGCGGCAGACAGTTGACCGATGCCGGCATCAAGCACCTGCACCGGATTCCCTCGTTCAAGGTCTGGCGAGGCCAACCGGCGGAGTACGGCCTGATGGGATTCGCCTCGGGTCCGACTCACGTGCTGCTCGATGGACCGATCACCGACAATGGGATCGGAGGTCTGGCCGGCCTCGACGGTCTGTCGGGACTGAATTTCTTCTGGCATGTCTCCAATCTCACACCCGAGGGGATGGCCGGGCTGGCGGCCTTACCGCGACTCGCGATGGTCGGCTGCGGGGGCGAGCTCTGCACCGACGTGGCCATGAAGCATCTTGGCCAGCTGCCCGGGCTCAAGATGCTGCAGGCTCAGGGTACCGTCGCGGGAGATGAGGGATTCATCTCTTTGAGCCGGTCGAAGACTCTGGAGCACATCTGGGGACGCGAGTCATACAACCTGGGCGACCGGGGGCTGGTGGCCCTGGCCAAAATGGAAACCATGCAGGGTCTGGCGTTGAGCCTCCAGAAGGTGAGCCAATCGGCGCTCGGCGCACTCCCCGAAATGGCCCGGCTCTCCGCTCTGGTTCCGATGGATGTCCAGGATGCAGCCTTCGAACAGGTGGGCCGCTGCGCCGGACTGGAACGGCTCTGGTGCATGTACTGCCGGGACACCAGCGACCGGGCCACCGAGCAACTCGCCGGGCTGACTCGGCTGCGGTATTACTACGCCGGCAAGACCCAGATCACCGATCGAAGCCTGGAAGTGCTGGGCCAGATTGAATCGCTGGAAGAATTGGAGTTCTGGCAGATCGCCCGGATAACCAATGCCGGTCTCACCGCGCTCGCGAGACTGCCAAGACTGAGGAAGCTGTCGCTCGATTCAGCCGGCATCACCCGTGAAGGGTTGAAGGTCTTTCCTGCCGGAGTTGAGGTCAGCTATCACAGTTAGCGATGGAGAATTACCGGCAGCGTCCGGGGAGCCCTGATCGCGAAACCGTCGAGCCACTCGGGGTCCCCGGTTCGCTCGATGCTTCGAGTAGAAGAAAGAAGGGCAGCAGTGGCGATTGAGGCCGCAAGACGGATCAACTGGGCACCGGCACAGGCATGGGTTCCCTTGCCGAAGGCCAGGTGCCCGGTTGATCCCCGCTGTAGATCCAGACGATCGGGGTTGGGGAACTGGGTCGAATCCCGGTTTGCCGAGGCGAGCAGCAGGGTGAGCTCCTCGCCTTTGCCGAGGGCTGCGGATCCGATCTGGACCGGCTCGAGTGCCACTCGAAAGACCGCACGGGACGGCCCGGCGAACCGAAGCAGCTCTTCGACACCGTCAGGAATCGAGGCCGGGCGGTTTCGCAGTTGCAATTCGAAGTCCGGATTCGCCAGCATCGCATCCCAGCCGGCGGCCAGAAAGTGCGGCAAGGTGTGACAGAGAGCGATGAAGCCCTGCACCGCCATCGATGTCGGCGGGAGGCTCCGGGCCAACTCCATCGCCGAGTCGAGCGCATGGGACTCGGCACCGGGCCGGGTGGCGTGAGCCGCGGCGAGAAAGACCTGGTGAGCGAGCGGTGCCAGGGCGCTCGCCTGCTCGATTGAAATGCCGGTGACCAGGGCCGCGACATCCAGTGCCCAGGGAGCGGCGAACGCCACGAAGAGATCGATTGGCTGCTCGGTTGGCAGCGCTGCGGATCGTGCCACCGCAGTTCGTTCCATCCCGGTGCGCCATTCATCCAGCCGGGCGTGGGCAAACTGGACGCCGGCCTCACGTACTGCCGCGTGGGCCCCGGTCGATTGGATACCGGCATCAGTGATGGCGAGCGACTCGCTTCGGAGCGCCGCCAGGACATCTCGATAGCTCGAGAGAACCCGCATGACCTCCCCATCGATTGTGTCGCCGGTCAGCCGCACTCTGGCGGTGAAAGAACTCGGCGCGACCATCAAGTTCTATCGTGAGACTCTCGGCTTCGAGCTGGTCACCGGATCAAATGAGGATACGGCGGAGTTGATCCGGGGACCGGCCCGGATCGTCGCCACCGAGGCCGAAAGCGCTCATGACAGCACCGGCGAACTCCAGCCCCGTGGTTCGGCGATCGTATTTCTCCAAGTGAACGACGTTGAGGCCATGCGGGCCGAAATTGGCCGGCGAGGTGGATCTCCTGGTTCGCTGGAAAAGGCCAACTGGCTCAAGATGCGGATGTTCGAGCTGCGCGACCCCGATGGTCATGTCATCTGGTTCGGCCAATCGTACCACGGGGAGACGGAACCGCGCCACGTCCCGGAGGGTAAAGGCCAGTTGCGAGAGATGCTGCCTCATCTACCGCTCAACGACGTGGCCGCGGGCGTTATTTACTATAAGGACGTCCTGGGCTTCGGGATCAATTACCAGCAGGCCGATCTCGGCGTCATGTTCCGCGACTCAGTGACCCTGCTGTTGATCGCCCGGACCGCCGAGCATCGGGGAATCGGTTCCTGCAGCGTTTACATCAGCGATGCCGACAAGCTGCATGCGGAGCTGACCGGGAAGGGTGCCAAGGCGCTGGGCCAGCCGGTCAGTCAGCCGTGGGGGTTGCGGGACTTTACGATCGTGGATCTGGAAGGCAACCGACTCACGTTCGCCCAGACTTTTGAGTAGGCGAAAGGGCGGAAGGGGCGGAAGGGGCGGAA
>CAZOES010000055.1:0-3519 GCA_964578865.1 uncultured Gemmatimonadaceae bacterium | reverse complement strand
AGAATCGGGATCGTCCCGTAGCGACGTTGGTTCGCCCGTGGACTCCGACAATTTGTCGTAGCGATCACTGAACACGGGCGAATAAGAGTCGCGGAGGGACGACCCGATTGAGCGAACTTCGAATCCCATTTCAACGTCTTGCTAGGCAGCTCATAACAAATCAACCCTTCAGGAGTCCCGCCGAGGTCGTGGCCTGGTTTGGCGCGATGCAGGCGCAGGACTACCTCGCGGCATTGTGGGCCCTCGGCCTTCGCACCCCGAAGGCAGACGAGTCGACCATCGAGGCGGCTATCGCCGATGGGAGCGTGATTCGCACCCACGTCTTCCGGTTCACCTGGCAGTACGTCGCCCGGGAAGACCTGCGCTGGATGCTCGGTCTGGTCGGAGCCAGGGTGATCGGATCGGCAGCCGGGCGTTTTCGGGACCTGGAACTCGATGGCCGGACTCTCAAGCGCTGTGGAGATCTTTTCGCTCGCGCCCTCAGCGGTGGCAACCAGCTCACCCGGCTGGAGATGGCGGAGGTGCTGGCCAAAGGAAAAGTGAAGGCAGTCAACTTGCGGTTGCTGCATATTCTGGGGCACGCGGAACTTGATGGAGTGATCTGCAGCGGAGGACGGCGGGGGAAGCAGAGTACCTTCGCGTTGCTTGATGACCGGGTGCCCACGCAAGGGTCCATTTCCCGCGACGAAGCACTGCAGCGGATTGCCCTGCGCTATTTCCGCAGCCGAGGACCGGCCAGCGAGCGGGATTTTTCCTGGTGGACCGGGCTCAATCTCAGCGAGTCTCGACTCGCCATTGAGCTGGCGGGAAAGGAGCTTGAACGGACCGTCGTGGATGGCCGGACGCTCTGGCACGCCGGCGCGAAAGCCAGGTCTAGCCGCGCCAGCGCGCATCTTCTGCCGGCCTTCGATGAGTACCTGGTGGGATACACCGACCGCTCGGCCGTGAGCGATATCAAGCATCTGGGATCGATTAATGTGGGGAACGGAATCCTCAATCCGACCGCAGTTCTCGATGGCCAGGTAGTAGGCACCTGGCGGCGGACTCTGGAGAAGAAGCACGTCGCCGTGGCCATCAAGTTGTTCCGTCCACTTTCGGTGGCTGACCGGGCTCGCCTGACGGAGGCGACGAATCGTTACGGCAAATTCCTCCGAATGGAGCCCAAGGTCACTTTCAAGCGAAAAGTGTGAAGAAAGCGGGCGCGATGAGCGAGGAGACTTAGTATTATCTAAGCCCTCCATGACCAGCATCCCGGCCACCGAAAGCTTCACCGAAGGAGTCGCGGCGCCGCCGATCTGGGCCCGACCGGACCCGGCGCTGGCCACGGCCGGTATCGAGGGTGAGCTGGTGGTGGCGCGGGTCCGGGTCTTTGCCATGGGCCTGCTTCTCATCGCGCCGACCTGGAATATCCTCAGCGATCCCAACAAGCCGGTTCACGTGACCGGCTTCTTCGTTACCCTCTCGGCCGCCATCATTTCGCTGCTCATCTGGCTGGGGTTGCGGCGCGGGCGGTGGTGGCCCTGGATGGGGTTCGCCTCCAGTGCCTTCGACGTATCGATGGTCAGTTCGGCGCTGGTGAGTTTCCTGATCGTGGCCTCACCGCTGGTGGCGCTCAATTCCAACGTCACCTTCGAGATGTATTTCCTGGCCGTGGTGGCGACCAGTCTCCGCTACGACGCCCGGATCTGCATCATGGCCGGCGGATTGGCGCTGGCGGAGTACGGCGGGCTGTGGGCTTTCTCGGGCGCGCGCTACAACCTGCACGACCCGGCTCTGGCGGCGGCCGCTGGTCCTTACTCGCCGGTGGATCTCTCTACCCGGCTCATCCTGCTGGCGATCGCCACGGTTCTCGCGGTCACCATCGTGCGGCGAGCCCAGCGTCTGCTGTATCTCGCTTCGCACGACCGACTCACCGGCCTTTTCAATCGGGGGCATTTCGACCGGGCCCTCGCCAAGGCAATGGAGTCCGCGGCCCGCACCGGCCAACCGCTCTCACTCGCGATTCTCGATCTCGATCACTTCAAACAGATCAACGACATCCACGGTCACTCGTTTGGAGACCGGGCTCTTTCGCAGGTGGCCCAATCGCTCTTTCAGGCGATGCGGCGGACCGACATCGTGGCGCGCTACGGTGGTGAAGAGTTCGTGATTCTGCTGCCGGGCACACCGAGAGAGGCCGCCCTGCTCCGGATTGAAGCGCTGCGACAGGAAATCGCAGCGACACCACTGGAGTTGGGCGATGGCCATACTCTCTCGGTGAACTTCAGCGCCGGGGTGGCCGGCACTCCATTGGACCGCGAGTGCACTTCGCCCAAGGACATTCTCAACCGGGCGGACTCCCGGCTCCTGGCCGCGAAGCGGGCCGGGCGGGGACGGTGTATCGGTAATGATCCCAAGGACTTAGTGCACCCAGGTGAGGTGAGCGAGTCGGTGGGGTTCTAGTACTCGGGAAAGCACAACGGAATGGAGAGCTAGGCCTGCCGTGCGTTTAGCACCATTGCGCGGCCGATGTGGTTTTCCACGATCTTGACGGCATTGGTGTTGGCGAGCGTGTGCATAAAGGCGTGGTGGACGGTCAGGACTCGATCCTGTAGATCATTGGGCTCGTCCTCCAGTGCCAAGACCTTGAGACCCATCTTTTGGCACGTTTCTAGATTGATGTGGCGAGCATGGGCAGCTCGGTCTCCGAAGCTGAAGAGCTTCTTCGCGATCTTGGCAGATTTGGCCTTCGCCTTGGACTCCCCTTTGAACATTCCGGTTTCCAGCCACTCCGAAACAATTCGTTGCGACCATGCAACCGCCTTGGCGCACTCTCCGAGGAAGGTTGGGTGATAGCGCCTCAGGATCATCGCCCATACATCCGCGAGTGCTGGATCTGCCTTCACCTCCCGCTTGGCTTGCTGGAACTCCTTCAAGACGCCATTGGCTGGAATTCCTCCGATTTGCGGG
Source organism: uncultured Gemmatimonadaceae bacterium (assembly GCA_964578865.1). Classification (GTDB taxonomy): domain Bacteria; phylum Gemmatimonadota; class Gemmatimonadetes; order Gemmatimonadales; family GWC2-71-9; genus JADJOM01. The sequence continues at coordinate 570 of CAZOES010000055.1, read as the reverse complement.
TCAATCGGCCCCAGATTGGAGTGCTTACCCATCACGATTTGCGTGCAGGCACAAGCCAACATCGTTCCCGCTGACATGGCGATGTGGGGAACGATCGCCCGAATATTTCCGTCGAACATTTTGCGTAGATAGTCTACGATCGACTCGGTGGCGGCGATGTCTCCACCGGGTGTGTGCAGAATCAAATCCAGGCCCTTCGACCGATCGAGATCATGGATAGTGGCCATGAGGGCGTTCTTGTCATTGTCCGTAATTATCAGGAGGGAATCCAGCCCCGGAAGTGCCGAGCCAGACTTGTGGAGCCAACCGGAGTAGTAGGCTATGACATTTCGTCCGGTCGTTTCGTGTAATATTCGGAGGTGCTTTCTCCTCACGCGATCAAGAGGACTAACCGCCTGCTCCTCCTGAATTTCGACTAGGACCTTCGACCAGTCAGGCAGACTGACTCTCTCCGCCGGTAGCTCCAGTTTGACTGATTACTAAACGAACAGGTCTAGCGAACTCCCGCGCCAAGCTCCTGCCGAAGTCCTCCGCGTTCTGGTAAGGCGGCAGGGACCGTTCATCGAGACC
>CAZOES010000054.1:0-25110 GCA_964578865.1 uncultured Gemmatimonadaceae bacterium | reverse complement strand
GGCCGGTGGCGCGATCGATCGCTTCGCGCTGCTGCTCCAGCGCGGCCATCCGCTGCGCCAGCTGATCGGCCGCGGCCTTGGTGGTGGCCAGCTGCCGGCGAGTCTGAGTCACACCTTCGGTCACCGGGCTGAGGCTGGAAACCAGCTGCTCGATACCGGCGACCCGGTGCTCGGTCTCAGCCAGTCGTTGGGACATCCGGTTCCAGTCGGTCTCCACCGCCTGGAGCTTGGCCGAAGCGGAGCTGGCGTTCTTGATGGTGGAATCATGCTGCTCCCGCATGCGGCCCAGATCGGAGCGATGACCTTCGAGCTGGTTCTGGGCCAGCTCGAGGTCGTTCTTGAGCTGAGAGAAGGGGCCCTGCAGTGCCAGGAATCCGGTCAGATCTTCCTTGAGCCGGTCGGCCTGCTGGCCGGCCTGGGTCAGACCGGTGACCTGGTTCTGAATCCGCTCCACCTCTTCCGAGGCGGCGGCGACTTTTTCATCGGCCCGGTTCTGCCGAGCCTGGAGACCGGCGAGAGCGGAGTCGGCTTCGGCGAGACGATTCACCAGGAGCTCAACCGCACTCATCTGCCGTTCGAGCCCATTGAGCCGTTCACCCATGGTACCGAGCCGTTCCAGTTGCCCGATGGAGCGATCGGCATGTCGCACCAGTTCCTCCAGCGCGGCGCGCTGGCCTTCGATTCGATCGGCGAGTTCCTGATAAACTGCGAGTTCCTCGCCCTTGGCACCGCCGCGGCGAAGGTTCTGGAAAAGAGCGCCCATAGGTGAGGCTCCGGACAGATCTGTGGGGGAACGAAAACGGTCGAAGTCAGTCGGGGAAATTGGGGCAAAGATGAGGCCGCCCCCGACTGATTTTGCTAAGCCCCAACCAGACAGGACGATGCGCCCGGATGTGGCGCCGATGTTACGGCGGGACCAGCGTTTCGGGTCGGGGGAATTGCGAACTGAAGGGCCCTGCGCGAATCGACTTTAGTGCGGAAAATCACGGCGGTGTAGAGGAACAAGACGGTCGAGACGGACGAGACGGTCAACTCAGCGATTGAGACATAACGCTGCGATTCCCGGAACCGACCGTCTTGACCGTCTTAACCGTCTATTCGTACCCTATCGCAATCGGAGTCGGCGCCCGGACCGTCTGGGCCACCACGCAATACCGTTCAGTCAGCTTCAGCAGGGTGTCGAGCTGCTCCTTGGTGGCGTCGGTCTCCAGGTCGAACGAGAGTCGGATGGCACGGAACCCCACCGGCACTTCCTTGCTGACACCGAGAGTGCCCCGGAAATCGAGATCCCCTTCCGCCTTTACGGTGCCGCCCCGAATGGGAATCGCCAGGGCCGTGGCCACCGCCTGAAGCGTGACACCGGCGCAGGCGACCAGCGCTTCGAGCAGCATGTCGCCCGAGCACAGCAACGATCCGTCCCCTCCACTTGCCGGATGAAGCCCCGCTTCGGCCAGGGCTCGTCCTGTCTCGACCTTACAGCTCAACGCTCCAGCGGTAAGACTGCCGGTGGCCTTTAGGGTGATCAGTGCGGCACCCGGCTCGGTGCGATAGCGGTCTTTGATGGGCGCCTGCAGGGCGCGCAGTTCATCGGCGTTCATGTCGATGCCGCACCGGGCTTGAGCTGGTCGCCTACCGGCAGGGTCCGGATCCGCTTGCCGCTGGCGGCGAAAATCGCATTACAAATGGCCGCGCCGATGGGCGGTACACCGGGCTCGCCCACTCCACCGGGAGGCCCGTCGCTCTTGACGATCTGCACCACGATTTCCCGGGGCGCCTCTTCCAGACGAGTGACCCGGTAGTCGGTGTAGTTCGATTCCACCGCCCGCCCATTCTCGAAATTGACGGCGCTGAAAAGCGTGTTGCTCATCGCCATGATGGCGGCCCCTTCCATCTGGGCTCTCACCCGCTCGGGGTGAGCCACAAATCCGGCATCGATCACCAGATCCATCCGCGGGATGGTCACCTTTCCGTCGGCTTCGACTTTCACCCGGGCCACCGCGGCGACATAGCTGAGAAAGCTCCGGTGCACCGCGATCCCCATTCCTTCGCCGCTGGGCAGCTTCTGACCCCAGCCGGCGCTGCTGGCCGCCAGCTCCACCGCGTTGCGATAGCGAGCGATGCTGATCGGGTGCTTGTCGAAGCCGGCGCCGTAGTTCCATGGATCGCCGGTGAGACCAACCTTGGTCATGTCGACCAGCCGATCGGGCCCCAGCTGTTCCAGCAGGAAATCTTTGGGGTCCCGCCCCGCCGCGTGCGCCAGTTCGTCCATGAACGAGCAGATGGCGAAGGCGTGGGGAATGTTGATCACCGAGCGATACCACCCGATCCGGACGTGGGCCGGTCCTCGACCGGTCTCGGCCAGGTAGTTGTCGAAATCGTAGGGGAGGTCGGTGACACCCATGCCCACCTCGAAGGCCCCGGCGTACTCCTGATCGGCCGAGAAGGTCGAACCGATCGGCGGGAGCACGGTGCGGTGGAGCCAGCCGGTGATCTGGCCCCTGGCGTCCAGACCGGCCTCGAGATGTTCGGCCGCAACTGCGTGGAAGTAGTCGTGCTGGATATCATCTTCCCGGGTCCAGACTACTTTCACCGCGCCGTTCATCTCCCGCGCCAGCAGCGCGGCTTCCACGATGAAATCGGGCTTCGATTTCCGGCCGAACCCGCCACCCAGCAGGGTCACGTGCACCGTGACTTTTTCGATCGGGATCTTGAGGACGTCGGACACGGTTTGCCGGGCCGACTGGGGATCCTGAGTGGGGGCCCAGATCTCCATGCTGTCGCCGGAGAACACCGCCAGCGCGGCGGGTGGCTCCATCTGGGCGTGGGCCAGATGGGGCAGGTAGTAGTCGGCCGAGAGCTTCTTGGCTGACTTCGCGATGGCGCCCTTCGCATCGCCTTGCGAGCGGGTGACCTTGCCGGTTTTCTGGGAGGCCGCGGCGATTTCCTGGCGATAGGTCTTGCTGTCGTACCTGGCGTTGGGTCCGTCGTCCCAGGTGATCTTGAGTTTGGCCCGGCCCTGGGTCGCGGCCCAGGTATTCTTCGCGATCACCGCTACTCCGCCAACCGCATTGAATGCAGTGGGAATCTCGGCCTTCGGCAGGCGGACGATCTTCTCCACCCCGGAGACCTTCTCGGCCTCGCTGGAATCCAGCGTGGCGATCTGGCCGCCGTAGACCGGGGGCCGAGCCACCACAGCGTAGAGCATCCCCTCGCGCCGCAGGTCCTGGCCGTAGATCGCCTTGCCGGTGGTGATGTCCCGCAGATCGACGATGGGGATCTCCTTCCCCATGTAGCGGAACTTGTCGGCGGCCTTGAGGCGAATCCGGTCTCCCACCGGCAGCGGCAGATCCCTGGCCACCGCCACGAGGGCGCCGTAGCCCACCCGCTTGCCGCTCTTGCGATGGACCACTTCGTGAAACTGGGCTTCGACTTCACTCTCGGGGACGTTCAACTGTTTTGCGGCGGCGACCTCCAGCAGGGCTCGCACCGTCGCGCCGGCCTGCCGGTAGTTGGTCAGGAAATTCCGGATGCTGGTTGAGCCGTCGGTGTTCTGGGACCCGTAGACTTTCTCATCGCCGATCGCCTGCTCCACCCGGACCTTTTTCCAGTCGGCTTCCATTTCGTCGGCCACGATCATGGCCATCGACGTGCGAATCCCCTGACCCATCTCGGAGCGGTGGCAGATCACGGTGACGGTGCCGGAGGGATCCAGCCGGACCCAGGCGACCGGGGTGATGCCGCCACCGATCTCCTGCGGCACCGACGCTTCTTCTTCGACTTTGCGGCACCCGGCCGCGCCGACCGCCAGCACCAGGCTGCCCGCGGTGACCTGCCGCAGAAATTCGCGCCGCTCGATGGGATTGATGGTGGTCATGCTGACCTCCCGGCCGCATCCTTCACCGCCGCCCGAATCCTGAGATAAGTCCCGCAGCGGCAGATGTTGCTGCTCATGGCCTGATCGATCTGCTCGTCGCTGGGCTTGGAGTTCTCCGCCAGAAATGCCGCCGCTTTCATGATCTGGCCGGCCTGGCAGTAGCCGCACTGCGGCACGTTGTGCTCTCTCCAGGCCACCTGGACAGGGTGATCACCCTTGGGATGCAGGCCCTCGATGGTGGTGACCTTCTTCCCCGCCAGCGATACCATGGGGGTGACACAGCTCTGGATGGCCTGACCGTCGAGGTGCACCGTGCAGGCGCCACAGGCGCTCACACCGCAACCAAATTTGGTGCCGGTGAGCCCCAGCTCGTCCCGCAGGTACCAGAGCAGGGGCATGTTGCCGTCGCCGTCAAAGCTGCGCGGCTCGCCGTTGATGGTCAGAGAGATGGGCATGGCAGACGTGGGGTGAGGAGGAAAGCGTAATATAAGAACAAAGGACGGACAGACGGACAGACGCAGACGGACACACGGACAGAGGGACGAGAGGATAACGTATCATATCAAAACAAAGCGCACGAGCTTAGTCGTGCGCTTGGCGTCTTTCGCGTTCTTGGCGGCGAAAACCTACATCACCGCAGCCGTGGACGGCCCGCCCAGCTGAGTCAGACTGGTCTGCTCCGTCGCCAGGTACGCATAAGGATCGTGGTGGATGGCACCCTCCGGCAGCATCTCCCACATCGGCCCCAGCTCCCGCTTGATGCGCTGGTAGTAGAAATCGGGGAGCTGGTCGCTTTCCTGGTTGAAATACGCCTGCAGGCTCCGATCGGTATCCAGCATCTGGCGGATCCGGGTGTGGTACTTGATCCGCCCGAAGCCTTCGGAGGAGATCGCCCGCACCACGTTCATGTAGCGGGGAATCGCCGCCGGAGTCGCCGCGAAGCGCCGGCCAATCGCCTTCCAGGAGAACGAATAGCGGCTGAGATCCACCAGGTGATCGTAGAACTCGGTCCACTGATAATTCTTGGGACGGACGTTCATCGCATGATTGTTGTTCAGGAAATGGAAGGGGAACGGCAGTACCCGTCCGTCTCGCTGGTAATCCAGGTTGCTCGGCGCCGCCCGGCCGAATGCCGAGAGCAGCGAGTACGCCGGGAAGGCACCGGGGACCAGATCGAGAAACTTCTTGGTCAACTCGAATGGATCGGGACCCTCATCCGAATCGAGACCCAGCACGAAATTGGTCTGCACATAGGGGATGTAGCGGAGCACCATGTTCACGTGCTCGGCAATTTGCTGTACCTTTTCCAGGCCCTTGTGCCGAGTCTTGGACTTGTTGCCCATGTTGAACCACGACTCGATCCCCGGAAGGGCCGCCTGGAATCCGTTCTTCTGGAGCCGCTTGAGGTGGGGCTCCGACAGCAGCGAGAGACTGCTCTCCGCAATGTGCCGCATCCGCCCCGGGGGAACCGCTCGCTCCACTGCCTCCAGGTACTCGTCGAACTTGACCCCGAAATTAGGGTCGTGCCATCCCACGATCGGATTCTTGATCTTGGTCAGCAGGAACGCCAGGTCAGCCTCGAGCTGCTGAAAGCTGAGCGGCTGATAATCCACCGTGGAATCGATGCAGAAGCTGCAGGTGTAAGGGCAGCCGAGACTGCCGATCATCGGTACAAACTTGACGGTGGGCGCCTTCTTGAGGGTGGCCTCCACGAATCGCCAGCGGGCTTCCAGGCTGGGCATTTCCTTGGGCTGTTGCAGCGCGAACAGGTGCCGTCCATAAGGACGGTGCTGGCCGCACTCGCTCAGGACTTCGGCCACCGTGTCCTTATCGGTGAAGCCCAGCACGTAGTCGAAGTACTTGCGGGCATCCTCCGGATAGCAGCGGGCGTGGGGTCCGCCCAGGACCGTGATGGCGCCCCGCTTCCGGAACAGGTTGCTCAGCGAATAGGCCAGCAGGGCCGCTTCGGTAAACGCCCCGATAAACAGCACGTTGAGATCGGCCGGCAATTCAGCCAGCAGGTCTTCCGGACCGGTATAGCAGATGTAGTGGACTTCATGACCCGCCTCTTCGCACCAGACGCCAAGCACCTGGGGCATGATGCTCGCGAGATTGGCGTTCATGACCCGGCTGTAGAGTCCGCCACCCGGTTCCTTCGCGACCAGGTCGAGGATTCCGATCTTCAGCCTGCGTGTCATGCAACTCCTCCAGTGGATTTGGCTTGTTGGGCCGGATACAAAGAAAATGCGCCAGCAGTGTTGTCTGCTTTGAGCGGACCCGAATCCTCGGGTCTCGGGAGTATCGACAGGGAGCGAACGGAGAAGAGGGCCGAACCCGAACACTGCCCGCAAGTGACCACGCCCTCAGCAGTTAAGCGTACCTACCTGGACCACCCGCCGCAAGCCGAGCGGGGCCCATGAGGGACACAGTCTCGGCTCCCGCGAGACCGGAATGTGTCCAATGTTTTTTGGACGCCAGATGCCGACAATGTATGCTTGAGTAGTCGGAGCTAAGGCCCCCCACGGCACCGGCGCGGAGCGGGAATGCCTCAACCCACGTCGCACCCGTCAGCCCGCAGAGTTTTGCGGTCGCCGGCGGATCTTTCGATCTCGGTAAAACTCGCCTTACTGATCGGCCTCTTCCTGGTGGTCGTGACCGGGATCTACTCCTGGGCCGCGTATCACGAGGTCCAGCGGTCGGCCGTCGCCGCTGCTTCGGGCCGGCTCCTCGCCGTGACCGATCAGCTGGCTCAATTGCTGGAGGTATCGGGGGACCAGTTCGGGGGAATGGTCCGTGGGCTGGCCGCCAAGCCTGAAGTGCGCGACTACGTCGCCAACCCCAGCGATACGAAGAAGCCCGCCCTGCTGTTGGCCCTGCAGCAGATCGGACGCGACAGCGAACAGGTCGTGGCCATCGAGCTCAAGGGAATCGACGGCCATCTGATCTTCTCGACTGGTGATCCCACCCGCTGGGCCGAGCCATCGGAAGACCGGGTACTGATCTCGAGCCTTGGCCGGGGAGATACCGTCGCGATTGGGCGGTTCTTCGCCGTGGGAGACACCGTCACCTATGCCGCCGCCGCGCCGATCAATGGGGAGGGCGGCGCCCGCGGCTATCTGATTCAATGGCGGCGGGTGAAGTCCTCCGCCAAGGAACAGGGACAGCTGGGTCAGCTGATCGGAACCAGTGCCAGCCTCCTGATCGGCAACCCCTCCACCGGAGTATGGACCGACCTGGCCTACAAGACTCCGGCGCCCCCCACCACCCTCTCCGGCAATACCGAGCAGCTATCCTATCTTCGGCCCGGCCGGGGAGAAGTGACCGCGGTCGCCCGCCCGGTCCGGGGCACTCCCTGGTATGTCATCGTCGAGTTCCCCCGCGACGCCGTCCTCGCACCGGCTCGGCAGTTCGTGGGCCGTCTGGCGCTGATCGGCTCGGTACTGCTCATCCTCAGTCTGGGTGTCACCTGGTATCTCAGCCGGCGGCTGACCCGACCGTTGATCCAGCTCACAGAAGCGGCCGAGTCCATTGCCCATGGTGGTTGGGGCAAGCCCATTGCGATCTCCCGCTCGGACGAACTGGGGCGGCTCTCTGCTTCCTTCGATGCCATGACCGCCCACGTTCGTTCGGCTCAGGAGGATCTCACCGAACGGGTTCGAGCCCGCACCGCCGAGTTGCAGGAGCGCAATGAAGAGCTGGAGGCTTTTGCCTACTCACTGGCGCACGATCTCCACGCTCCGCTCCGGGCCATGGACGGGTTCAGCCGGATTCTGCTGGATGACCACGCCGACAAGCTGAGTGAAGATGGACGGCGCTGCGCCGAGATGATTTCCGATGCGGCGCGGACCATGGGCCGGATGATTCGAGATCTGCTGGCCTACAGCCGGCTGGCCCGCTCCGATCTGCCGCTGGAATCGCTGGAGCTGCCCGGCATCGTGGAGCGGGCCAAGGCCCAGGTCGTCGGAGACCTCGAACAGCGCAAAGCCACCGTGGTGGTGGACCCCCTGCCGCCCGCCATGGGGCACGACGCCACCCTGGTCCAGGTGTTCGCCAATCTGATCGGCAACGGGATCAAGTTTGTCCCGGCCGAACGTACCCCTCAAGTGAGAGTCAGGGCCGAAACCGCTAACAAATGGGTCAGGGTCTGGGTGGAAGACAACGGAATCGGCATTGCCAATGAACACCGGGATCGCATCTTTCGGGTGTTCGAGCGGCTGCACGATATGGATGACTATGCCGGTACCGGAATCGGTCTGGCGATCGTGAAGAAGGGAGTCGAGCGCATGGGTGGAAAAGTGGGAGTGGAATCGCTTCCCGGTCACGGCAGCCGCTTCTGGGTGGACCTCCCGCAGGGAGGAGCAGCTTGAGTCGCGACCCGATGATTATCCTGCTGGTGGAAGACCAGCCGACCGACGTGCTGCTGGTGAAACGGGCATTCTCCCGGGCCAATTCCACCACGGTAATTCAGACCGTCTCCGACGGCGACGCGGCGATTTCCTATCTGACCGGCGAAGGGGAGTTCAAGGATCGCGACCGCTTCCCCTTCCCCCATTTGTTGCTGCTCGATCTCAAACTCCCGCGCCGCTCCGGTCTCGAGGTGCTCGACTGGGTCCGCCAGCACGGGAACTTCAATCGGCTCCCGGCCATCATGCTCACCTCGTCCAGCGAATTGAGCGATGTGAACCAGGCTTACGATCTGGGGGTGAACTCGTATTTGAGCAAGCCGACCGCATTCGAGGACCTGATCAAGCTGGTGAAAACGATCGACGATTACTGGGTCGGGTGGAATCAGAGACCGGAAATCGAAGCGGCGGGATAAGGCCCCCCAAAAAACTGCCGCAGAGACGTTGAGACACAGAGTTTGCAATCAAGCAAAACTCTGTGTCGTTGTGTCTCTGCGGTGAATAGAGGCGCCGACCGGAGTCGAACCGGTGATGGAGGTTTTGCAGACCTCTGCCTTACCACTTGGCTACGGCGCCGGGGACGAGTAAAGTCGCCCAGCGCCTGTAGTTATGCAAGGTTTGCTCAGCTGCCCCGGATTTCACTCAGAAACCGGTTGACCTCACCCCGAAGCTGCTCCGACATCCGCGACAGTTCCGCCGCCCCAGTCTCCATCTGCCCCGCCGCTTCACTGGTTTCCCGAGTTGCCCGGGTTACCCCCTCGATACTGCTGGTAACCGCCCGGGTGGCTTCGGCGGTCTGGTGAATGTTCCGGCTGATATCGTTGGTGGCCTGCCGCTGTTCGCCCACCGCGTGGGTGATGGTCGTGGCAATCTCGTCGACCCGGCGAATGCTGTCGCCGATCCCGCTGATAGCCTGCACCGCCTTGGCGGTCGCGGTCTGAATCCCTTCCACCTGGTGTCCGATCAGTTCGGTAGCCTCGGCGGTCTTGCCGGCCAGGCTCTTCACGTCGGAGGCGACCACCGCGAAGCCCTTCCCGGCATCACCGGCCCGGGCGGCTTCGATCGTGGCATTCAGTGCCAGCAGCCGGGTCTGATTGGCGACCTGGGTAATGACCGTGATCACCTGACCGATCTGGCGGGATGCCTCCGTGAGGCCGTTGACCGCCTGTCCCGCTTTTTCGGTTTCCTGGACCGCGCCTCGTGCGGCCGTGCTGGTGGCGGTGACCTGCCGCTCGATCTCGGCGACGGTGCTGGCCAGCTCCTCCTGGGCGGTCGCAATCGAGCTGACCGAACCCGATGCCTGGTCGCTCGCCTGGCTAACCACCTGGGCCTGATGGGCGGTCTGATCGGCCAATTGAGCCAGGCCGCCGGCGGTGGCCCGCATCTCGGTGGACGCGGCAGCGACCTGATCGGAAACGCCCTTGATCGCTTCTTCCAGCTCGTCGGCCAGACCGAGGCGGCGGCGTTCGGCCTCGGCCAGTTTACGGGCGCCGGAAGCCATCTGTGCGGTCGCCTTGTTGATGGTAGCCGCGCCATGATTGAACGACCCCAGCAGCCCCCGCACCAGTACCGGGCGATAGAATTTTCCTTCACCGGCGTAGGTGAGTGAGGCACCGGCTTCGCGGACGTAGGCATCGATCAGGTCGAGCAGATGATTGAGGCCTGGTCTCCCCCACTGCGCTCCGGGCTAGCATCGGACCTCCGATCGGTTCTCCAGGGACCGGACGAATTCTTCGTAAGGCATACCGGTTTCGCTGAGGATTCGCTCCAGCAGCTGGACCGAGGAGCGTGCGGCTTCAGGCTTCAGCTCATGGCTCCGCTCCTCGATCAGCATCCGTTCGTAAATCGGGATCACCTTGGAGAGTGCCTCTCGGTTCGCGGTACGACGATTGGAGTGATACCCCACGATCTCACCCCGGGCCCCGAAGGTCGGGGTGACGTGGGCGTAGACCCAGTAGTGGTCGCCGCTGCGGCACATGTTTTTCCGTAGGCGAAGATTTCCCTGCCCTGTTGAACCGTGTCCCACAGCAGCTTGAAGACTCCGCGAGGCATGTCGGGATGCCGAATGATGCTGTGGGGCGCACCCAGCAGTTCGACTTCACTGAAGCCCGAGATCCGGATAAAGACGTCGTTGACGTAGTGAATCTCGCCGTTGGGGTCGGTCTTGCCGACTATGATCTCGTCGTCGTTGAAGAACTGCTCCCGACCGGTCGGCTGGACTGAGTGGGCCCGCACCGGACCCTCCCTGAAGAATGAGTTGGACTGGATGGGTGACTGGAATTCCTCACTCTGATGAGGTTGTCGGGCGGCAGTGCAATGAAAGCATGAAAGCACGATGACAACGGAAGGAACCGCCTAACACGGAGGCTTTCAGCCGGGCAGGGACTTACTCCTGGGGCGGGCAGCGACGGGCCAGCGGCAGACCAAGCGATCCCCGGCCACGCCCCAGAGCATCTCCTGAAGGTTTACCGATACACAGACGTGGTTCGGAACAATGCGGACCCTCTGGCCCACCTCGGGACGCCAGTCGGTTGCCGAGAGGTCCAGGACGCCGTGCTCCTCGGAGAGCGATTTCACCACGACCGGTGGACGGTCCAGCAGCGCGCCATAACCTCCGCCGGCCGCTCGCAGTTCCTCCTTCGAAAGCGCTTTGGACCCGGCGTCCACTACTGCCTGACCCGGCACGGAGGTGCTTACCACGGTCGCGAGGATGGAGTAGGCACACTCCTCCCAGCGACAGACTCCGATCTCGGCGGTAGTGCGATCGTTGAATACGGTGGTACCCGGTCGGATTTCAGTCATCCGCCGCAACTGATGGCTCCCCCAGAGGGTCGGAGTGGATCCTCCACTCACCATCCCCGGTTTGAGACCGGCGAGGTCCAGCGGGCCGAGAAAGTCGTCGATTCGCTGCTGCAGCGCGGCCAGCCTTCCGTCCCGTTCCCAGCCGGCCTCGCGGATATGCCCCGGGTAGAACATCACTCCCTCGTAGCGGAGTCTGGCTGCGCCCGCGGCGGCCCGGGCCAGCGCTACCGCTTCGGCCGGGGTCTGCACTCCGACTCGGCCCATCCCTGCGTCGAGCTCGATGACCACCCCGGTCGTGGTCCTGCTCTCCAGCGCCGCCCGGGCAAGGCCGGCGAGTGCCTGGGGCGAATCCAGCGCTACGGTGAGACGGGGAACCCTCCCCGCCAGCTCAACGAGTCGGGCCAGCTTCGCCCAGCCGACCTGGGGATAGGCCAGCAGGAGATCATCGCATATTGCCGACATCTCCTCGGCCTCACGCAAGGTGGCCACGGTCAGCCCGGTGGCACCCGCCCGGAGCTGAGCCGTGCCAAGGACCGGAGATTTGTGGGTCTTGGTGTGAGGCCGGTAGCCCAATCCGTTCTCGCGGCAGTAGCCCGCGGTGCGAAGCAGATTGGAGGCCATGACCGGAAGGTCGACCACCGCGGCCGGCGTTTCGATACTCTCGAGGGTGGCTCCGTCGGGCAGCGGATGGGAGAGCCCGATGACCACGTCGACCAGCGACTCGGACGAGACCGCCCCCATCAGCGAACCGCGGCGATAGCCTGCACTTCGACGTGATAGCCGTAGTGCAATCCATTGACCGGCACCACCGCGCGGGCCGGTTTGTGACCGCCCATCACCTCGATGTAGGTGGCATTGAACCGGCCCCACAGCTCGATGTCGGTGATGTACACCGTCATCTGGAGCACTCGATCGAGACCGCTTCCGGCCGCGTCGAGAATCGCCCCGACATTGGCCAGCACCTGTCGGGTCTGGTCTTCGATGCTTCCCACCTCCCGGCTGGCCGAACCAGGATCCAGCGGGAGCTGTCCGGCGACGTAAACCACGCCACCGTGAACTACTGCTTGTGAGTAATGGCCCGCGGGGCGTGGCGCGGCTGGAGTCAACACGGATTTGATGTCGGACATGATTCCCGGGTGAGGCGGGTGGGATTTCTTCACCACAGAGACACAGAGACACTGAGTTTCTCGAAGCCTGCCACGACACCTCAGAGACTCTGCGTCTCTGTGGTGAACTTTCTTCCTGCTTGGGACTACTCGTGAATCACGGTCACGCCGTCAACATAATACGGCGTGTCCCCGAAACAGCTGGTCAACACGCCGCGATGCTCGGTGTAGTGGATCCGGACGTTGCGTCCGACCAGCGTATCGAGCGCCAACTTCATGGCGTCGTCACGCACGGTGAAGTTCCATATCGTCGGATTGACCCCGACGGTCTGCAGCAGTTCGCCCTCGTTGGTTTTGCAGAGCCAGCCCTTCTGAGAAAACTTCTGCAGCAGCCCGCTCCGGTAGCCGTTGGAATAATCCCAATGGAGCGAGAGCCAGGAATACAGCGTGATCAGCAGTAGCGGGATCAGGATCACCAGGATGATCACCGCCCGAAGCTTGGGGAAGCGGCGGGCCGGCGCTGGAGTGGGTACTGCGTCCGGTGCAGTCATCTCAGTTGCCCCTCGGCTGAGTATTGAACACCAAGCCCGATGCCACCACAAATACCCATCCCGCCTTCTGCCGGTCGTTCTTCATCCGGTAGGTCAGGTCGAGCCGAGTCGGGTTGGAATCGGCCGCCCGGGAGGGACTCAATCGCAGGCCGATACCGAGATTGGTCCCGGTGCGCCGAGGATCGCCGTTGTACCAGGCCCCGCCGTGATCGACGAATCCGGCAACCCCGAGATCCAGCGCCTTGAATACGTCCTGTCCGAAGATGTAGCGATACTCGGCGGTGGTGAAGTAGGTCCGGTCGCCGGTGAAGGCGTGAATCGGGAATCCTCGTGGACCGGTGGCGAAGCCGAGATCGAACTCAGTGGCCGGCAGCGGATTCTTGATCCAGCCGATATCGGCGTGGCCGATCACCAGGTGCCGCCGGGCCGGCGCGATGAGCGCGGTACCGCCGAAGGTCACCGAGCCGGAGTCCAGTCCGCTGGAGGTGTAGAGTCCGTTGGCCCGGGCATCGATCCAGGCAAAGCCGAAGCCTCGTCCCCCGATCTTGGTGCCCAAACGGAATTGCCCCAGGAGGCCTACACCGGTCGTGTCGTACCCCAGGAAATCCGGCGCCAGGGTTACCCCGATCCGGGCCAGATTGCTGATGTCGACATCCTCATCCCGGCCGATCCGCTGGAATCCCTGAATCACCACAAAGTTGGCTTTGCGCCACTCGAGGAAGGGTCCCAATGCGCCGGTCACCGTCTGATTGTTGTCTTTGGCGGGCCAGATGGTGTAATCGTCCCGCCGGACCTGGGCATTGAATCCCAGCCGGAGGTAGCCCCGGTTACTCCGCCGGAGCGCCTTGGCCACTTCCACCCGGCCCAGTAGATACTTCCGCCGCAGCGAGTCACTCGCATCGGCGAAACCGTCGCGGAACTGGAGTACCCGCTCATTTCGCACATCCAGCAAGGTGGCGATGCCGGCCTTGTCGCGGAGCGAAAAGAACGGCCGCTCGAGGGCCACCTGCCCTCGCTTGCCGTCGCTCCGGGTTTCATAGCGAAGACCCAGCAGCACGCTCCGGGCAAACAGACGGGGCTGAAGAAACTGGAAGCCCAATTGGTTTCGGTCGGGCGTATGGCGATAGCGAACCGCGAACTTGGTGGCAGTCCCGATCAGGTTTTTCTCGATCATCGCCACTTGCCAATCGGTCTGGCTGCCGGCGCTGCGGAACCGAAGATCGGCCTGAGTGGACCAGCCGTCCTGGGCGAAGACCTTGACTACAAAGCCGGAGTCGGTGGTCGCAGAATCGACCCGCACCCTCCGGAAAATGCCGAGCGCCCGAAGATTCCTGGCGGTTTCGGCCGCGTCGATCGAATCGTAGGGCTGGCCTTCCTTGAGCAGGATTTCCCGGGTGATGACCCGGGGCGTCGTCATGAAGTGCAACCCGTTCATCAGCCTGGGCAGAAAGCCGTGAGCCTCGGTCGAATCGAAGATGTCCGACCGCCGCACTTCGATGTACTTGATGATGGGATTGCCCAGCGAGTCACGCTCGACCGGCACATAGGGCCGGACCCGGCCGCTGTCGTCGACTACGAAACCCGGCTTGACCGCGGAATCACGGGGGGCCTGAGGGATGCTGTCCTGGGCGGCAGCAGGGACACTGACAACAAACAGGAGAACTGGGGCAAACCAGCGACGCAGAACCGGGCTCCGGACAGGGGCGCGGGAATGATAAGGGCAGGTCGGCTGCATTAGAATACCTGCCCAATCGGGCCGCACTTGTGCAAGGAATGATTTCATGAATACCCCGGCCGGGGAAGCTCACCTTTCGCTCAGTGCCAAGCGCCGTCTCACCGCGCTGGTCGTCATCATACCATGCGTCCTGCTGTTTCTTGGGGCCGAGATCTACCTGCGGGCCACCACCAGGTACGAGGATCTCTGGGCCCTTACCGGACGCTCGCTGGCCAAACGGCCCATCGCCGATTGGGCGCTGCTCGATGCGTTCTCCGCCATGCGCGGCAAACCGGGCGTGTACCACGACGGCGCAGTGACCAAGACCGTCAATCGTGACGGCTTCATCTCTACCCCTGACATTCCCCCGGTCAAACCGCCCCACACCATCCGGATCGCGTTCCTGGGAGAGTCTTCCACCGCCGGCACCGGGACCCTGCTGCCCGATTCGGTCACCTGGCCCTGGCAGGTCGCCGAGAATCTGCGGCACCGACCCGGTCGCAGCGACAAGATCGAGTTTCTCAACGCGGCGTTAGGTGGCTTCTCGACTTTCGAATCGATGGGCCGGCTCTGGAGCCGAGTCAGGTTCTATTCCCCCGACATCATCGTGGTGTATCACGGGTGGAATGACATGTACTACTTCAATTCGGTCGACCGGATCGCCAACTGGCGGACCCTGCCCGATGGTTCGTGGGGCCTCGAGGCATCGGCCCCGGTAACGATCTATGAGCCCCGCTGGTATGACTGGCTGGCCCGCTACTCCCAGCTGCTCACCAAGGTTCGGCTCCACTTCTCTCCCTCAGTGAATGGAGAAGCCAAGGCGGGAAAACTCACCACCACTCTGGCCGACCACTACGACAAACGCGGACTGGAGATCTTCCGGACCAACCTCCGGCTGATTCGCAGCACGGCACAGACGCTGGGGATCGAGCTGTTCGTCGGCAAGCAGGCTACCCTGATCGTTCCCAATCTCCCGGCCCGGGAGCGGGCCCGCTGCCGCTACGACTTTCACGGCTTCGACCACGATGCTCACGTCGACGCTTTCCGGCAGATCTACCGGGTGATCGATGAGGAAATCCCTCACGACCACATCATCGACGTCACCTCACTGTCGGGAGTTCCCGAGAATTTCCACGATCACATTCACCCGACCGACCTGGGCGCCGCCCGCACCGCGGCGATCATGGCCGACGCGCTGGCCCCCGCGGTGGCAGCCATCGAGGCGAGGAATGCCCGTCAGCCTCAATAGCCCTACTCGATGAACTCGATTGACCAACGTCGCAGTGGAGCCCGGGAGTTCCAGGTCTCCCTGCTGCTGGTGCTGCTGGCCTGGCTGGTCATGACCGGCCAGGAACTCTTTCTCTTCCTCCGCCCTACGCCCTACGGTGGCGCCTACGTACGGGCCTGGGGCAGTTACTTCGGCCGGGCCCTGGAGTACAACCTGCTCGGGGTGCTGCTGATCGCGTTGCCCTTCACCATCCGCTGGCTGACCGCCTATCGAGGCGAGGTCAGCGCCAGAAGCGCGGCCCGATGGCATACCGTCCAGCTGATCCTGCTGACCCTGACGGTTGGCCTGGATCACGCCGACAACGAGGTCGAACGCTTTCTCGGCACCCATCTCACCCTGAGCCTTCTCCGCACCTATGAGCGAGTCGGGGCCTGGGGCTCCGACATGCTGCATGTCTTTACCACCGATCGGGGCGGTCCCTGGCTTCCTTTCATTCTGCTCTTCGCGGGAATGACCCTGTACTGGTGGCTGGGCCGCCGGGTGATCCGCAAAGACCGGCGGGGCGAGACCCTCTGGCGAACCTCCACGGCGTGGGCTCTGGCGGTGGTTCCGGTGACGGGACTCCTGGTGGTCTACAACACCCCGGGCGGCCACTTCCCCCGCAATCGGGCCCGGCCCGAGGTCATCACCCTGGGGCTCGAGTTACTGAGTGACTCCCGCAGCAGCACCCCGCCGGCCGATCTCCCCAAGCTTGTCAGCGAGTATCAGGCTCAATGGCTCGCCGCCGACCGGCCCGATGAATGGAAATTCGCCGGCAGCTCCCGCTATCCGCTGCTGCGGGTCCCGCTGCTGCAGAAGCCTGAACCGACCCGCTGGAACGTGATCCTGCTGCAGCTGGAGACGTTCCGCGGCTGGGACGTGGGGTTTCACCGGCCCGATCGCCATCCTTCGCCCACGCCCTTTCTGGATAGCCTCGCGGCCCAGAAGACCACCGCCAGCTGGACCAGCTTTCTGAGCTTCGGGCCGCCCACCGTGAATGGCTTTATCGCCAATCACTGCTCGGCCCAGCCCCACTCTTCCCGCAACATCAGCACGACCTACACGGCGATCGCGCTCAACTGCCTTCCTGCCGTGCTCCGCCACCATGGCTGGCACACCGCCTTCTTTACCGGCAGCGATCCCGACTGGGACAACCAGACCATCTGGCTCAGCCGCTGGTACGACGAGTCGAGTTACTACCCCGATGCCGATGAGCTCGACCGCGAAGTCTTCGCCCGGGCACTCAAACGGATTCGCGAGCTGGGAAACCAGTCGCAGCCGTTCATGGCGACGGTGGTATCGATCAGCAATCACTATCCGTTCCGGAGCCGGGAGTCGAAGCTCGACCTCAACTCTGGCGGCACGCCGGCCGATGCGATTCTCAACACCATGCACTACACTGACGATGTAGTGCGGCAATTCGTGGATTCGCTGGCCCGGGAACCGTGGTTCGGAAACACCCTGCTGGTCATCGTGGGGGACCACGGGTACAACCTGGGCGAGCATGATGGGACGCCCGGCCAGCGCAACGGCTGGCGCGAGTCGGTCTGGGTTCCCTTCCTGATTCACGGTGCTCATCCCCGACTTCCCTCCGGCCGGCACGGGGGACTCGCCTCGCAGTTGGATCTGGCGCCCACCATCACCGATCTGCTGGGTATCCGGGACACCACCTCATGGATGGGACACAGCCTGGTGAACCCGCCGGCCCGGGATGGCCACCTGAGTCTGATCACCTCCGACGTTTTCTTCTCCGAAACCCCGCGTTGGAGCCTGGTGGTTGATCTTTCGCAGGGAATCCCCCATCTCTACGACAGAGATCAGGATCCGCTCCAGCGGAGCGATCTGGTCTCCCGGTTTCCGGCGGAAGTCTCGCAACTGGAGGGAGCGGCGCGGCACCAACAGAGCCTGTGGGACATCCTGGTGGAGTTCGACCGGATCTGGCCGCAGGCGGGCGCGAGGACGCGATGACCCCAGGCTCTCCCGAGCCGGTGGCACTCTTCAACACCCGGTTTCTTCCCTACTCCCAGACCTTCGTCTACGAAGAGATTCGGCATCACCAGCGCTACGACGCCGAAGTTTTCTGCGGAGTGCGGCTGCTCCCCGAGCGATTCCCCTGGCCCCGGGTGAATGTCGCCGGCCCGCTCTATCGGGTCACCCGGAGTTCCGCCCCGTTCGATGCCCGGTTCCGGGAGCGCAACTTCACCCTGGTGCACGCCCATTTTGGTCCCGGCGCGGTGTATGCCCTGCCTTTTGCCCGGCGCCACCGACTGCCCCTGGTTGTGACATTCCACGGCTACGACGTCCCGATCCTTACCTCGTGGCGACGCTGGCTTCCCGAGCATCTGCGCTACGCCTTGCTGGGGCCCCAGGTTCTGCGTGAGATGACCCTGGGACTCTGCGCCTCGAACGAACTCCGGGAGTTGTTGATCGCCCAGGGGGTGCCCGGCGACAAACTCCGGGTCCACCGGCTCGGGGTCGACCTCGACCGGTTCCACCCCGGCACCCGCCCGGCGCAACCCACCGATGTGGTCATGATCGGTCGCTTCATCGAGAAGAAAGGCTTCGAGTTCGGTCTCCAGTCGTTCGCCAGGGTCGCCGCAGAGCTTCCCGACATCCGCTTGACCCTGATCGGCGAAGGCGAACGAGAACCGATGCTCAAGAGCATTGCCCGGGAGGCCGGCATCGAACAACGGGTAACCTTCGCAGGGACCCGATCACCCGAACAGGTCGCGGCCACTCTCGCTACCGCCCATGTGCTGCTGGCTCCCAGCGTAGTCGAACCGGGAACCGGCAATCGGGAATCGGGGCTGATCGTGGTAAAGGAAGCCAGCGCCTCCGGCGCAGTGCCGATCGGCACGCTCCATGGCGGAATTCCCGAAATCATCGACGATGGGGTGACCGGTTACCTGGTAGCCGAACGTGATGTGGATGCCCTGGCCGATCGATTGTCCCGGGTCATGAAAGATCCGGCCAGGTGCCGGTCGATGGGGCTGGCGGCCCGGGAGAAGATGATCCGGGAGTACGACAACCGGGCGAGAGTATCGGCGCTGGAATCGCTCTATGACGAGGCTCGTTCGATCTACCGGAGCCCAAAGTGAGTCTGGCCTTTGTCCTGATCCTGATCTGTGCCCTCGAGGCCTGGCTGGTGCAGGCCAAGACTCTGTTGGCACCCCAGGCTCAGGGCGGCATGGACCCGATCATCGATCAGGTACTTCGCTTCGGCCTTAACCTGCTGGCCTTCGGCGCCCTCAACGGAGTGCTGCCCCGCCCCCTGCTGCTGATCGCCTTCCTGGCCAACGCGCTGTTCTATGTCTTCGTCCTGGTGTACCACGACTACTTCCAGCAGCCGCTCTCGATCCTGGTGATTCTGAATCAACGGCGGGAAGGCGCTCTGGTGACCGATGCCGGTTTCGCGCTGCTCCGCTCCTGGCATCTGGTCTTTCTCGGCTCCCTCGGGCTCAAGCTCCTGCTGCTCTACAGCGCCCCCGATTCGACTCCTTCATTGCGGGCCGGGGGGATCTGCGCCGGGTTGTATCTGCTGGCGGTGTTGATCGTCAACCGGGTCTACAAGCCGCTGGCCAAGATCGCCACCTGGGAAACCGTTGGCGGACTGGGGGCGGTGTACGGCTATCTGCCGGCCTGGGCTGCCGAATACGCCTGCATAGACAGCAAGGCTCTGCTGGTTCGCGCCCTGGCCCGGGCCAAGGAGAAGAGCGACGAGCTCACTCCGATTGAAACCCCTGCACCCATCGCCGATCGCCTGGTGTTCCTCCAGGTCGAGAGCCTCGACTGGTCCATTCTCAATTTCCAGATCAAGGGCCAGGAGGTGACGCCCGAGCTCAATCGCCTGGCCCGCCGAGGAATGACCTACGCGGTCCAGGCCGACAAGCGTACCGGTTCATTGGACGCCGATTTCACCATGCTGATGGGCCGGGCCCCGTCGGCCGATGTGCCGACCTACAAGATTCAGGGTTACCCCTACGCCGGTTCGCTGGTGGAGCGGCTCCGGGAGATGAGCTTCAACACCGTGGCGGTGCATGGCGTGTCGGGGGAATTCTTTTCCCGCCGTCCGGCCTTCGAGGAGATGGGATTCGACCGGCTGATCTTCCGGGAGGAATTCGAGCATCTGGCGGCTGCCCCGGTGTCAGGCTGGAGCGTTCCCGATGAGGAACTGCTCCAGTTCGCCGCCATGGATTTCTCGGCGCAGACCGGGCGCCAGTTTCAGCTGGCCATCACCGCGACCAGTCACATTCCCTTTCACAACTACGATCGCCAGCTGGCCCGCTTCTTTCCCGGCTCGGCCAGTATCGCCGAAAACTATTTTGATGTGATTCACTACGTCGACCGCGCGGTCGGTCGCTACATCGAAGCGTTACCTCAGGAGACTACCGTAGTTCTCTACGGCGATCACATCTCCAAGGTGGAGCACGAGGGCCTGGGTTACCGGCAGGCGCTGTTCGAGGGGGTGGGCTTGGTGCCGTTCATGGTACTGGAGACCGGCAGAGACCTGTCCCGGCTGCAGCGGACCGGCGAAAACGCCCGCGACGGACATTTCACACTGCTCGATGCCGTGGCCTGGGTCCACGCCAGCATCGACCTGCTTCGGGATGAGTCCTGATGTCGTTCGATAACGGAGAAATCCTGGCAACCGTTGCGGTAGGAGGCGCTCTGGCGCTGGGACTCCGCCAGGCGGTCCGAGCGGTCCAGCGGGAACAGGATACCCGCTACCGCCGCAGTGAAGCCTGGCTGGCCATTTACAGCGTGATCCAGCCCGCCGTTCCCTTTCGTCCCATTCAGATCTATCAGGCCACTCCGGAGTTTCTCCGTTTTGTGGTTCAGCTGATGCTGGAGTCGAAGCCGGCCCTGGTTGTCGAACTCGGCAGCGGGCTCTCGACGGTGCTGGCGGCGTACTGCATCGAACGGAACGGGCAGGGGCGGATCGTCTCGATCGACCATGAGGCCCGCTTCTGTGAGGCCACCCGCTCCCTGCTCCGGTTGCACGGGCTGGAGCGCCACGTGCGTCTGGTGCACGCCCCGCTGATTGCAGTCGAGGCGGGCGGCCGAACCAGTCAGTGGTACGACCCGGCCGTGATTCGCCGGGCCCTCGATGAAGAGGGCCGGCCGATCGGTTTGTTGGTGGTGGATGGGCCCCCGGGCAAAGACCAGTCCATGGCACGATTCCCGGCAGTACCGCTGCTGGAGGACCGGCTCACGCCCACTGCCCTTGTACTGGTGGACGATGCCCGTCGCCCCGACGAACAGGCGATGGTGGCGGAATGGATGCAGCGCTATGAGGGATTCAGCCGGGAGAATTACCAGAGCGAGAAGGGAACCATCATCCTGCGTCGGAACGGCTGAGCCGTTCAGTCGACGAATGCCGAGGCCAGGGCGCTGAACAGTTGAGTCCGGGAGCGTGCCTTCACGTAGGCGGGGTTGATCTCGGGCACGATGGTCCGGGTCCGCACCGAGGCGTACCAGTGGACCAGGATGGTGTCAGGCCGGAGCACCTCGGAAAGATTGGCCCGGCGAGTCTTGCGGAACCAGTGAATTGAGATCTCCGGACCGAGGGGGTAGAACCGGTGCGGAGTCATGATCCGGAGATCGGGACCGCGGTATTCTTCCACCGCCTGCTGCAGCAGATGGGTGCCCAGCGCATATCGGACTTTGCGCCGCTCCACCGGCAACCCCACCATGCGCCGCATCAGTTCGCCCAGGAACGGATGACCCGGCTCGCTCCCCAGCACCGCGTTGTTCACCGCCGCCGGATAGAAATGCTCGATCCACTGGAACGCCCTCCAGCCCCGGGGAAGTTCCCTCAGCGCTGAGCGGATCAGCCGGCGGATGAACATCGGCACCAGCACCTTGAGCGAACGACTCACCCGCACCGCATAGGGACGGTTGATCCGCTCTTCCCCGCAGAAGACCCCGCCCAGACTCAGCAACGGCTGGAAGGAAGCGACCGTGACGGTATCGCTGTCGAGAAACACGCCCCCCTCGAGATAGAGCAGTGCCGCCCGCACCATGTTGGCCTTTCCAGCCGGTTCGCTCAGCTCCCGATAGATCTCGACCAGGGTATCGCCCTGGGGACAACGGGACAGCAGCTGCTCCGGATTGAGCTGACGGGCCTCGAACCCTCTGATGCCGGGCAGTTCGTTCCACCAGGGGCTGTCGCTCAGATCGTCGGCGTGATGCAGAATCACCCGCTCGAAGCCGCCCCGTTCGGCGGCCGAGCGAATGGCCAGGACATGAACCCAGAGGAGATTCCGTCCGAACCAGATGAAATGGGCTACTGCAGGGATTCTTGCCACTTCGAAACTTCACTGCCTGTCGATTATTGCCGCGCCACAATCGGGTATTGCTTTGGTAACGGGCCGTTACCCGGTGGACCTTAAGAGCCGGCGCGTCGAGGGAGAAGATCCCGGGGAGAGATGTGGAGGATCCACCGGAGACAGGCAAGAAAACCCCCCGCGGAAAGGAGCAGCAACACTCCCAGCGAGAGTACCGCAGAGCCAACCAGCGGCCGCAGCTGCGAACCGAGCGCCAGAATGAAACAGAGCGACAACATGGCCAGGACCGGTTTTTCCAGATCCTTCCACAGGCCCATGGCTGTGATCGGGGCGGTGCGCCGCACCAGGTAGAAATGCAGCCCCAGAGTGAAGGGAAAGGTGAGCAGCCAGACCAGGCTTACCCACCGGGTTCCGGCCTCGGCCGGCGCCAGGACCAGAGCCAGCAGAAAACCCAACACCAGAGTTCCCCCGGTCACCAGAGAATCGTAGATCCCCAGTTCCGGATGGCCGGTGGCGTGATACAGCTGAGGGAAGAGCAATGCGATGCCGCGGAGGAGACTGGCCCACACCAGGATCTGGACCAGCGGAACTGAGGGAACCCACTTCCCTCCACCGATCAAATGGAAAATGTCCGGGCTGGCAAAGCAGATCAGCGCCGCCACCGGGCCCAGCACCAGCAGCAGCGATCGAGCACTGCGGTAAAACGCCTGAGTCAACTCCTCCTTGTGAGTCTGCAGCCGGGCGTAGATGGGATACTGCACCCGATTGACCAGCTGGAGGATGATTTCCAGCGGCGTCATCCCCAGATCCCAGGCCGCCCGGTAGATACCCACCGCACTGGTGCCGAGGAACCGGCCGATCAGCAGGAAATCCATGTTGCGGTAGACCTGATACAGAATGCTGGCGATGGCGACCCGCAGTCCGTAGCCGATCGACTTGCGGGTGGCAGCATCCGCGGCGGTGATAGCCGGCTTGAACGGAGCCATCCACCAGAGAGCCAGCATCAGGTAGAGTCCCCGTCCCGCGTTGGCCAACACCAATCCCCAGGCGCCCAGACCGCCCACCACCAGCACGACCTTAGTGATCGCCTCGCCCAGAGTAGCCAGCGTTTGTACCGCCCCCGAAGTCCGATAATCCAGTTCCCGGGTCACCAATTGCAGCGGCACCAGTGCGGCACCGACAAAGATCAGCTTGGACGCCGCCACCACGATCATCGGGTAGAGCCGCCAATTGGCGTAGAACAACGCGATGAACGGGGCCGCGGCGGCCATGACCGCGACCGCCGCCACACCCAGCAGGGTGCAGAACCAGAAGAGACCCGAGAGCTCGGCGTGAGTGAGATCCCGCTGGCGCACCACCACCTGCCCCACACCCAGCCCGTTGAAGGCCTCCATCGCCACCGAAAGACTCCAGGCCAGGGTGGCCACGCCGATCTCGCCGGGCGCCAGGAACTGCAGTACCAGCAGGGTCCCGGCAACATCGAGAATCCGCATGGCCAGCGTCGCCGCTCCCATCCACCAGAGGCCGCGTTTCATCTCGTGTCTGGCGTCGATGGGACTGTCGGTCAGAGCTGACTCCCGGTTGAAGAGACCACTTTGGCCGTCAGCCGTTAGCCGTTAGCCTTTAGCCACCCGCAAACCACCAATAGGATTGAACGATGACGCCTGATCCGGCGATAAGCAGCTGACGGCCCAGGGCTGACGGCTAATGGCCAGTTTCCGCATCCTCTACGTCTACGACGCCTTCCTGCCCGATACCGGTGCCGACACCGAACAGGTGATCAACACCGTCTCGGCCCTGTCGCGGACAGGTCAAGTCATCGATCTCCTGATTCCCGGCTCAACCACCGGACCGGGAGATAGCGCCCGTTTACGCGAGTATTACCAAGTCACCGGCAAGTTCAACGTCTACCTTATCAAGTCCCGCTACCACGCGCTCCGCGGGTTGGAGAAGTGGTCTCACGCCCTGCGGGCAACCAAGGATCCCGCTGCCGCCGCTGCCGACCTGATCTATACCCGCAACCTGCCGGCTGCGTGGAGTTTTCTGCGCAAGGGGAAGCGGGTCCTGTACGAACACTTCCGGCCCTGGGGCGACCAGCATCCGCCGCTGCAGCCGTTTCTCCGGCAGGTCCTGCGGCATCCGGATCTGGTCGGAGCGGTGTTTCACTCCCAGCATGCACTGCAAAGTTATCTCCGGCTGGGCATTCCTCAGTCGAAGTTGCTGGTGGCGCACAATGGCTGGGACCCGGCCCGGATGGAACCCCGGCTTTCCCGGGCGGACGCCCGCACCCGGCTGGGTCTCCCGGTCGATCGATTTACCGTGGTGTACAGCGGACGAATGAACGCCCGCAAAGGCCTCGAGATCATTCTCGAATCGGCCCGGCACGCGCCCGAACTGTTCTTCGTGCTGGTCGGCTCCGAAGGCGAGGGACCGGTTGAAAAAGAAGCCGCATCGCTGGCCAACGTCCGAGTGGTACCCTGGCAGCGGTTCACCGACCTGGCACCCTGGCTCTATGCCTCGGACGTGCTGGTGATCCCGCCGAGCCTGGCACCGCTCCAACGCCACGGGAACACCGTGTTGCCGATCAAAGTTTTTCTCTACCTCGCGGCCGGCCGGGTACTCCTGGCTCCAATCGCACCCGACACCGCCGAGCTGTTGACCGACGGGCAGAATGCAGCGCTCGTGCCGCCCGGAGAGGTCAACGCGACCGTTGCTCGGCTTCGCGCCCTCGCTGCGAATCCTGCCGAGGCCGAGCGACTCGCTCAAGCCGCGCTGACTACCGCAGAATCGCTGACTTGGGATGCCCGTGCCAAGCGGATTGCCGAGTTCATCGCTCAACGCTTGAAAGCACCTGAAACATCGCCGCCGGTCGACACTTGGCGGGTCGGCCCGTGGCTGAGTGAGGTAGCTCACTGGATAGTAGGCCGATAGGCGCGGTTCCTGCTCCTAGGGCGGCGCTTCCCTGTGACCCGGTCGATACCGGCCGAAGCATGAAGCTACGACCGTCACACTCAAGTCCTTATTAAACAAGGACTTGGGGAAATTTGCGATTGCGTCATTGCAACACACCCTTGATCGAGAGTGTGATGAAAGCACACGCCGCGCT